>NZ_JAAARL010000025.1:0-101816 GCF_009908205.1 Pseudomonas sp. Fl5BN2 | reverse complement strand
CCCCAACTGAAAAACCCGCCAATCCCGCCTGATCTATCGCCGCCAGCGATCAACCCAGCGGCTGCATATCGCCCTTTGGAATGACCACTCAAAGGCTCTGCAACAACCCTTTCCCAAGCGTGAATCCACCTGTCGGAAACCCCTTAAATCAATGTGCCATTAGCCTTCCATTTCCAACCGCGCTGCTTAACTGCAAAGGCTGCTGAACACAGCAGCCCCCTCAACACCCATGGAAGGCACACGCCATGAGCAACGCATCTCAACACACGATTCCACCCTACGGGGTGGCCATTCAGTCGGCGATCTCCGAAGGCAAACTGCCACAGATGAAAGCCCTGCTGGCCACGCGCGATCCGAAAAAATCCGAAGCCAAGGATCTGCGCAGCGCCTACGAACAGCTGGCCAAGGAAGTCGCCCGCCTGGAACACCACTAATCGCTGTTCCCCTGTCACGAATGGAGGCAAAGCAAATGTCCGGTTCCAACTCGCACGCCGAAGGCCTGTTCCCCCTGAGCTACCGCATCGGTACGTCCCAGCCCGGGGCCCCAGCCCTGATCCTCAACCTGCTGGTGTACTCCCCGGAGCACAGCGTACGCGGCACCTCATCGATCACCCAGGCAGTCAACCCACCCCTGGACCTGCACAGTGATGTCTGGGGCCAGTACACCTACATGACAGTCATGTCCCCCACGTCCAGCAAGATCCTCATCACCGCCCAGGGCAATCAGGGCGGACCTGGTTCCAACTCCATCATCAACTTCAAGCTGCACCTGGTGGTCGGCGACAACTGGAAGGAAGGCATCGCCAACTACCAGTACTTCAACGGCCACAGCTGGGTTTCAGTGAACCAGGTGCCGGCTCATCTGCAGGAAACCGTGCAGTCCAGCACGCTGTCGACGCCAGACCTGCAAGGCAGGAACAGCGCCGTACAGACCACCAGCGCCGCGCTGTATGGCGGGCCGATTCACGGGGCCATCGCCAGCGGCGACCTGGCGCAGATGAAAAGCCTGCATCGGGTAGCCACCCAGCAGCTGGAACAACTGCCGCTGATCCGCACGGCACTGGATTCGGCCAAGGCCGAGATCAGCCGGCAGGAACGACGCTGATACCGGTGGTCCAGCGAACCTGATGTCTTCCATAGATAAGGAGTTGCAGCATGACAATTGGACTGTTCCACACCCGTATCATCGTCGCCAACCCGGTCATCGGGGCCCCCGTACTGACCCTCGACTTGCTGGTCGACACACCGAAGAAACGCGTCAGCGGCGTCGCCCGGATCACCCAGAGCACCTCGCCACCGGTGCACTTCCACGCGGATGTCTGGGGCGACTATTCCCAGGTCAAACTGGACCCTTCCAGCGAGGGACACATCATCCTCAACCTCGCGGGCAACCCCGTTGGCCCCACCAGCCACATCGTCGAGACCTTTCATCTGCAGGGCATCCTCGGCCTCGACTGGGCCAGCGGCTTTGCCAGCTATCGGTATCAGTACCTGGGCCACTGGCATGTGGTGCAACACGCCGCCGTGAGCCAGGCACCGGTGGACCAGCAGTCCGCCGAGCGAGCCCCTCAGGCCAACCAGCCGAACCTGCATCCCCATCCGCTGTATGCCGTGGCGTTGCAGGAAGCCCAGAGCAGCGGCGATCTGGCGCGGCTCAAGGCCTTGGTGGCCCAAGGCGAAAAGCAACTGGCCAACAGTGAAAACCTGAGCCAGGCGGTGCAGCAGTTGCAGGCAGAAATCAGCCGCCTGGAACGGCGCTGAGTCCAGGCACTCGGGGCCGGCCGATCATCGCCGGCCCCGGGTCCCGCTGTACCTATCGCGCCATTGCCGCTCAAGGAAGGCGCGCCTATTTCGATGGGTTGGTGCCGCGTACCGCTGGGTACGCAAGGATCTTTCATGTCAGACCGTCTCCCCGCCCGCTACCTCAGCGAAACCGACCTCAAGCGCTATGTGCCGGTGCACGTGGTCTGGGAAATCACCCTAGCCTGCGACCTCAAGTGCCTGCATTGCGGCTCCCGCGCCGGGCATCGACGTCCCGGTGAACTGAGCACCCAGGAATGCCTCTCGGTGATCGATTCCATCGCCGCCCTGGGCACCCGGGAAGTCACCCTGATCGGTGGCGAAGCCTATTTGCGCAAGGACTGGACCCGACTGATCCAGGCCATCCACGACCACGGCATGTACGTAGCGATCCAGACCGGCGGGCGCAACCTGACCCCGGCCAAGATGCAAGCCGCGGTGGACGCCGGGCTCGACGGTGTCGGCGTGTCCCTGGACGGCCTGGCGCCGCTGCATGACGCGGTGCGCAACGTCCCCGGCTCCTTCGACAAAGCCCTGGACACCCTGCGCCGGGCCAACCAGGCGGGGCTCAAGGTCAGCGTCAACACGCAGATCGGCGCCGCCACCCTGCCCGACCTGCCGGCCCTGATGGACTTGATCATCGACGCCGGCGCCCGCCACTGGCAGATCCAGTTGACGGTGGCCATGGGCAACGCCGTGGATCACCCCGAACTGCTGATGCAGCCCTATCAACTGCTGGAAGTGATGCCGCTGCTGGCGCGCCTGTACCGCGAAGGCAACGAGCGCGGGCTGCTGATGAACATCGGCAACAACATCGGCTACTACGGCCCCTACGAGCACATGTGGCGCGGCTTCGGCGACGACCGCGTGCACTGGAGCGGCTGCGCCGCCGGGCAAACGGTGCTGGCCCTGGAGGCCGACGGCACGGTCAAGGGCTGCCCGTCCCTGGCCACCGTGGGTTTCTCCGGCGGCAACGTGCGCAACATGAGCCTGCACGACATCTGGCACTACAGCGAAGGCATCCATTTCGGCCGCCTGCGCTCGGTGGATGACCTCTGGGGCTACTGCCGTACCTGCTATTACAACGACGTCTGCCGCGGCGGCTGCACCTGGACCTCGCACTCGTTGCTGGGCAAGCCGGGAAACAACCCCTACTGCCATTACCGGACCCTGGACCTGCAGAAAAAGGGCCTGCGCGAACGCATCGTCAAGCTTGAAGAGGCCGGCCCGGCGTCCTTCTCCGTGGGCCGCTTCGACCTGATCACCGAACGCATCGACACCGGTGAAGCGGTGTCCAGCGTCAGTGACAGCGGCCAGGTGATCAAGCTGGCCTGGGTCAACCAGGGCCACGCCTCTCCCGCCGAAGGCCGTATCCCGCCGCGCCTGGCCCTGTGCCGCAGTTGCCTGGAGTACATCCATGCCCATGAGAGCACCTGCCCGCACTGCAGCGCCGACGTCGCCGCAGCCGAAGCCCGGCACCAGGAGGACCGGCTGCGCCAGCAATCGCTGATCAACACCCTGCACCACCTGCTCGGCTTGCCCCAGGACCAGCCGCACCTGTAGTCGCGCCCTACCCCAGCCGCGCCACAGGTTCGGTGCGGCTGGGTCTAAGCGTTGTTCAGGTCATGGAAAAAGCGTCTAAGAAACCCCTCCCGCTCAAGGCTGATTGGGGCTTTGCTATGGACAGTCTTCCGGCGGGCCCTGGCGCCCGCCGGTTGTTCCTGGGCAATGCCCGACCTGATGCCTGCACGCGGGAGTACAGCATGAAAATCAACCCCTACCTGATCTTCAACGGCGACTGCAAAGCTGCCTTCACCTTCTATGCCCAGTGCCTGCAGGGCCAGATCGAAATGCTCATGAGCTTCGGTGAAAGCCCGGCCCGGGAGCAGATTCCCGCCCACTGCCATGACCGGGTGATGCACACCCGGCTGAGCGTCGGCGACCAGGTGATCATGGGCTCGGACACCACCCCGGACCGTCCTACTCAAGGCTTTCACGGTTGCTCGGTGTCGCTGAACGTCAGCAGCGCCAGCGAGGCCGAACGGGTGTTCGCCGCCCTGGCGGACCAGGGCAGCATTCAGATGCCCCTGGAAGCGACCTTCTGGGCCGAGCGTTTCGGCATGCTGGTGGATCGTTTCGGCGTGCCGTGGATGGTCAACTGCGAAAAAACCCAATAATCAACCGCGCCTCGGGCAACCCACCGGGGCTTCACTGCCGGGTGCTCCGCAACGGAGCACCGCGCTGATTCCATTGCGAACAGCAGATTTTTCGGCACTTCATCAAACCGCCACCAGAACCCTGTACTAGGATACGAGGCGACCCTTTGTCGATCTGCGTAAATTGGAGGTAAATCAACACCCACCCAAACTCGTTGCTATAAAGACAGTCCTTCCACACCTTCACATTCATGGATGAAATGATGAACTCACAAGTACTGTTTCCACACATTGGCAAGGTCATCGCCAGCACCGGCAGCCGCAGCTTTCCGCGCATGCTGCACGACCTGATACTCACCCAAGTGGCGGTGGATGCCACCCATATCACCCAACTGCGGGTGAACCCGGAACACCCAGTGAGCAGCACTGGCCAGACACAGATGCAGACCCGGCATCCGCTGTACAGCGATGTCCACAACGGTGACGATCCGCTGCTGCGTGCGGCCTTTCCCGAGCCCTGCGCCGCGCCGCTACCCCGCTCTCGTCGAGACAGCGAGGACCCCGCGCAATTGCACCTGACCGGCCGCAAGGACTCCTACCACTACGTGCTCTCGGTGTACCGCAGCAGCCAGGCGCAAAGCTTCTCCCCCCAGGAACGCCTGCTGCTCGAGGACATCTCGCCACTGCTGCTGCCGATGGTGGAGAAACACATCAGCGCCCTGCAACCGCGCGGCGACTCGCCGGAACAGGAATGCGCCGCCATCGAGGGCCTGGAAACCCTGCGCCTGCGCTTTGCCGACCGCTTGGCGCAGTCCGGGTTGCGCCTGTCCAACCGCGAGATGGAAGTGTGTGTCGGGCTGCTGGCCGGACGCACTGCGCCGCAGCTGGCCGAGCAGTTCGAGCTCAAGGTCAACACCGTGGAGAGCTACCTGAAACGCGCCGCGATCAAGCTCGGCATCAGTGGCCGGCATTCGCTGCTGCGCTGGATGTATTCCCCGCAAGAGGCCTCGGACACCCCGGCCGGCAACTTGCCGACCTGATGCCCTGCGCGGCGTTCAAGCACTAACCCCTACCCCGCCGGCCCTCAGTGCCGGCGGTCTGCTTCTGCTCATGGCTTTCTGTCCGGGCTCAATCCCGGGCCAGGGCTTCGATCGGGTCCAGTCGCGCGGCATTGCGCGCCGGCACAAAACCGAAGACGATGCCGATCAGGGTCGAACAGGCGAACGCAGTGATGATCGAGCCCATGGAGAACACCATTTCCCACTCCTTGATAAACAAGGTGAACAGGTAGCCGATGCTGAAGGACAGGGCGATGCCGATGGCCCCGCCGATCAGGCAGACCATCACCGCCTCGACCAGGAACTGCTGGCGGATGTCCGACTGCCGCGCCCCCACCGCCATGCGGATGCCGATCTCCCGGGTGCGTTCGGTGACCGACACCAGCATGATGTTCATCACCCCGATGCCGCCCACCACCAGGGAAATCACCGCGATCAGCGACAGCAGCAGGGCCAGCGAACGGCTGGTGCGCTGCACCGTCTGCATGATGCTGTCGAGGTTGTTGGTGAAGAAGTCCTTGGTGCCGTGGCGCTGCGTCATCAGTTTCTGCACGTGCTCTTCCACCACCTTGCTCGGCTGGCCGTCCTTGATCCGCACGCTGATGCTGTCCAGGTGACGCTGGCCGAGCACCCGCCCGGCGGCGGTTTCATAGGGCAGCCAGACGTTCAGCAGGTTGCTGGCGGCGAACATGTTCTTGTTCTCCCGGGTCACGCCGATCACCGTGCACGGCAGGTTGCCCACCAGAATCACCTGCCCCAGGGGGTCGACGTCCGGGCCGAACAGGCGGTTGCGGGTGTTGTGGTCGATCACCACCACCTGGGCCTGGCGCCGGGCATCGTTCTCGCTGAAGGCAATACCGGCCGCCAGCTTGATGTCGCGCACCTGGAAGTACAGGTGGCTGACGCCGTTGACCGTGGCATTGAGGTCGATGTTGCCGTAGCGCAGCAACAGGTTGCGGCCGACCATCGGCGTGGCGCTGTCGACGTAGTACAGCTGGTTCAGGGCTACCACGTCGGCGGGCATCAGGGTCTGGATCGCCGCGGCCCGGCTGTCGCCGAAACTGGCCCCGGGAAAGATGTCGATGGTGTTGCTGCCAATGGCCTGGATGTCCTTGAGCACGTAGCGCTTGGCGCCCTCGCCGATGGCCACGATGGACACCACCGAGGTGATGCCGATGACAATCCCGAGCATGGTCAGCAAGGTGCGCATGCGGTGGGAAATCAGCGCCACCCAGGCCATCACGAAGGCTTCCTTGAACAGCCCCAGGCTGGCCACCAGGCGCCGCGCACCGGCCGGCCGCGCGGTCACCGGCGGCTCGCTCGGCGCCTCGTCGGCGGGGCGCTGGTTGGCCTGGTCGCTGACGATCTCGCCGTCGCGCACTTCGATGATGCGCTCGGCGTTGGCCGCCACCTTGGGGTCGTGGGTGACGATGATCACCGTGTGCCCGGCGGCATGCAGTTCCTGGAGGATGCGCATCACCTCCTTGCCGCTGCTGGTGTCCAGGGCCCCGGTGGGTTCGTCGGCGAGGATCACCTCGCCACCGTTCATCAGCGCCCGGGCGATGCTCACCCGCTGCTGCTGGCCGCCGGACAGCTGGTTGGGCCGATGGTCCAGGTGCCCGGACAGGCCCAGGCGCGCCAGCAGCTCCCGGGCCCGCTGGTGACGCTTGCTCTCCGGGGTGCCGGCATAGATCGCCGGCATCTCGACGTTGTGCATGGCGTTCAGGTGCGGCAGCAAGTGGTAGCGCTGGAAGATGAAGCCGAAATAATCCCGGCGCAGTTCCGCCAGGGCCTGATCGTCGAGGTCACGGGTTTCCCGGCCGTTGACCTGGTAGCTGCCGGCGGTGGCGTAGTCGAGGCAGCCGAGGATGTTCATCAGGGTCGACTTGCCTGAACCCGAGGCCCCGGTGATCGCCACCATTTCCCCGGCCTGGATGCTCAGATTGATGTTTTTCAGGGCCAGGAACTCGCGGTCCCCGGCGGTGAAGCTGCGGCTGATGCCAGTGAGCTGCAACAGGGGCTGGCTCATGCTCAGGCCCCTGCCGTGCCGGGCGCCGGATCACCGATCACCACCTTGTCGCCCTCCACCAGGCCGTCCTTGATCTGCACCTTGACGTTGTTGTTGATCCCGGTGCTGACGTTGCGCGCCTGGGCATGGCCCTTGGCGTCCAGCACCCGCACCGCGAAGCTGCCGTCGGCATTGCGCGGGCCGAGGGCGGCCACCGGCACCATCAGCACGTCCTTGGCAGTATCGAGGACGATGCGCACCTGGGCGGTCATGGCAATGCGCAGCCGATGGTCCGGATTGGGCACATCGAACAGCGCGTTGTAGAACACCGCAGTGTTCTGCTTGGGGGTGCCGGCGGTCTGGGTTTCGAGAAAGTTCTGCGGCGCCGGCTCGGTGCCGCGCAGCTGGGCGTAGTAGCGCTTCTCGGCCTCGCCGAGGATGGTGAAATACACCTGCTGGCCGGGGGCGATGTGGATCACGTCGGCTTCCGAGACCTGGGCCTTGACGGTCATGGTGTCCAGGTCCGCCAGCTTCAGCAGGATCGGCGCCAGCTGATTGGCGATCACTGTCTGGCCTTCCTGGGTCACCACCCCCACCACGTCGCCGTCGATCGGCGCGATGATGCGGGTGTAGGCCAGGTTGACCTTGGCGGTGTCGATCTGGATGTGCGCGCTCTTGATCTGCGCATCCAGGGACAACAGGTTGGCCCGCTGCACCCCATAGTTGGACTCGGCGGTTTCAAAGTCCTGCTGGGAAATCGACGCGTCCGACTGCAGGTCGCGGTAGCGCTCGTAGATCGCCTTGGTTTCCTTGAGCTGGGCGGCGGTGGCCTGGCGCTTGGCTTGCAGGTTCTCCTCATCCACCTGGGCCTGGCGCAGGGTGTTCTGCAACACCAGGGGATCGATTTCCGCCAGCCACTGGCCCTTTTTCACCTTGTCGCCGACCTTGACCTTGAGCGACTTCAATTGCCCCGACACCTGGGCACCGACGTCCACCTGCTTGATGCCCTCCAACAGGCCTGCGGCCAGGACCGCGTTCTCGATATCCCCTCGTTCGACCTTGGCGGTCAGGTACAGCGGCGGCTCTGCCGGGGCCTGCACCGTATAGAAAATCAATCCGGCCACAACCACCAGCAACAGCCCCATACCGATTTTGCGAAACTTCGACTTTTCCATAGATGACCACAAGTCCGTTGAGAGCGGGCTCCACCGGCCAGCGGCGAGCCCCCTTGCAGAACACCGTGCTGCCGTAGTGAGCGGTGTTCCAGATGAGTGAAATCTGTTGTTCAGCCAACGGCGGGCACCCTGCCCGCCGCCGTGCCGGCTGCGCCGCAACTCATGACACCACCTCCCCCCGGGCCAGCGACAGACCGTCGTGCCACCAGGCTGCCAAGTGGTAGACGTTGGGCGCCTTGAGCAGGCTGAAGTGGTTGCCCGGGCCGTACCAGACTTGCAGGTCCGTCCCTTGCCGACGCCAACCGTGGATCATTGCCTGCTGCTCGCGGCGATTGCCGGCAGCGTCCAGGCTCGGGTCGTCCGCCAGCACCAGGCGCACCGGGCCCTGGTAGCTTCGCTGCGGCTGGTAACGGGTGCGCAGCGCGGTGGCGAAGGTCCGCGCCGGGCCGTGCAGTGCCCGAGGGTCGGCGCGCCGAGACAGCAGGCCGACCCGCACCATGCCGGCGTGCAGCAGCTGCATCTGCATGCTGTGGTCCTCGGCGGCAAACAGCTCGGGGTCGATGCCCATGCTCTGGCCCGACGCCAGCTGCATGGACTCGATCAGCCACCACAGGGCCGCCGAGGTGGTGTAGGGCCGTCCCACCACGCCATTGCCCCCCGGGGCTTCGCTATCGATCAGGGTCAGGGAGGCCACCTCGCGGCCGGCGGCCTGCAGCATCCCGGCCATCTCGAACGCCACCCAGCCACCGAAGGAATGGCCGATCAGATGCAACGGCCCTGCCGGATACTCCGCCTCGATAGCCTGCAGGTAATGCTCGGCCGCCACCTCCACCTGGCCGTGGGGCACGCCGTGGCCGTCCAGGCCCCGGGCCTGCAGCCCGAGAATCGGCCAGTCCGCCCCCAGGGCCTCGGTCAGGCCGATAAAACCGGTGACGCTGTCGCCGGCCCCCGGCACACAGAAGATCGGCGTCTGCCCGGCGTTGCCGCTCTGGATCCGCAGCAACGGCTGATGCGCTGCCTGGCTGGCCAGCACCCTGCTGCGGGCAGCCTGAGCCTGGGCGATGGCGCGGCTCATGGCCTGGCCGAGGTCACGGATGTGCGGCGCCTTCATCATGCTCAGGTGATCCCCGGGCACGCTGACACAGTGCAGGCGTTCCGCGCCCAGCACCTCGCCCCAGCCCAGGGTCGGACTGCGCCGGGACAGCTCGGTGGGCCGCTCGGCAGCGCAGAACAGATGCACCGGCATGGCCAGTGGATGCAGGCAGTAATGGGCCAGCGCGTGACCGTGGGCCACCTCGCGATCCAGGTAATGCCACAGTGCCTCGGGCGCGGCCGCCGCCAGTTGTTCAAACAGCAGGCCCTGCTCCCGGCAGTGTTGCAGCAGGCCGGCAAAGTCGACGCTGTCGAGGTCCTGGCGCAGTTGTTCCAGGGCCTTCAGCGGCTGCACTCCAGCGGCGCCCTGGGCGCTCCAGAAGGCATGGCATTGCAACAGCAGGTGCTGCTTCTGGGCATGGGCCCCGGACCAGCGCGCCTTGCCCTGGTCGGTCAGGCGCGGCACATAGCTGTCGATCAAACCGAGGAATTCCACCTCCTGGTCCAGCCCCAGCAACTGCTGGGCGATCTCATAGGCCAGCACCCCACCGAAGGACCAGCCGGCCAGGCGATATGGCCCTTGCGGCTGTACCCCGCGCAGCACTTCCAGCAAGCGCGTGGCCAGGCACTCCAGGGTGCGCAACTGCGGCTGCCCGATGGCCACGCCCGGCAGGCCGTAGATCGGGAAATCCCCCTCCAGGTGTTGCCCCAGCGCCGGGAAGTACACATCCAGCCCGGTGAATTCATGCACCAGGAACAGCGGCGGCTGGGTGCCGCCGCTGCGCACCGGAATCAGCTCCAGCGCCCGCTCCGGTGCCGCTGTGCGCTCACTCAGCAAGCGCGCCATGGCGGCCACGCTGGCGTGCTGGAACAACTCCGCCAGGCTCACGACGAACCCGGCCTGCTGCAGCCGGTTGACCAGTTGGATCGCCAGCAGCGAGTGCCCGCCGCGCTCGAAGAAATGCTCGTGGCGCCCCACCTGCGCAAGCTTCAGGACTTCGGCCCAGTGCTGCGCCAGGGTCTGCTCCAGGGCATTCTCCGGGGCTTCGAAGGCCGCAGTGATCTGCGCCTCCAGGGTCGGCAACGGCAGGGCCTTGCGGTCCAGCTTGCCGTTGTTGGTCAGGGGCAATGCCTGCAATTGCACATAGGCCAGGGGCACCATGTACTCCGGCAACTGGGCTTGCAGATGGCCGCGTAACTGCTCGATGGCCGGCGGCGCCAGGTCCGGGTGCACGGTGTAGTAGGCCACCAGGTGCTTGTCCCCGGGCGCGTCTTCACGCACCAGGACCACCGCGTCGCGCAACCCGGGGAAGCTCGCCAGGCGTGCTTCGATTTCCCCCGGCTCGATGCGGAAACCACGGATCTTCACCTGCTCGTCATTGCGCCCGATGCATTCCAGCAGGCCGTTTTCCAACCAACGGCCGAGGTCTCCGGTGCGGTACATCAAGGCCTCGGGCTCAGCGCTGAACGGGTCGGCAAGGAACTTCTCGGCCGTCAGTTCGGGGCGCTTCAGGTAACCCTTGGCCACGCCCTGGCCGCCGATGTAGAGCTCCCCCACCACGCCGATGGGCAGCAGTTGGCCCTGGGCGTCCAGGACATACACGCAGGTATTGGACAGCGGCCGGCCAATCGGCACGCTGTCGGCCTCCGCGGCCAGTTCCCGGGGTTCATGGGTGACCGCGAAGGTGGTGGTTTCCGTCGGCCCGTAGCCATTCACCAGGCGCAGGTACGGGGCCTGTGCCTGCATCCGCCGGAACGCGCTCGGGTCGGCCCGCTCGCCACCGCAAAGGAGCATCCGCAAGCCTTTGAGGGCCTGGGGAATCAGTTGCACATACTGGTTGAACAGGCTGGTGGTGAGGAACAGCAGCGTGGCCCCGGAAGCCGTCAGCAAGTGGCCGAAGGCCTCGGGGTCGAGCAGGGTCGCATGGTCCACCACGACGACCCGGCCACCGTTGAGCAACGGCCCCCAGACGTCCATGGTGCTGGCGTCGAAGGCCGGATTGGAGGCAAAGGCGACCCGGTCCGCAGGGTTGAAGTCGGCGTAGCCGTTGTTGATCACCAGCCGGGTGATGGCCCGGTGCGGCACCAGCACGCCCTTGGGCATACCGGTGGAACCCGAGGTGTACATGATGTAGGCCACCGCCTCGGATGACTGCGCAAGGCCCGGGTTGTGGCCCGGCAACCGGTCGAGCCGCAGCCGGTCCAGATCGACCCGCGTGGCCGCGACGTCCAGCGGCTGTCCACGGTGGCTGAGCACGACCACCGCCTGACAGTCCTCGACCATGAAGCTCAGGCGCTCGGCCGGCGCGTTGATGTCCAGCGGCACATAGGCCGCGGCACACTTGCAGATGGCCAACTGGCCCAGCAGCAGGTCCAGGGAGCGTGGCAACAACAGCGCCACAGTGTCCCCAGGCTGCACGCCGAGCCCCAGCAGGTGATGGGCCAGCTGGTTGGCCCGGGTATTGAGCTGGGCGTAGCTCAACGCCTGCTCGCCATGCACCGCGGCCACTTGCTGCGGATGCGCCAGCACCTGCTCCTCGAAGCGCTGCTGCAGGGTCTGCTGGCGTGGGTAGTCGCGCGCGGTGGCGTTGAAGGTCACCAGCAGCTGTTGGCGCTCGGCCGCCGGCAGCACCGGGACTTGCCCAATGGCCCGCTGCGGATCCTGCTCCAGCGCCAGCAACAGGTTCTCCAGGGTGCAGTGCAAGTAATCGCAAATGCGTCGGGCATCGATCCCGGCGGCCACGGCGGTGAGCATGAAGCCGTCCCCCAGGTCGTCGATGCTCAGGGTCAGCGGGTAGTTGCTGCGCTCCTCGGCGTTGAGCAATTGCATGCCCGCCCAGGCCTCGCCTGCCGCCGCGGAATGGGCCGCCGACGGCGCGCTGTGGCGGTAGTTGAGCAGGCTGCTGAACAACGGCGTGCCCGGTTCCACCGCGCTGCAACGTTGCACCAGGGCCAGGGGCGCCTGTTCATGACCGAGCAACTGCGCCAGGCGTTCATGGGTGGCCAGCAGTGCACTGCGCACCGGCAGGTCCCCCAGGTCGACCCGTAGCGGCAAGGTGTTGATGAACACCCCCAGGGCCCGCTCGGCGCCCTCGCCGCCCTGCATCCGCCCCAGCAGCACAGTGCCGAACACCACCTGCTGCTGCGCCGCCAGGCTGCCCAGGACCCGGCCCCAGGCCAGGTGCATCAGGCTCGCGGCGCTGACCCCCAGTTGCCGCGCCTGCAAGCGCAGGCGCCGGCTCAGCAGGCGGTCCAGGGGCTGGCGCGCTTCGCTGAGTTCGGCGCTGCCCCCCGGCACTTCCTGCAGGCCCAGGGGCAGGGTCGGCTGATCAATGTCGCCGAGCATCTGGCGGAAGAAGGCTTCGTGCTCCGCCTCGCCGATCCCCAGGCGCGCCTGGGCCACGTAGTTGCGGTACGGCACCGCGTCCCCCAGGCGCTGGTGCTGGCCAAGAAGGAAGGCCTGCAGTTCGTGCTGCAGCACCTCCAGGGCCACGTGGTCCATCACCAGGTGATGGAACAGCAACAGCGCCACCAGCCGCTGGTTGACCGGGTCCCGAGCGTACACCAGCCGCAGCAGGGGCGCCTGGGCGATGTCCAGGCGGTAGCGGCGGCTGTCGAAGCGCGCCTGCAACTGGCCCAGGATGTCACCTTGGTCAGCGTTCAGGGCGATCTCATCGGCCGCCAGCGGCGCCTTGCGCCAGACCACTTGCAGCGGCTCTTCGAGGCCTTCCCAGAGCACTGCGCTGCGCAGGATGTCGTTGCGTTCGATCACCCCCTGCAAGGCTCGGGCAAACGCTTGCAGGCGCTCGCTGCTGTCGAAGGCGAACTGCGCCTGCAGCACATAGGGATCACCCTGGCTTGCCGCCAAATGGTGATAGAGGATCCCGGCCTGCAGAGGCGCCAGCGGGTAGATGTCCTGGACATTCGCGGTGCCGCCGGGAACCGTGGCCACCACCCGGTCGATGGCCGCCTGGTCCAGCGCCAGCAACGGCAGCATCGGCGGGGTGATGCGTGGGCAATCGCGGAAGATCAGGTTGGCCGGCACCGCCACTTCCCGGCCCCGACCCACGGCCGCGGCCAGGGCCGCCAGGGTCGGCTGGCCGAACAGCACCCGCACATCCGCCGACAGCCCGGCCCGGCGCATGCGACCAATCAGGCTCACCGCCAGCAGCGAATGCCCGCCGAGTTCGAAGAAGTGATCGTGGCGCCCGACTCGCTCGACCTTGAGCAACTCGGCCCAGAGCTGCGCCAGGAGGATTTCCACCTCGCCGACCGGCGCCTGGTACTCGCGCACCGTGGCCGCGGCCAGCCCCGGGGCCGGCAGCGCCTTGCGCTCCAGCTTGCCGTTGGGGCTCAGGGGCAAGGCCTCCAGGTGCACGAACAGCGCCGGCACCATGTAGTCCGGCAGGTGCTCCAGCAGCGCCAGCCGCAGTTGCTCCACCGCCAGAGGCGGGTGCCCGTCGCCAGTGGTGTAGTAGGCCACCAGGCGCTGATCGCCGGGCACGTCTTCGCGGGCCAGCACCACCGCCTCCTTGACCCCGGCCAACTGGGTCAGGCGGGCCTGGATTTCCCCCAGTTCGATGCGCAGGCCACGGATCTTCACCTGATCGTCATTGCGCCCCAGGTACTCGAGGGTGCCGTCGACGAGGTAGCACCCGAGGTCGCCGGTGCGGTACATCCGCCCCCCGGACACAGGGCTGAACGGGTCCTCGAGGAAGCGTTCGGCGGTCAGTTGCTCGCGGTTCAGGTAACCCCGGGCCACTTGCACCCCGCCGATGTACAGCTCGCCCACCACGCCCCGGGGCACCGGCTGCATCTGGCCGTCCAGCAGGTACATCCGGGTGTTGGCGATCGGCTTGCCGATCGGCGTGTTGTCCGCGGTCTGCGCCAGCGGGCCGGCGCAATCCCAGGCGGTGACGTCCACTGCGGCTTCGGTGGGGCCGTAGAGGTTGTGCAGCGCGGTGCTCGGCAGTTGCTGCTTGAAGCGTCGCACCAGGCTGCCCGGCAGCGCCTCGCCGCTGCACATCACCTGGCGCAGGCCGGCGCAGTCACGGGTATCGCCATAGGCCAGGAACACGTCGAGCATCGACGGCACGAAGTGCAAGGTCGTGATGCCTTCGCGCTGGATCAGCTCACGCAGATAGGCCGGGTCCTTGTGCCCGTCCGGGCGCGCCATCACCAGCCGCGCGCCGGTGAACAGCGGCCAGAAGAACTCCCACACCGACACGTCGAAGCTGAACGGGGTCTTCTGCAACACTGCGTCGGCGGCCGTCAGCCGGTACTGCTCCTGCATCCACAGCAAGCGGTTGACCACCGCCCGGTGTTCGTTCATCACGCCCTTGGGCTGGCCGGTGGAACCGGAGGTGTAGATCACGTAGGCCAGGTGACTCGGGCTCAGCTCGGCGAGCTGCGGATTGACCGGTGGCTGGTGATTCCAGAGCGGTTGCTCGAGGTCCACCAAAGGCAGCGCCAGCGAACCCAGCAGCTCGCGGCTAGCGCCCTGGACCAGCACTGCCAGGGGTGCGCTGTCCTGCAACATGTAGGCGATGCGTTCCCGCGGATAGGCCGGGTCGATGGGCACGTAGGCGCCGCCGGCCTTGAGGATCGCCAGCAGGCCGAGCACCATCGGCAACCCGCGCTCGACGCAGATCGCCACCCGGCTGTCCGGGCCCACCCCCAATTGCCGCAGGTGCCCGGCCAGTTGATTGGCCTGTTGATTGAGTTCGCGGTAACTCAGTTGTTGCTCACCCGCTTGCAGTGCCAGGGCTTCGGGGCTGCGCAACACCTGGGCCTCGAACAGCCCGTGCAGGGTCTGCTCCAGGGCATAGTCCCGGGTCGTGGCATTGAAGCCTTCCAGCAGTTGCTCGCGCTCTGCGCTATCGAGCAGCGGCAGTTGCTCCAGCAGCGCCTGATCGTCCGCCACCATGGCCTGCAACAACCGCTGCAGGTAACCGGCATAACGCTGGACGGTGGCTTCATCGAACAGCGCCGTGGCGAATTCCAGGCTGCCTTCGATGCGGTCCTGCACCTCGCCCAGGCTCAGGGACAGGTCGAACTTGGCGAAGTGGCTGGCCTCGTGGATGCCTTCCAGGCGCAGGTCGCCCAGCACCAACTCCGGGCCGTCGCCGCTCTGCCAGGTCAGCAGGGTCTGGAACAACGGGCTGTGGGACAGGCTGCGCAGCGGCCGCAGGATTTCCACCACCTGCTCGAATGGCAGGTGCTGATGGGCCTGGGCCTCCAGGGTCCGGGCCTTGACCTGGGCCAGCAGCGTTTCCACACGGGGCGCCGCGCCGAGGTCCAGGCGCAAGGCCAAGGTGTTGACGAACAGGCCGATCAGCCCTTCGACCTCGGCGCGCATGCGGTTGGCCACCGGGGTGCCGATCACTACTTCGGCCTGCCCCGAAAGACGCCCGAGCAACAGCCCCCAGGCCCCCAGCAGGGTCATGTACAAGGTGGTGCCGTGGCGCTGGCTCAAGGCCCGCAGGCCGGCGGTCAGTTGGCTGTCCAGGCGCACCTCGACGCTGCTGCCGGCGTAATCCTGCTGGGCCGGCCGTGGCCGGTCGGTGGGCAACATCAGCAACGGCGGCGCGCCGTCCAGGGCCTGGCGCCAGTACTGCGCCTGCTGCTCCAGTACCGCGCCGGACAACCAGCGTCGCTGCCAGTGGGCAAAGTCGCTGTACTGCACCGCCAGCGGCGGCAATGGGTCGGGCAGACCACGGCTGAAGGCGTGGTACAGCGCCACCAGTTCCCGGGTCAGCACGCCCATGGACCAGCCATCGCTGACGATGTGGTGCAAGGTCAGCAGCAACACATGGTGATCGTCGGCAAGGCGGATCAGCCGTCCGCGGATCAGCGGCCCGCGTTGCAGGTCGAACGGCGCCGAGGCTTCGCCCTGGACCAGGGCCTGCAAGGCTTGCTTGGCCTGGGGATGGCCGCGCAGGTTTTCCACCCGCAAATCGAGCCCGGCTTCCACCGGGGCGATCACCACCTCGGCTTCGTCAGCGTACTGGGCGAAGCGGCTGCGCAGGGTTTCATGGCGCGCGACGATGCGCTCCAGGGCCTGCAGCAGGGCGTCGCCGTCCAGCTGCCCGCGCAAGCGCAGGCCGATGGGAATGTTGTAGGCCGTGTTGGCCCCTTCCATCTGCGCCAGGAACCACAAGCGCTGCTGGGCGAAGGACAGCGGCAATGGCTGGCCCGCAGGGACCGGCAGCAGGTCCGGCAGGTCGCTGCGCGCGGAGCGCGCCAGGGCCTCGGCCACGGCGCTCAATTGGGCATTGGCGAACACGTCCCCCAGGGCCAGCTCCACCCCCAGGCGCTGACGCACCTGGGACAGCATGCGCATGGCCAGCAGCGAGTGGCCGCCGAGCTCGAAGAAGTGATCCTGACGCCCGACCCGCGGCAAGTGCAGCAACTCGCTCCAGATCTGCGCCAGGGCTACTTCGCTGGCGCCCTGGGGCGCCTCATAGTCCCGGGACAGCACGGCATCGAGCTGCGGCTGCGGCAGTGCCCGGCGATCCAGCTTGCCGTTGGCGGTCAGCGGCAGCGCCTGCAGGTGCACGTAGGCCGCCGGCACCATGTACTCGGGCAATTGCCCCAGCAACTGCGTCCGCAGTTCGGCCGGGGTCGGGATGGCGGTGCCGGACGCGGTGAAATAGGCCACCAGGCGGCTCTGTCCCGGCGAGTCTTCGCGCACCAGCAGCACTGCTTCCTTGATCCCCGGCAACCGGTTGAGGCAAGTCTCGATCTCGCCCAGCTCGATGCGCACGCCACGGATCTTCACCTGATCGTCGTTGCGCCCCAGGTACTCGATGCGCCCGTCCGCCAGCCAGCGGGCCAGGTCGCCGCTGCGGTACATGCGTGCGTCCGGATGATCGCCGAAGGGGTCCTTGAGGAAGCGTTCGGCGGTCAGTTCCGGGCGATTGAGGTAACCCCGGGCCACCCCGGCGCCGCCCACATACAGCTCGCCGGCAACCCCCAGGGGCACCGGCTTCTGCTGTTCATCCAGCAGGTAGATGCGCGCATTGGCGATGGGCCGGCCGATGTCCAACGGGCCTGCGGCCTCGATCACCCCGGAAGTGGCGACCACCGTGGCTTCGGTGGGGCCGTAGTTGTTGATCAGGACAAAGCTTTGCCCCTGGCTGAACTGGCGCAGGCGGTCGCCGCCGATCAACAGGGTGCGCAGGTGCGGATGACCGAGGCCCTGGCTGAAGGCGTACTCGGCCACCGGGGTCGGCAGGAAGCTCACATCCAGCGGCTGGGCCTGCCACCAGCGCAGCAGCTGGTCGATGTCCTGGTGGCTGACATTGGCCGGCGGCAGGTGCAGGGTCGCACCGCCGCACAGCGCCGGCCAGACCTCCCAGGCCATGGCATCGAAGCCGAACCCGGCGACGCTGGAGGTGTGCCGGCCCGGCCCCAGGTCGAAGGCCTGGCAGTGCCAGTCCACCAGGTTTGCCAGGCTGCCGTGCTCGACCATCACGCCCTTGGGCAGGCCGGTGGAACCGGAGGTATAGATCACATAGGCAAGGTTGCCGCTGGTCAATCCAGGCACCTGCGGATGGTCCAGCGGTTGCTGTTGCCAGCCGGGCCGGTCGAGATCGATCAAGGGCAATCCCGGGGTGCCGACGGCACGGCGGGTCGCGCCCTGTACCAGCAGCGCCAACGGTGCACTGTCCTGCAGCAGGTAGGCGATGCGTTCCTCGGGGTGGCTCGGGTCGATGGGCACATAGGCGCCACCGGCCTTGAGAATCGCCAACAGGCCGACGACCATCTGTGGGCCGCGCTCGACGCAGATCGCCACCCGGCTGTCCGGGCCGACACCGAGCTCGCGCAGGTAATGGGCCAGTTGATTGGCCTGGGCATCCAGCTCGCCATAGCTCAGGCGCTGTGTCCCGGACAGCACTGCAATAGCCTCGGGCTGCGCGGCGACCCGGGCGGCGAAACGCTGGTTCAGGGTCTGGCCCCGCGGGTAATCCACCGCACTGGCGTTGAAGTCTTCCAGCAACTGCCGGCGCTCGGCCGGCTCCAGCAATTGCACTCGGGCCAGGGCCTGCTGATCGTCCGCGACCATGGCCCGCAGCACCTGGACCAGGTAACCGGCAAAACGCTGCACGGTGCCGGCGTCGAACAGTGCGCTGGCGTAGTCCAGGGAACCACGGATCTGCCCCTGGCTCTCGCCCAGGCTCAGGGTCAAATCGAACTTGGCCACCTGGCTGGCGCCGGTCACGCCTTCCAGCTTGAGGTCACCCAGCACCAGGTCCTGGGCGAAGTTGTCGACCCAGGCCAGCACCGCCTGGAACAGCGGGCTGTGAGACAAGCTGCGCTGGGGCCGGACGATTTCCACCACCTGCTCGAACGGCAGGTCCTGGTGGGCCTGGGCCTCCAGGCTGCGGGCGCGAACCTGGGCCAGCAGCCCTGCGACGCTCTGCTCGCCGCTGACATCCAGGCGCAGGGCCAGGGTGTTGACGAACAGGCCGATCAGGCCTTCGACTTCGGCGCGCATGCGGTTGGCCACCGGGCTGCCGATCACCAGATCACTCTGCGCCGACAGCCGCCCCAGCAGCAGGGCCCAGCCCGCGAGCAAAGTCATGTACAGCGTGCAGCCATGGCGCTGGCTCAAGGTCTTGAGCTGGGCGGTCAATGGCGAGTCCAGGAAGATCGCCACACTGCCACCGGTAAAATCCTGCTGCTGCGGCCGGGGCCGATCGCTGGGCAACACCAGCAAGGTCGGGGCACCGGCCAGGGCCTGGCGCCAGTAGTCGCCCTGCTGTTGCAGCACCTCGCCGCTGAGCCAGCGCCGTTGCCACAAGGCAAAGTCGCTGTACTGCACGGCCAGCGGCGGCAACGGGTCGGCACGGCCCTGGCTGAAAGCCTCGTAGAGGGCCACCAGCTCGCGGGTCAGCACGCCCATGGACCAACCATCGGCGACGATGTGGTGCAGGGTCAGCAGCAACACGTGGTGGTCATCCGCCAAACGCAGCAAACGCCCGCGAATCACCGGTCCCTGCTCCAGGTCGAAGGCCTGGGCAGCCTCGGCCCGCACCCGTTCGGCCAAGGTCAGTGGCGCCTCGGCGAGGTCCTCGAACGCCAGTTGCAGGGCGCCGTCGATCGGCCCGATCAGCACCTGGGGTTGATCGTCAACAGAGACAAAGCGGCTGCGCAAGGTGGCGTGCCGGCTGACGATGCCGTGCAGCGCCTGTTGCAGCGCCGGGCGATCCAGTTGCCCGCGCAGGGCCAGGCCGATGGGAATGTTGTAGGCGCTGCCGGCGCCGTCGATCTGCGCCAGGAACCACAGGCGCTGCTGAGCAAAGGACAGCGGCAGGTCCTGGTCCTGCAGCGCCGGGAAGATCTCCGGCAACTGGCTGCGCCCGGCCCGGTCGAGCACCGCGGCCACGGCGCTCAACTCGGCATTGGCGAACAGCTCCCCCAGTGCCAGTTCCACCCCCAGGCGCTGACGCACCTGGGACACCATGCGCATGGCCAGCAATGAGTGGCCGCCCAGCTCGAAGAAGTGGTCATGGCGCCCAACCCGCGGCAGGTGCAGCACCTCGCACCAGATCGCCGCCAGGGTGGTTTCGGTCGGGCCTTGGGCGGCCTCGTACTCGCGGGTGAACAGCGCCGCCTGGTCCGGGGCCGGCAGCGCCTTGCGGTCGAGCTTGCCGTTGGCGGTCAGCGGCAAGGCGTCGAGCTTCACGTAGGCCACCGGCACCATGTAGTCCGGCAACTGCGCCAGCAAATGCCCGCGCAACTCGCTCAGCACCAGCGCGGGGTGTGCTTCGTGCTCGGTGAAATAGGCCACCAACCGTGGGTTGCCTGGCTGGTCTTCGCGAGCCAGTAGCACCGCTTCCTTGATCCCGGGAAACTGGTTGAGCCGGGTCTCGATTTCCCCCAGTTCGATGCGCACGCCACGGATCTTCACCTGGTCGTCATTGCGCCCCAGGTACTCGATGCGTCCGTCCGCCAGCCAGCGGGCCAGGTCGCCGCTGCGGTACATGCGCGCGCCGGGAGCAGCGCTGAAGGGGTCCTTGAGAAAGCGTTCAGCGGTCAGTTCCGGGCGATTGAGGTAACCCCGGGCCACCCCGACGCCGCCCACATACAACTCGCCAGCGACGCCAATGGGCACCGGGCGCTGCTGTTCATCCAACAGGTAGATCCGCGCATTGGCCACCGGCCGGCCGATGTCCAGCCCCTGCCCCGCCTCGATCAGGCCGGAGCTGGCGACCACCGTGGCTTCGGTGGGGCCGTAGTTGTTGATCAGGGCAAAGCTTTGCCCCTGGCTGAACTGGCGCAGGCGATCGCCGCCGATCAGCAGGGTGCTCAGGGTCGGATGGCCGCGGTCCTGGCTGAACGCGTACTCGGCCACCGGGGTCGGCAGGAAGCTCACGTCCAGGGGGTGGGCGCGCCACCAGGCGAGCAAGCCATCCACGTCTTCCGTGCCGTCATGGGCCGGCGCCAGGTGCAAGGTGGCGCCGACGCACAGGGCCGGCCAGACCTCCCAGGCCATGGCGTCGAAACCGAAACCGGCGAGACTCGAGGTCTGGCTACCGGCCTGCAGGTCAAAGGCCTGGCAATGCCAGTCCACCAGGTTGCACAGGCTCTGGTGCTCGACCATCACGCCCTTGGGCAGGCCAGTGGAACCGGAGGTGTAGATCACATAGGCCAGGTTGCCCGGGGTCAGCTCCGGCACCTCACTGGCGTCTACGGACAGCCCTTGCCAGAGGCGCTGATTGAGCTCGATCACCGGCACCGCCAGGGCAGGCAGGCGGCTCAGCAGATCGGCCTGGATCAGCACTGCCTGGGGCCCACTGTCGTCGAGCAAGTAGCGCAGGCGTTCGGCCGGATGGGCCGGGTCGATAGGCACATAGCAGGCCCCGGACTTGAGGATCGCCAACAGCCCCACCAGGGTTTCCAGGCTGCGCCGGGCGACGATCGCCACTCGGTCGTCAGGCTGCACCCCAAGCCCGCGCAACTGGCGGGCGAGCACATTGGCCTGCCGATCGAGTTCGCCATAGCTCAGGTCGCGGCCCTGATACCAGGCCGCCACCGCATTGGGGGTGCGTGCCGCCTGGGCCTGGATGCGCCCGTGCACGGTCTGGCCCCGCGGGTAGTCCGCCAGGCTGCGGTTGAAGCCGTCGAGCAGTTGCTCGCGCTCGGCCGGGGGCAGAATCGACAGTTGCTCCAGGGCCAATTGCGGGGTCTGCTCCAGGGCCTGGGCCAGGTTCTCCAGGGTGCACAGCAGGTAGCCGAGGATGCGCTGCGGGTCGACCTGGGTGCTGGCCAGCAGGGTCAGGCTGAAAGCGTCGCCGAGGTCGTCGACGCTCAGGGTCAGGGGGTAATTGGTGCGCTCCTCGGAGCTCAGGGTGCTGATGCCGGCCCAGGCCGCCTGGGCCTCGGCACTGGCCCCGGCGGCGCTGTGGCGGTAATTGAGCAAGGCGCTGAACAGCGGGGTCGGCGCACTGACCCCGCTGCAGCGCTGGGCCAGGGCCAGGGCCGCGTGTTCATGCCGGAGCAAGGTGGTCAGGCGCCCGTGGGTGGCCTTGAGCGCATCGCCCAGGCCCTGCCCGTCCACATCCAGGCGAAACGGCAAGGTGTTGATGAAGATTCCCAGGGCCCGGTCGGTGGCCTCGGCGCCCTGCATGCGGCCCATCAATACGGTGCCAAACACCACTTTGTGCTTGCCGGCCAAGGTCCCCAGCACCCGCCCCCAGGCCAGGTGGAACAGGCTCGCGGCGCTGACCCCGGCCTTGCGCGCCTGGGCCCGTAGGCGCTGGTTCAACAACGGCGGCAGCGCCAGGCTGGCTTCGTCGATGGCCCGGCCATCGCCCTGCACGTCCTGCAGGCCGAACGGCAAGGTCGGCTCGTCGATATCGCCAAGCATCTGGCGGAAGAAGGTTTCGTGCTCCTGTTCACTGACCCCCAACCGGGCCTGGGCCACGTAGTTGCGAAATGGCAGCGCCGGTCCCAGGCGCCCGGCCTGGCCCATGAGGAACGCCTGCATCTCGTGGCGCACCACATCCAGGGCGCTGTGATCCAGGGCCATATGGTGGAACAGCAGCATGGCGACGATGCGCTGCCCGGCTGCATCCCAGGCATGCACCAGGCGCAGCATCGGTGCCTGGCTGATGTCCAGGCGATAGTGGCGGGCATCGAAACGTGCATGCAATTGGGCCAGCACCTCGCCGGCGGCCGGGTCAGTCTCGACTTCCTGAAGGATCAGCCCGGCCTCGCGCCAGACCACCTGCATCGGCTGTTCCAGGCCGTCCCAGAGCACGGCCGTGCGCAGGATATCGTGGCGCGCGATGACCCCGCGCAAGGCCTCGGCGAAGGCTTGCAAACGCGCCAGGCTGTCGAAGGCGAACTGCGCCTGCATGACATAGGGGTCGCCCTGCACGGCACTGACGTGGTGATAGAGAATGCCCTCCTGCAGCGGCGCCAGGGGGTAGATGTCCTGAACGTTGGCCACCCCGCCCGGCACCGTGGCGACAATCCGTTCGATGGCCGGCTGGTCGAGGTCGGCCAGGGGCAGCAGCTCCGGGGTGATGCGCCGGGTGTGCGGGGTGATGCCGTTGGCCGGCACCTGCACCTGCCCGGCCTTGGTCGGCGAATACTGCCCGGATCTGATCAACTCGATCAGCTGCGGTTTGTAGGCCCGCAGCCGGGCCAGCAAGGCCGCTTCACTCAAGGCCTGCTTGTTGCCCTGGACCACCAGTTGGTCGTCCTTGAGCACCAGTTGAACGTCCTTTTCCTTCAGTGTCGCCAACAGTTCGATCACGCTCACAGGACGATCTCCATTCGCTCGGTAATTGCCGCATAACCCGCCAGGGTCGGTTGTTCGAACAACGCCCGGACATCGGCTTCCATGCCTTCGTCACGCATTCGGCTGATCAGGCTGACTGCCAGCAGGGAGTGCCCGCCCAGTTCGAAGAAATGATCATGGCGACCGACCCGCTCGACGTTGAGCAACTCGGCCCAGAGCCGCGCCAGGGTGATTTCCACTTCCCCCTGCGGCGCCTCGTACTCGCGCACCAGGGCCGCGTCCAGCCCCGGCGCTGGCAGTTCCTTGCGCGCCAGCTTGCCGTTGGGCCCCAGGGGCAAGGCCTCCAGGTGCACGAACAGCGCTGGCACCAGGAAGTCCGGCAGATGCTGCAACAACTCCCCGCGCAACTGCTCGGCGGGCAGCCGTACGGCCTGGTCATGGGTGGTGTAGTAGGCCACCAGGCGTTTGTCGCCGGGCACGTCCTCGCGGGCCAGGACCAGCGCTTCCTTGACCGCAGCGAGCTGGGTCAGGCGGGCCTGGATCTCCCCCAGCTCGATGCGCAGGCCACGGATTTTCACCTGATCATCGTTGCGCCCCAGGTACTCCAGCGTGCCGTCGGCCCGGTAGCGGCCCAGGTCGCCGGTGCGGTACATCCGCGCTCGTGGCTGGTCGCTGAAGGGGTCCTTGAGGAAGCGCTCGGCACTCAGTTGCTCGCGGTTGAGATACCCCCGGGCCACCTGCACCCCGCCGATGTACAACTCACCTTCGACCCCCAGCGGCACCGGTTGCATCTGCCCGTCCAGCAGGTACATCCGGGTATTGGCAATGGGCTTGCCGATAGGGGTGTGGTCCGGGGTCTGCTGCAGCGGCCCGGCGCAGTCCCAGGCGGTGACGTCCACCGCCGCTTCGGTGGGGCCATAGAGGTTGTGCAAGCCAACCCCTGGCAACTGCGCCTTGAAGCGCCGCACCAGGCTGCCCGGCAGGGCCTCGCCGCTGCACATCACCTGGCGCAGGGCGACGCAGTCCGTGGCGTCGCCGTGGGCCAGGAACACATCGAGCATCGACGGCACGAAGTGCAAGGTGCTGATGCCTTCGTCGCGGATCACCTGGCGCAGGTACGCCGGGTCCCTGTGGCCCTCCGGACGCGCCATCACCAAGCGTGCGCCGGTGAACAGCGGCCAGAAGAACTCCCAGACCGACACGTCGAAGCTGAAGGGGGTTTTCTGCAACACCGCGTCCTCGGCCGTCAGGCGGTACTGCTCCTGCATCCACAGCAGGCGGTTGACCACCGCCCGGTGCTCGTTCATCACCCCCTTGGGCTGGCCGGTGGAACCGGAGGTGTAGATCACGTAGGCCAGGTGGCTTGGGCTCAGCTCGGGGCATTGCAGGTTGGCCACCGGGCGTTCGCTCCAGGCCAGTTGGTCGAGGTCCACCAGTGGCGCCGATACCGGCCCCAACAGTGCGCGGGTCGCGCCCTCGGCCAGCACCGCCAGCGGCGCGCTGTCCTGCAGCATGTAGCCGATGCGTTCTGCGGGGTACGCCGGATCGATGGGCACGTAGGCGCCACCGGCCTTGAGGATCGCCAGCAGGCCGACGACCATCGGTAGCCCGCGCTCGACACAGATCGCCACCCGGGTATCCGGGCCGACACCCAGCTGCCGCAAGTGCCCGGCCAACTGGTTGGCCCGCTGGTTGAGCTGGCGATAGCTCAGTTGCAGCTCCCCCGCTTGCAGTGCCAGGGCCTCGGGGCTGCGCAGCACCTGGGCCTCGAACAGCCCGTGCAGGGTCTGTTCCAGGGGGTAGTCCACGGCCGTGGCATTGAAACCGTGCAACAGCTGGCGACGCTCCTCCAGCGGCAGGATCGGCACCTGGCGCAACGGCGTCTGCGGCGCCTGTTCGAGGTTGTCCACCAGGGCCCGCAGGGCCTGCTCCATGTAGCCGCAGATGCGCCCGGCGCCAATTCGCGCGAGGGTCATCGCAGTGAGGCGAAAGCCCCGCCCCAGGTCATCGACGTTGAGGCTCAAGGGATAGTTGGTGCGCTCCTCACTGTGCAGGGTGTCGATGCCTTGCCAGGCCTGTTGCACCGCGCCGCTTTGGGCCGCGTCGCTGCCGTGGCGGTAGTTGAGCATGGCGCTGAACAGCGGCAGCGGCGCGGCCACGCCACTGCAACGCTGGGCCAGGGCCAGGGACGCATGCTCATGGCCCAACAGGGCGCTGAGCCGGGCGTGAGTGGTCTTGACCGCCGCACGGGTGCCGCGGTCATCCAGGTCGACCCGCAACGGCAAGGTGTTGATGAACATGCCCAGGGCCCGATCAGCCCCCTGCCCGGCTTGCAGGCGCCCCAGCAGCACGGTGCCGAAGACCACGCTGTCCTGGCCCGAGGTGACACTCAGGACCCGGGCCCATGCCAGGTGGAACAGGCTCGCGGCGCTGACCCCGAGCAAGCGCGCCTGGGCCCGCAGGCGCGCACTCAGCTCGGCCTCCAGCGGCTGCTGCAGTTCCTCGATGGCGTCGCCGTCGCCTTGCACGTCCTGCAAGCCGAACGGCAGGGTCGGGGCCTCGATGTCCGCCAGCATCTCGCGGAAAAACCCTTCGTGCTCCTCGCGGCTGATTCCCAGGCGAGCCTGGGCCACGTAGTTGCGGTAGGGAATCACCGCACCCACCGGCTCCTGCCCCAGCAGGCAGGCCTGGATTTCCTCACGGACCACCTCCAGGGCGGTGTGATCCAGGGCGATGTGATGGAACAGCAGAATCGCCACGATGCGCTGCCGCACCGGGTCCTGGGCATACACCAGGCGCATCAGCGGCGCCTGGGTCAGGTCCAGGCGCCAATGCCGGGCATCGAAACGTGCGTGCAGTTGCTCCAGGATGTCGCCGTGCGTCGGCTCCAACTCGATCTGTTCCAGCACCACCGCGGCCCGCCGCCAGACCACTTGCACCGGTTGTTTCAGGCCTTCCCAGAGCACCGCGGTGCGCAGGATGTCGTGGCGCTCGGCAACCCGCTGCAGGGCCGTGGCGAAATCCTCCAGGCGTTGCCGGTTGGCGAACCCCAGGTGCGACTGCAGCAGGTAAGGGTCGCCCTGCCGCGCACTGAGGTGGTGATACAGAATGCCTTCCTGCAACGGCGCCAGGGGATAGATGTCCTGCACATTGCCCACCCCGCCCGGAACCGTGGCGACGATGCGCTCGATGGCCGCTTGATCCAATTCGATCAGCGGCAACAGGTCCGGGGTGATGCACGGGCAATCGGCCGCGATCAGGCTGGCCGGCACTTGCACCTCGCGGCCGCTGCCCACCGCAGCAGCCAGGGCCGCCAGGGTCGGCTGGTTGAACAGCACCCGCACATCAGCGCCGAGACCGACCTGGCGCATGCGCTCGATCAGGCTCACCGCCAGCAGCGAATGCCCGCCCAGTTCGAAGAAGTGATCGTGGCGCCCGACCTGTTCGACCTGCAGCAGTTCACTCCAGATCCGCGCCAGGGCAAGCTCTACCTCGCCTTCAGGCGCCTCGAAGCCGCGGCTCAGCCAGGCGCCCTGCTCCGGTTGCGGCAGGGCCTTGCGGTCGAGCTTGCCGTTGGCGGTCAGCGGCAGGGCATCGAGCTGCACGTAGGCCACCGGCACCATGTAATCCGGCAAGCGGCCTTGCAGGTGGTCGCGCAGGTCTTCGGGGGCCGGGCCTTGGCCGGCAGCGCTGGTGTGCAGCGTGAAATAGGCCAGCAGGCGTCCATCGCTGACCAGCACCAGCGCCTCCTTGAGGGCCGCATGGCCGAGCAGAACTGCCTCGATCTCCCCCGGTTCGATGCGCATGCCGCGGACCTTCACCTGGTCATCGTTGCGCCCCAGGTAGTCGAGGCTGCCGTCGGCGCGCCAGCGCGCCAGGTCGCCGCTGCGGTACATGCGCGCCTCGGGCTCGGCACTGAACGGATCGTTGAGGAAGCGCTCGGCCGTCAGCCCGGCACGGTTGAGGTAACCCCGGGCCACCCCGGCACCCGCCACGTACAGCTCGCCCGTGACCCCCAGGGGCACCGGGCGCTGCAGTTCATCCAACAGGTAGATCCGCGCATTGGCCATGGGCCGGCCGATATGCAGGGCGCCACCGGCCGCGAGCAAACCGGAAGTGGCCACCACCGTGGCTTCGGTGGGGCCGTAGTTGTTGATCACCGCAAACCCCGGATCACGGGGGAATTGACGCAGCCGGTCACCGCCGATCAACAAGGTGCCCAGGGTCGGATGCCCGAGGTCCTGGCTGAAGGCGTATTCGGCCACCGGGGTCGGCAGGAAGCTCACGTCCAGGGGTTGCGCCCGCCACCAGTCGAGCAGCGCATCGAGGTCCTGGCTGCCGACCTCGGCCGGCGGCAGGTGCAGGGTGGCGCCACTGCACAGGGTCGGCCAGACCTCCCAGGCCATGGCGTCGAAACCCAGGCCGGCCAGGCTTGAGGCGTGACGTCCCGGGCCCAGGTCGAAGGCGCTGCAATGCCAGTGCACCAGGTTCTCCAGGCTCTGGTGCTCGACCATCACGCCCTTGGGCTGGCCGGTGGAACCGGAGGTGTAGATCACATAGGCCAGGTGCGCCGGGGTCAGGCGTGGCACCTGGGGATTGCCCAGGGCAGCGTCCTGCCAGACGTAGCCGTCGAGATCGATCTGCGGCAGGTCGAGGCTGCCCGGCAGCTCGCAGGTCAGGCTTTGCACCAGCACCGCCAAAGGCGCGCTGTCCTGCAACAGGTAGGCGATGCGCTCCGGCGGATGGCTCGGGTCGATGGGCACATAGCTGGCCCCGGCCTTGAGAATCGCCAGCATGCCGGTCAACAGGTGCGGGCCGCGCTGCAGGCACAGCGCTACGCGATCATCCGGGCGTACGCCCAACTCCAGCAGTTGCCTGGCCAGTTGGTTGGCCCGCTGGTTGAGCTGCCGATAGCTCAAGCGCAGCGTCCCTTGCACCAGCGCCACGGCCTCGGGGGCCTGCTGTACCCGGGCCTCGAACAGGCCGTGCAGGGTCTGCCCACGGGGATAGTCGGCGACGCTGGCATTGAAGCCTTCCAGCACCTGTTCACGTTCTGCCGACGGCAACACCGAGAGTTGCCCGAGCGCCAGCTCCGGGCTCCATTCCAGAGCGTCCACCAGTTGTTCCAGGGCACTGAGCATATAGCCGCCCAAGCGCTGGGCACCGATGCTGGCCTGGGCCAGCAGCGACAGGCCGAAGCCTTCGCCCAGGTCATCGAC
The DNA here is from genome assembly GCF_009908205.1 of Pseudomonas sp. Fl5BN2. Lineage (NCBI taxonomy): Bacteria > Pseudomonadati > Pseudomonadota > Gammaproteobacteria > Pseudomonadales > Pseudomonadaceae > Pseudomonas > Pseudomonas sp. Fl5BN2. Next base: position 73,555 of record NZ_JAAARL010000025.1, on the reverse strand, counting down.
GCTGAGGCTCAGCGGGTAGTTGCTGCGTTCTTCGCCGCCCAGCCGTTCGACCCCCTGCCAGATATCCATAGCGTCCTGCACGGCCCCTGGCGGGGCGCTATGGCGGTAGTTGAGCAAGGCGCTGAACAGCGGCGAACTGGCCGCCACGCCGCTGCAGCGTTGGGCCAGGGCCAGGGACGCATGCTCGTGGCCGAGCAAGGCGCTGAGCCGGGCATGAGTGGCCTTGACCGCCGCGCGTACTCCGCCGTGGTCCACATCCACCCGCACTGGCAAGGTGTTGATGAACACTCCCAGGGCGCGGTCGGCGCCCTCGCCGCCCTGCATGCGCCCCATCAGCACGGTGCCGAACACCACCTGCCGGCGGTTCGCCACCTGCCCCAGCACCAGGCCCCAGGCCAGGTGCATCAGCGCCGCGGCACTCACCCCCAACTGCCGGGCGTGCTCGCGCAGGCGCTGGCTCAAGGCATCGGGCAAGGGCAACTGAGCCTCTTCGATATCACGGCCGTCGCCCTGCACATCCTCCACACCGAAGGCCAGGGTTGACGCGTCGATATCGCCAAGCATCTCGCGGAAGAACGCTTCATGCTCGGCCTGGCCGGCTCCCAGCCGAGCCTGGGCCACATAGTTGCGGTACGGCACCGGTGTGCCCAGGTGCTCGCTGCGGTTGAACAGCAGATCGCGCATTTCCTCACCGATCACCTCCATCGCGGTGTGATCCAGGGCCAGGTGGTGGAACAGCAGGATCGCCACCACCCGTTGCTGCGTCGGGTGCCGGGCATAGACCAGGCGAATCAGCGGTGCCTGGGCCAGGTCCAGGCGCCAGTGGCGGGCGTCGAAGCGCTGGTGCAATTGCTCAAGCAGATCACCGTCCGCCGGGTCCAGCAGTTGCTCCTGGACCTGCAGCGCCGCCTCGCGCAAGACCACTTGCAGCGGCTGCGGCAAGCCCTCCCAGAGCACCGCAGTGCGCAGGATGTCGTGGCGCAGGATCACCTGCTGCAAGGCCCCGGCGAAACGCTGCAGGCGCTCCAGACTGTCGAACGCCAGGCGCGATTGCAGCAGGTAGGGATCACCCTGCTCGGCACTCAAATGGTGATAGAGAATGCCTTCCTGCAAGGGTGCCAGGGGGTAGATGTCCTGCACATTGGCGATGCCTCCGGGGACACTGGCCACCACCCGGTCGATGGCGGCCTGGTCCAGCTCGATCAATGGCAACAGCTCCGGAGTGATACGCGGGCAATCCAGCGCGATGCGGTTGGCCGGCACCTGCACCTCGCGACCACTGCCCACGGCAGCGGCCAGGGCCGCCAGGGTCGGCTGGCTGAACAGCGCCCGCACATCGGCACTGAGGCCAATCTGGCGCATGCGTTCGATCAGGCTCACCGCCAGCAGCGAGTGCCCACCCAACTCGAAGAAGTGATCGTGGCGCCCCACTCGCTCGACCTTGAGCAACTCGCTCCAGATCCGCGCCAAGGCTGTCTCCACCTCGCCCTCGGGGGCCACGAATTCACCGCTGAGCAGTGCCGACGCGTCCGGCGCCGGCAGGGCCTTGCGGTCGAGCTTGCCGTTGTTGGTCAGGGGCAGCGCGTCGAGGCGCACATAGGCCAGGGGCACCATGTAGTCCGGCAACTGCTGTTGCAGGGCGGCGCGCAGGGCTTGCGCGGACAGCAGCGGAGCCTGCGCCGGCTGGGTGTAATAGGCCACCAGGCGCTTGTCCCCGGGTTCGTCCTCGCGGGCCAGGACCACGCCGTCCTTGACCCCCGGGCACGCCACCAGCCGCGTCTCGATCTCGCCCAATTCGATGCGCAGGCCGCGGATTTTCACCTGGTCGTCGTTGCGCCCCAGGCACTCCAGCAGGCCGTTTTCCAGCCAGCGGCCAATGTCCCCGGTGCGATACAGGAGCGCCTCGGGCCGGTCGCTGAAAGGGTCGCGGATAAACTTCTCGGCCGTCAGCTCGGGGCGGTTGAGATAGCCCTTGGCCACGCCGTCGCCGCCGATCACGATTTCACCCTGGGCGCCGATCGGCAGCAGCTGCTGCCGGGCATCCAGGACATACACCCGGGTGTTGGAAATCGGCCGGCCGATGGGCACGTGCTCGGCGTCATCTGCCAAGTGCTGGAGCTCATGGGTGGTGGCGTAGGTGGTGGATTCCGTGGGGCCGTAGCAATGCACCAGGCGCAGTTGCGGCGCCAGCGCCAGCAACCGGCGGAAGACCGCCGGGTCAGCGCGCTCGCCACCGCAAAGGAGAATCCGCAGGCCCTTGAGGGCCTCGGGGATCAGTTGCACATACTGGTTGAACAACGCCGTGGTGACGAACAGCACCGTGGCCCCCGAGGCACTCAGGGCGCGGCCAAAGCGCTCAGGTTCAAGCAACGTGTGGTGATCAATCACCAGCACTCGCCCGCCATTCAGCCAGGCGCCCCAGACGTCCATGGTGCTGGCGTCGAAGGCCGGGTTGGAGGCAAAGACCACGCGGTCGTCGGCATTGAAATCGGCGTAGCCATTGTTGATCACCAGGCGGCTCACGGCCCGGTGCGGCACCAGCACGCCCTTGGGCAGGCCGGTGGAGCCGGAGGTGTACATGATGTAGGCCAGGCTCTCGGAAGACTGCAGCAGGCCGGGGTTATGCTCGGGCAGCGCTGCCAGTTGCAAGCGGTCCAGGTCGACCCGGCGCGCCGGGAATTCCAGCTCCCGGTCACTGTGGGTCAGCCAGGCCACGCTCTGACTGTCCTGCACCATGTAGCCCTGGCGCTGGGCCGGCGCATTGATGTCCAGGGGCACATAGGCCGCGGCGCATTTGCTGATGGCCAGCTGGCTCACCAACAGGTCCAGGGACCGCGGTAGCAGCAGCGCCACAGCGTCTCCGGGCTGCACACCCAGTTCCAGCAGATGGTGGGCCAATTGATTGGCCCGGGTATTGAGCTCGGCGTAGCTGAGCTGCGCGCTACCCTCTACCGCCGCCACCCGCTGGGGATGGGCCAGGACCTGGGCTTCGAACAGCTGGTGCAAGGTCTGCTGGCGTGGGTAGGCGCGGTCGGTGGCGTTGAATTCCAGCTGCTGTTGCCGGCGTTCGGCCTCCGGCAGCACCGGGACTTCTTGCAGGGCCTTGGCCGGGGTCTGCTCCAGGGCCTCGGCGAGGTGTTGCAGGGCACAGTTGAGGTAACCACAGACCCGGGCGCCGTCCAGCTGCGCCACGGCTTGCACGGTCAGGCGCAAACCCTCGGTGTCATCGTCGATGTTCAGCGCCAGCGGGTAGTTGCTGCGCTCCTCGGAATCGAGCACGCGAATCCCGTCCCAGGTCGCCGGCCCCTGCTCGCGGCCGCTGTCCAAGGTGCCATGCCGGTAATTGAGCAGGCTGCTGAACAGCGGCAATGAGGCAGGCACGCCACTGCAACGCTGGGCCAGGGCCAGGGGCGCGTGCTCATGGCCGAGCAACTGTGCGAGCCGGGCGTGGGTGCCGCGCAGCGCATCCGCCACCCCCTGGGAGCCGAGGCTGACCCGCAGCGGCAAGGTGTTGATGAACATGCCCAGGGCCCGGTCGGCCCCCGCGCCGCCGTGCATCCGGCCCAGCAGCACGGTGCCGAACACCACCTCGTCGCGGCCGGACACTTGCCCCAGCACCAGGCCCCAGGCCAGGTGCATCAGGCTGGCGACGCCGACCCCGAGCCGCCGCGCCTGCTCACGCAAGCGCTGGCACAGCGCCGGGTCCAGCAGCAACGAGTGCTCGTGAATGCCACTGCCGTCGCGATTGACGTCCTGCAGGCCGAACGCCAGGGTCGGCTCGTCGATGTCCGCCAGCATCTCGCGGAAGAACGCTTGATGCTCCGCCTCGCTGAGCCCCAGGCGCGCCTGGGCCACATAGTTGCGATACGGCGCTGCGGGCGCCAATTGCCCGCAGCGCCCTTGCAGCACAGCGCCGATTTCCTCCACCAGCACGTCCAGTGAGGTGTGGTCCAGGGCCAGGTGATGGAACAGCAGGATGCCCAGCCAGCGCTGCTGTCCCGGGTCCTGGGCACAGGCCAGGCGCAACAGCGGTGCGCAGGTCAGGTCGAGGCGATAGTGCCGAGGGTCGAAACGCGCCTGCAGTTGCGCCAGGGTCGCGCCCTGGGCCGGGTCCAGTTCCAGCACTTGCAAGGCCAGGGGCGCATTCCGGCACACCACCTGCACCGGCTCATCGAGGCCTTGCCAGTGCACGCTGGTGCGCAGGATGTCGTGGCGCTGAATCACCTGCTGCATGGCCAGGGCGAAGGTTTGCACGGCGTCTTCGTCGCGGAATTCGAACTGCACCTGCAGCACGTAGGGGTCGCCGGCGGCGCTGCTCAGGTGGTGATAGAGAATGCCCGCCTGCAACGGCGCCAAGGCATAGATGTCCTGGACATTGGCGACGCCGCCGGGGACCGCCGCCAGCACCCGCTCGATGGCCGCCTGATCGAGGTCCGCCAGGGGCAGCAGCTCCGGGGTGATACGTTGGCAACCGGCACCGATGCGGTTGGCCGGCACCGATACTTCGCGCGGCCCCCCCACGGCGGCGGCCAGCGCGGCCAGGGTCGGCTGGCCGAACAGCACGCGGACATCGGCGCACAGGCCCACCTGGCGCATGCGCTCCATCAGCTTGACCGCCAGCAACGAATGCCCGCCCAGTTCGAAGAAATTGTCCTGGCGCCCGACTTGCGGCAGGTTGAGCAATTCCTGCCAGATCCGCGCAATCGCCTGCTCCACTTCGCCCTGTGGCGCAACATAGTCTTGCCGGGCCACGGCCTCGCTGTGCGGTGCCGGCAAAGCCTTGCGGTCGAGCTTGCCGTTGGTGGTCAGGGGCCAGGCATCGAGCAGCACAAAGGCGCTGGGCAGCATGTAGTCGGCCAGGCTGTGGCGCAGTTGCTCACGCAGCTGGGTGGCGCTGGGCGTTGCTCCTGGCCGGGCAATCACATAAGCCACCAGGCGCTTGTCCCCCGGGCTGTCTTCGCGGGCGATGACCACCGCCTCGCGGACCCCGGCGCAATCTGCCAGGCGTGCTTGGATCTCGCCCAACTCGATGCGGAAACCGCGAATCTTCACCTGGTCATCGTTGCGCCCCAGGTATTCCAGGCTGCCATCGTTGCGCCAGCGCGCCAGGTCGCCGGTCTTGTACAGCCGTGCGCCCGGTTGCGCGCTGAAGGCATCGGCAATGAAGCGCTCGGCCGTGAGCTCATCGCGATTGAGATAACCCCGCGCTACCCCGGCACCGCCCACGTACAACTCCCCCACCACGCCGGTGGGCAAGGGTTCGCGCCGGGCATCGAGTACGTACAGCTGCAAATCGGGGATGCGCCGGCCAATGGGGCTGCTGCCCACCAGCAAGGCATCCGCCGCCTGCAACGGTCGATAGGTCACATGCACCGTGGTTTCGGTGATGCCATACATATTCACCAGCTGGGTGCCGACGTTGTCGACCCGCGCGTACCAGGGCTTGAGCATGGCCGGTTCCAGGGCTTCGCCGCCGAAGATCACCTGGCGCAGGGAATGCTTGAGCGAGCTCTGGCCCTGGGCCGCGATCAGCGAGCGGAAGGCGCTGGGGGTCTGGTTGAGGATGCTCACCGAGGTTTCGCAGAGCAGCGTGTAGCAGGCGTCCGGCGAGCGACTGATGGCTTGCGGCACCACCAGCAATTGTCCGCCATGCACCAGCGCGCCCCAGATTTCCCAGACCGAGAAGTCGAAGGCAAAGGAATGGAACAGCGCCCAGATATCCCGCCAGTTGAAATCGAACCAGTCACGGGTGGCGGCAAACAACCGGGCAACGTTGCGGTGCTCGACCATCACGCCCTTGGGCAAGCCGGTGGAACCGGAGGTGTAGATCACGTAAGCCAGGTTGGCCGAGGTCAGCCCCGGCACTTCGGGGTTATCCAGCGCTTCATAGGCCAGGGTGCGGCTGTCGAGGTCGATCAGCGGCACCCGCAGGCCGCTCACCAGGCCTTGGGTATCAGCCTGCACCAACAGCGCCACCGGGGCACTGTCCTGCAGGGTGTAGGCGATGCGCTCGCGCGGGTAGGCCGGGTCGATGGGCACGTAGGCACCACCGGCCTTGAGGATGCCCAGCAGGCCAATGATCATTTCCAGGCCACGTTCGACACAGATCGCCACCCGCTGATCCGGCCGAACCCCGAGGGCCAGCAACCGATGGGCCACCTGATTGGCGCGCTGGTTGAGTTCGCCATAGCTCAGGCGCTGCTGTTGGTAGATCAGCGCCGGGGCCTCGGGCTGGACCCGGGCCTGGGCCTCGACCTGCTGATGCAGCAGCGGGCTGTCCGGGTAATGCGCCAGGGGCGTGTTCAAGCCTTGCAGCAAATAGCGCCGTTCGCTGGCCGGGAGCATTTGCAGGCTGTGCAGCGCGGCCTCCGGGGTTGCTTGCAGGGCCAGGGCCAGGCTTTCCAGGGTGGTCAACAGGTAGCCGCCGATGCGCTCGGCGCCAATCGTCGCGTCCACCAGTGCCGTGATGCGGAAGTCTTGCCCCAGGTCGTCGACATTGACGGTCAGCGGGTAGTTGGTGCGCTCCTCGGCCCCCAGCACCTGGATCCCCGGCACCAGTTCCTGGACGTCGGCACCATCACTGGCGTGGCTGTGGCGGTAGTTGAGCATGGCGCTGAACAGTGGGGTCGGTGCACTGACCCCGCTACACCGCTGGGCCAGGGCCAGGGACGCGTGTTCATGGGCGAGCAAGGCGGTCAGCCGCTGGTGGGTGGCCAGCACTCCGGCGCGCACGCCCTGGGCGCCGACATCCACCCGCAACGGCAGGGTATTGATGAACATCCCCAGGGCCCGTTCGCCACCCTCGCCGACCTCCATGCGGCCCAGCAGCACCGTGCCGAAGACCACGGCCTCGCGGCCGCAGACCTGGCCCAGCACGCGTGCCAGGGCCAGGTGCATCAGGCTGGCCGTGCTCACCCCCAGTTGCCGGGCCTGGTTACGCAGGCGCTGGCTGAGTTCGCGGTCCAGGGTCAGCCGGTGCTCTTCGATGTGCCTTGCCGTGCCCTGCACGTCCCCCAGGCCGAACGGCAAGGTCGGCTCGTCAATGTCGCCGAGCATCTCGCGGAAAAAGCCTTCGTGCTGCTCCTCGCGCTGGCCCAGCCGGGCCAGGGCCAGGTGATCACGGAACGGCACTGGCGCCGGCAGTCGGGCACTGTGCCCGAGCAAGCGGGCCTGGATCTCCTGGCGCACCACGTCCAGCGCGGCGTGGTCCAGGGCCATGTGATGGAACAGCAGCAGGGCGACATACCGCTGGTTGCCCGGATCCTGGGCGTACACCAGGCGCAGCAGCGGCGCCTGGCGCAGGTCCAGGCGGAAACGACTGGCATCGTAGCGTGCCTGCAGTTGGCCCAGGACATCACCGGCGGCGGGGTTCAGCGACACCGCCTCACACACCAGCGGCGCCTGGCGCAGGACCACCTGCAGCGGCTCATCGAGACTTTCCCAGGCAATCGCGGTGCGCAGAATGTCATGCCGGTCGATGACCCATTGCAGGGCGTCGGCAAAGGCTTGCAGGAGTGCCTCGCTGGCAAAGGCGAAGCGCGCCTGCAGCACATAGGGATCGCCCTGGGGCGCGGACAGGTGGTGATAGAGCATGCCTTCCTGCAGCGGCGCCAGGGGGTAGATGTCCTGCACATTGGCGGCGCCACCGGGCACCGCGGCGACGATACGCTCGATGGCCGCCGGGTCCAGCTGTACCAGGGGCAGCATGTCCGGGGTGATCCTGAACGCCGGGCTCAACCAATGACCGCCCTGCCCGGCCACCAGCTCCAGAAGCTGCGCCTTGTGCTCGACCAGGCTGTCCCAAAGCGCATCATCCAACGCCTCGTCATCGCCCTGCACCAGCAGATCCTCGGCATCCCGTTGGAGACGGATCGCGAGGGTCGAAAGAACTGCCATCAATTCGCTGAACTGCATTGGATAACCTGCCTGAGAATTCGGAAACGGTTGAAGAGAACGTCCTTGTTTCAGATGCAACCTTTCAGGGGCGGCGTAGTGCCCGAGCGTCGAACTGCCGCCCGCCGACAGGAACGCCAGGGACAGTGAACCCGCCAGGGCTCCCGGCAGCCTGGAAACGCTAAAACATCCGCCCCCAAGGGGCTGACATGGGAAGCCGGGACAAGGCCCGGGCCCTGTCCCGGAGTGGTGCCACGCAGCGCGCCGGCCCAGGTGCCGGCGCAGATACAGGGCCGTCAGGCGGGGTCAGAGACGCCGTTGGCGCTTGAGCTGGGGAATGGTGGTGGCGGGTATTTCCAGGCGCGGCGACGAGGGTCGGGTGTTGGCCGCCAAGGCCGCCAGGGTCGGCTGGCTGAACAGCAGCCGGGCATCCGCGTGCAGGCCTTCCTGGCGCATCCGCGCCACCAGGCTGACCGCCAGCAAGGAATGCCCGCCCAGCTCGAAGAAGTGGTCGTGGCGCCCCACTCGCTCAACCTGCAGCACCTCGGCCCAGAGTCGCGCCAGGATGGTTTCCAGCGGGCCTTCGGGGGCTTCGAACGCCCGGCTCAACACCGCGTCTGCCCCGGGCTCCGGCAAGGCCTTGCGATCCAGTTTGCCGTTGGCACTCAGGGGCAAGGCTGCGAGCCGCACAAAGGCCGCCGGCACCATGTACTCCGGCAGGCGCTCGAGGACATGGGCACGCAAGGCCTCGATGCCAGGAACCACGACGCCATCGTGCAGGCTGAAATAAGCCACCAGGCGCTCTTCGCGCATCAGCACCGCCACCTCCCGCAGGGCCGGATGGGTCGCCAGCCGCGCCTCGATTTCCCCAAGCTCCAGGCGCAGGCCCCGCAGCTTGACCTGGAAGTCGTTGCGGCCGAGAAACTCGAGGTTGCCGTCGGCGCCGTAACGCACCAAGTCGCCGCTGCGGTACAGCCGGTCACCGGCGACGAAGGGGCTGTCGATAAAGCGCTCGGCCTGCAACTGCGGCAAGCCCAGGTAGCCTCGGGCGACCCCGATGCCGCCGATGTACAGCTCACCGCTGACGCCCAGTGGCACCGGCTGGGCATGGGCATCCAGGACATACAGACGGGTATTGGTAATGGCCCGGCCAATCGGCAGCTGGATCGGCGGCACCGGCGCCCCGGGCTCCAGGGTCCAGGCGCTGCTGTCCACCGTGGCCTCGGTGGGGCCGTAGACGTTGTGCAGGCGCACCTTGGGCAGGCGTTGCTGGAACAGCCGAGCGATGGCTTCGGTGAGTTCACCGCCACCGCAGAACACATCGGTGAGGCTATGGCACAGGCTGACCTCCGGCAGTTGCAGGAACTGCAAGAGCATCGCCGGCACGAACTTGATCATCGTCACCTGCTGCTCGCGCACCAGCTGCGCCAGGTAGGCCGGATCGCGATGGCCGTCGGGGCGCGCCAGGAGCAGGCGCATGCCGTTGACCAGGGGCCAGAACAGCTCCCAGACCGAGCCGTCGAAACTGCAGGGGGCCTTTTGCAACAAGGTGCCCTGCTCCGCGCCCGGACACAGCTGCGAGCTCCAGTGCATCAGGTTGCCCAGGCCGCGGTGCTCGACCATCACCCCCTTGGGCTGGCCGGTGGAGCCCGAGGTGTAGATCACATAGGCCAGGCTCGAGACGTTCAACCCCGGCACCAGCGGATCGTGCTGCGGCCCCTGGTGCCAGGTGCTGCGGTCGAAATCGATCAAAGGCACTGCCGACGTCTCCAGCAATGCGCGGGTCGGCTGATGCACCAGCACCGCCAGCGGCTGGCTGTCCTGCAACAAGTAGTGCAGGCGTTCCGCCGGGTATTCCGGGTCCAGGGGCACGTAGGCGCCGCCGGCCTTGAGGATGCCCAGCAGGCCGATCACCAGCTCTGGGCTGCGCTGGACACACAGCCCCACCCGCACATCCGGCCCCACGCCTTGCCCACGCAGGTGATGAGCCAGTTGGTTGGCTCGCCGGTTGAGCTGCTCATAGCTCAGCCGCTGCTCACCGGCCTGCAGCGCAATGGCCTGGGGCGTGCGCCGTACCTGGGCTTCGAACAGCCCATGCAGGGTCAGCTCGCGAGGGTAGTCGGAGTCACTGGCGTTGAACTCCAGCAACTGCTGCCGATACTCCGCCGTCGACAGGATCGACAGGCTGTCGAGCGCAGTTTGCGGCGCCTGTTCGAGGGCCTCGACCAACCCCTCAAGGGCAACGGTCAGGTAACCCAGCAGACGCTGCGCGCCGACCCGCCGAGGCGCCCGGGTGCCCAGGCGAAAGCCCGGTTCCAGGTCGTCCACCGCAAGCATCAGCGGATAGCTGAGCACTTCTTCGCTGCTCAGCAGCGCCACTCCCGGCACCCCTTGCAGCAGCGCGTGTGCGTCGCCAGCCACGTTGTGCCGGTAGTTGAGCAAGGCATTGAACAACGGGGTCGGCGCGGCCACCCCGCTGCAACGCTGAGCCAGGGACAACGGCGCGTGTTCGTGGGCCAGCAGTGCACTGAGGCGCTCCTGGGTCTGGCGCAAGCCGGCGGCCACCGTCTGCCCCGCCAGCTCCAGCCGCAGCGGCAAGGTGTTGATGAACATGCCCAGCGCCTGATCGGCGCCCGGCCCGGCCTGCAAGCGGCCCAGCAGTACGGTGCCGAACAGCACGTCCTCGCGGCCACTGGCGCGGCCCAGAACCAGGGCCCAGGCCAGGTGAAACAGGCTGGCGGCACTGACCCCGAGCTGGCGCACCTGGGTCCGCAGGCGCTGGCTCAGGCTGGCGTCCAGCAGCGCGCCGGCCACTTGATGATCCAACACCTGCCCCGGCCGCTCCTGCAACTCGAAGGCCAGGGTCGGCTCGTCCACCTGGGCCAGGTACTCACTGAAGAACGCGGCATGCGACGCCTGCCCCAGCCGTGTGCGGGCCACGTAGTCGCGGTAGGCAAAGGCCGGCGCCAGCAGCGGCGGCTGACCGCCCATATGGGCAGCGATTTGCGCCATCAGCACGGCGGTTGAAGTGGCGTCGTTGACCAGATGATGAAAGCGCAGCATGGCGATCCAGCGCTGGTTGACCCGGTCCTCGGCCCAGGCCAGGGCCAGCATCGGTGCCTGGCGAATGTCCAGCGGGCGCTGGCGTGGATCGTAATGCGCGCGCAATTGCTCGAGCACCTCGCCGCCCGCGGCTGGCGGCAGCCACTCTTCCACCGGCAGCCGGGCCTCGCGCCAGACCACCTGCACCGGCTGCTCCAGCACTTCCCAGACCAGGCTGGTGCGCAGGATGTCGTGGCGCTCGATCACCGCCTGCAGGGCTTGGGCGAAGGCGTCCAGGTCCTCGCGACGGGCGCAGGCGAACAGCGCGTGCTGCTGGTAAGGGTCACGTTCGGCAAAAGTCATGTGGTGGTAGAGCAGGCCTTCCTGCAGCGGTGCCAGGGGGTAGATTTCCTGCACATTGGCGGCGCCGCCAGGAACCGTGGCCACCACCCGGTCGATGGCGTCCTGGTCGAGGTCCACCAGGGCCAGCATCTGTGGGGTAATTCGCGAGCACCCGGCGGGCACCCGGTTGGCCGGGATCGCCAGTGGCTGATGAGCGTCTACCGCAGCGGCCAGGCTGGCCAGGGTCGGCTGGCCGAACAGCACCCGCACATCGGCCGCGAGGCCCGCCTGGCCCATTTTCTGGATCAGTTGCAGGGCCAGCAGCGAATGCCCGCCCAGCTCGAAGAAGTGATCGTTGCGCCCGACCCGCTCGACCTGCAGCACCTCGGCCCACAGCGCAGCCAGGGTGGTTTCCAACGGACCCAGGGGCGCCTGGTATTCGCGACTGATCAAGGCCTGCGGCCCGGGCGCCGGCAGGGCCTTGCGGTCCAGCTTGGCGTTGGCGGTCAGGGGCAAGGCGTCGAGTTTCACGTAGGCCATCGGCACCATGTAGTCCGGCAACTGCTGGCGCAGGTAGTCCCGTAGCTGGGTGATCGGCAGCTCCTGGCGGGCGCTGAACCAGGCCACCAACTGACCGTCGCGGACCTGGACCACCGCTTCCTGGAGGGCCGGATGGGCCCCCAGGCGGGTTTCGATTTCTCCCAGCTCGATGCGCTGGCCGCGGATCTTCACTTGATCGTCATTGCGCCCCAGGTATTCCAGGGAGCCGTCCGCCAGCCAGCGGGCCAGGTCGCCGGTGCGGTACAGGCGCGCCCCAGGCTGAGCACTGAAAGGGTCGCGGAGAAAACGTTCGGCGGTCAGTTCAGCGCGGTTGAGGTAACCCCGGGCCACCCCGCTGCCACCGACATAGAGCTCGCCGGCGACCCCAATCGGCACCAGGCGTTGCTGGTCATCCAGCAGGTACACCCGGGTATTGGCGATGGGCCGGCCGATATGCAGGACCTGCCCCGGCTCGATGGCCCCGGAGGTGGCCACCACCGTGGCTTCGGTAGGGCCGTAGTTGTTGATCACCTTGAAGCGCTGCTGGCCGGGCAACTGGCGCAGGCGCTCGCCACCGATCAGCAGGGTACGCAGGGTTGGATGGCCAAGCTGCTGGCTGAAGGCGTACTCGGCCACCGGCGTCGGCAAAAAGCTCACCTGCAGGGGCTGGGCCCGCCACCAGGCGAGCAGGCTGTCGAGGTCTTCGGGGCCGTCGCTGACCGGCGCCAGGTGCAGGGTCGCGCCGACGCACAGGGCCGGCCAGACCTCCCAGGCCATGGCATCGAAGCCAAACCCGGCAAGGCTCGAAGTGTGGCTGCCCGAATGCAGGTCGAAGGCCTGGCAATGCCAGTCCACCAGGTTCGACAGGCTCTGGTGTTCCACCATCACGCCCTTGGGCAAGCCGGTGGAACCCGAGGTGTAGATCACATAGGCCAGGTGCTGCGCCGTCAGCCCCGCCACCTGGGGATTGTCTGCCGAGCCCTGGGCCCACAGCGGGCTGTCCAGCTCGATCAGTGGCACCGCCAGGGCCGGCAGGCGTTCGCGCAGCTTCACCTGGCTCAGCACCGCCACCGGGGCACTGTCTTCCAGCAGATAAGCCAGGCGCTCTGGGGGATGGGCCGGATCCAGAGGAACATAAGCGGCCCCGGACTTGAGGATCGCCAGCAGTCCCACCAGGGTTTCCAGGCTGCGCCGGGCAATGATCGCCACCCGATCGTCAGGGCGCACGCCGAGCGCCTGCAGGTGCAGTGCCAGGGTATTGGCCCGCTGATTGAGCTGCGCATAACTCAGTGATTGCCCCTGGGCCATCAGGGCAATGGCCTGCGGGGTGCGCTGGGCCCAGGCCTCGACCCGGGTGTGAATGCGCGGCTCGTCAGCCAGCGGCTGGTCGGTGGCATTCCATGCTTGTAGACAGGCATCGGCAGCGCTGGTCAGCAACGAGAACCGCTGTACCGCCAAGGCAGTGTTCTCCAGCCCCTGTTCCAGCACATGGATCAGGCAGGCCGCCAGGGCCTCGATTTCGTGGGGCTGGAAAAACGCCGAGTCGTAGACGTAATGCATCCAGGCGCTGTCATCGAAACTGTTGCTGCGCAGGTGAATCGCCAGGGGCGTCGGCTCATGGCGGTTGGAGACCTTCACCGACGAGGCCTGCGCCTCGCCGTAGCGGTAGTCCAGGTCCTCCAGTTCATAGGACAGCGACAATTCGAACAGCTGCCCTCGGTCCTCTCGCAGCAATCCGAGGGTGCGATTGAGTTCACTCAGGGGAAAACGCTGGTGGCGGAAATCCTGCTTCAACACATCCCGTACCGCCACCACCAGGGCTTCGAAGGTCAGCTCGCGGCCAAAATCCATGCGCACCGCACTGACCTGGGTAAAGGAGCCCAGGGTCACCTTGAACGCAGCATTCGGTCGGTTGAGCACCGGCATGCCCAGGACCCATTCGTCGCGCTGCCCGGCCCGGGTGAAATACACATGCAACGCCGCCAGCAGCACATGGAAGGCCGAGGCCCCGGCGCTTTTGCCCAGGGCCTTCATCCGTTCATGCAGGGCTGCGGGGAAGGCCTGCACCAGGGTCGCACCGGGGGTCGTGGCGTCCTGGGACGGGCGATAGCGCGGGCGCAGCAGCGGCTCCGGCAAGGTGCGGTATTTGTCCAGCCAGTAGTCCCGGTCCCGGGCGTAGCGATTGGACTGGTGGTAGCGGGCGTCATCCTCGATGAAGTCGATAAAGGACGGCGCCGAGGCCTGCGGTTCCTCGTTCTGCACCAGGGCGCTGTAGAGCCCCCCCAGAGACTGGGACAGCTGGGCGAAGCCCCAACCGTCGAGGATCAAGTGGTGGGCCTCGACTTCCATCAGGTGATGGCTGGGGCTCAGGCGGAACAACGAAAAACGGCACAGGCGCTCGCCGCTGAGCTTGAATGGCTGCTGCATCTGCCAGCGAATCCGCGCCTGGGCGGCGGCCAGTGGATCGCTCTCCTGCGACAGGTCATGGAATTCCAGCTGCACCGGCCACTGCCGGTCAAAGTACTGCAAAGGCAGGCCATCATCACTGCCCTCAAGGGACAGCACAGTGCGTAGCACATCGTGCTTATGCACCAGCAACTCCACCGTGCGCTGCATCAGTTCTGGCGTGAAGGGCCCCTGAAGGTCCGCATAACCGCCAATGTTGTACAGCGGCGAGTCGCCACGGCTCAGTTGGTCAAGCCAGATATCGCGCTGCCCGGCAGTCAGTGGCAGGCCTTGGTTCGACAACGCTGCGACGTTCATGAGCACCCCCGGACCGGGCATGCGGCGGATTGCGGGCAGTGGATGGCAAGGGTGGCTTGCGCGGCGAAGGCGCCCACGACAGTGGCAGAAAAATGCGTCATAAGGTCCTTCTCAGGTGATGGTCCGGGCACCGGCGTTCGCGGATTTAAGCATCGGCCCCGGGGCCTGTATGTCACCCGAAACCCGGACAGTCCACGGGGTGCCCGGAGCCTGGCAAGCCCCCGATGGAACGCGGGCCAGGGGCCTGCACCCAAGCTCCCGTAGCACCTGCTGATCTGCTGAATCAGCTGTAGGAGATTGGCTATCCGTACACGACGCTCCTGACCTGCCCGGCCCCTCTTCGGGGACCCGGACCTATCGCTGATTCAGTGCCTTGCAGCACCGCGAGGACGAACACCTGCGGGCCCGAAAGGCCTGTTGGAGGGCCATTGCCCAAGCCCCGCCCAAGGCTCTGGCATGGCCCTTGTGTCCCGGTTTCCCCCTACAGACGTGAAGTAAATGCTTGGGATTAAATCAGACTTTTCCTACAGGCTAGGTTCATCAGGAACCTGCCCCAGGCCGCCGTGGCAACCGCGCTTCGATCAGCGATTTGTCTTGATCAAGGATGATAAGGATATGAGTCTGACCAGCAGTATCGCCAACATGGGAACCCCGAACTTCTACTTCGAACTGGGGCAGTTGATCTCCAGCACCGGCCACGCTCAATTCGCCAGCAACATGCTGCAACTGGTGGACAAACTGGTACCGGTGAATCCATTGCGGCTCAGCGAATGGACCCTCGACGAACACCAGGCCAGCCCACTGGAAATCACCCTGCTGGGACGCGCCGGATTGCACGAGGATGTGCCACTGCCGGAGCCCCCGCGGCGCCATGATCCGCTGCTGCACAAGATACTGGAAATGGACGAATCGCTACTGATCCAGATGAATGCCCAGGCCCACAGCGGGCATCCGCGCAACTCCCCGCACCAATGCCACCTGGTCTCGCGCAAAGCCAATCGCCGCTGTGTCATCACCCTCTACCGCGAGCCCACCCAGGGCGGTTTCTCCCTGGCAGAACTGTCGTTTCTCAAGAGCCTGTCGGAAACCCTGCTGCCGCTGCTGGAGCGCCACGCCCAGTTGCATCGGCAACAAGCCCTGAAAAACCTGCGCAGCTGGAACCCCCGGCCGCTGGACGCGCGTCAGCAGACCCCCTTGCAACGGGAGTTCGACGAACGCCTGTCCCTGGGCGACATCAGCCTTTCAGCGCGGGAAAAAGAGGTGTGCCTGGGACTGTTGACCGGGGGCACCGTGCCGGAAATGGCCGAGCGCCTGAGCGTCAAGAACAGCTCCGTCGAAACCTACCTCAAGCGCGCGGCCACCAAGCTCGGGGTCAGCGGCCGCCACGGACTGGCCAAGTGGATGGTCGGCGCCTGAGGCGCGGCTCCGCATCGCTTGTCGCCCGCCATCAGGCTGTCCTTGTCACGAGGCTGATCAATGCGTAACTCCCCACTGCACCTGGCGGCCCTGGCCCTGGCCCTCGGCGGCTGCTCGCTGATCCCGGACTACCAGCGTCCCGCATCACCGGTGGCCCCGCAGTACCCGCAAGGCGCGGCCTACGCCCCGGCCAGTGGCACGGTCGGGGCCGACTGGCAGGGCCTGTTTCAGGACCCGCTGTTGCAACAGCTGATCCACAGTGCCCTGGAGAACAACCGCGACCTGCGGGTCGCGGCGCTGAACGTCGCGGCCTACCAGGCCCAGTACCGCATCCAGCGCGCCGACCTGCTGCCGGCGGTATCGGCCAGCGCGTCCGGCAAGCGCCAGCGCCTGCCGCAATCGGTGACCGGTAGCAAGGCGATGATCAGCTCCAGCTATTCCGCCAACCTGGGCATCAGCGCCTACGAGCTGGATTTTTTCGGGCGCATCCGCAGCCTCAGCCAGCAGGCGCTGATGACCTACCTGTCCAGTGAGCAAGCCCGGCGTAGCGCGCAGTTGAGCCTGGTGGCCAATGTCGCCACGGCCTACATGACCTGGTGTGCCGATCATGAGTTGCTGGAGCTGACCCGCAAGACCCTGGCAGCAGACGAACAGAGCCTGCGCCTGACCGCGCGCAACGGCAGTGCCGGCAAGGTCTCGGCACTGGACGTGGCCCAGGCCCGCACCAGCGTCGACAGCACCCGTGCCAGCCTGGCCCGCTACCAGCGCCAAGTGGCCCTGGACCTGAACAACCTGACCTTGCTGGTGGGCGCACCGCTGCCCTCAAGCCTGCCAGAACGCGGGCTAGCTGAGGGCATGCTCGCCCAAGTACCCGCCGGGCTGCCTTCGAACCTGTTGCAACGGCGCCCGGACATTCTCCAGGCCGAGTACCAGCTGCAAGCCGCCAACGCCAATATCGGTGCGGCGCGAGCGGCGTTCTTTCCCAGCGTCAGCCTGACCGCCAGCGCCGGCAGTTCCAGCAAGGAGCTTTCGGGGCTGTTCAAGAGCGGCTCCGGTGGCTGGATCTTTCAGCCACAGATCAACCTGCCGATTTTCAATGCCGGCAACCTGCGGGCCAGCCTGGACTATTCGCGCCTGCAGAAGGACATCAGCGTGGCCCAGTATGAGAAAGCCATTCAGACCGCCTTCCAGGAAGTCGCCGACGGCCTCGCCGCGCGCCAGACCTACCAGCAGCAACTGAGCGCCCAGCACAACCTGGTGCAGGCCAGCCAGGACTATTACGACCTGGCCGAACATCGCTATCGGATCGGCGTCGACAGCAACCTGGTGTTTCTTGACGCCCAGCGCTCACTGTTCAGTGCCCAGCAGGGCCTGATCAACGACCGGCTGGCGCAGTTGCTGGCCGAGGTCAATCTGTACCAGGCCCTGGGCGGCGCGTGGGGCGAAGTGCCGGGGCTGGCACTGTCACAGCAGCGACCCTGAAACCGGGAAGGCGAAGCAAGAAGGAGGAAGGAGGAGTAACAGCAAGCGGACGGATCGTCCTGAGGGGTGTTGAACGCTGAAAAGCCGACCCGGCCAGCCAAGGGCAGTAGGCAGAATTGAGGCCGGGCGGGCAGGTGCCGCGATGTTGCAGCCCGCCCTGACCAGTGACCGCCATTCAGCGTGTTGCCTGTGGTACCTGGCCGGGCGAACGGGACAATCTTAGGCAGCCGCCCCATCAGCGTCTGTAAGAAAATTCTGAATGCAGGACATCCCATGTCTCGGGATAACCGCAGATTAAACAGCGTCCCCAAGAAACAGGATGAACCACCCCCACCTCATCGCCAGCCTAACGGACGAGAAACTGTCAGCCTGCGTGGCGCAGCGAGCGGGCATCCGCATCCAGCCCCCGTTGTACGTACCAGGACAGGGGCAGCGTCAGCAACAGGGTCACGGCTAGCGCCATCACCGCCAGGGGAATGCCGGTGAAGTCCCCGAGGCTGCCGAACAGTATCGGGGCCAGCGCCCCGCCGCCGATGGTGCCGGTGTAGAACAACGAGAACGCCTGCTCGCGCTTGTCGGCGCCCGCCAGGTCCGGTACCGCGCCATACAGCACCGATGAGGTGCCATTCAGGGCCAGCCCCAGCAGCGGCAACATCAGCATCAGGCCGCCATAGGGCAGGAACAGCGCCAGCACGATCAGGCTCGCGGTGCTGAACTCGGTGAGCCACACGGTCTTCATCATGCCGATGCGCACCCCCAGGTAACCGCAGAGCAACTTGCCGAACGCACCACCGATAAACAGCAAGGTCAGGGCCAGGCCGATACCCGCGGTGCCGGCGCCCTTGGCCTTGAGCAGAAACGGCAGGAAGGTCAGAAAGCCCATGCGCACGGCACTGTCCAGAGTGCCGGTGAGGATCAGTGCCCGCAGTCCGCTGGCGGAACCCTGGCCCCTGGACGCCTTGAGATTTTTTTCCCGCAACGCCGAGGTACTGCTCCGGGGCGGAATCAGCCACCACAGCAACAACGCGGCGGCCAGGCCCAGGAGTCCGATCAGGGTGACACTGGCGCGCCAGCTGATCAGCGTCAGCAACAGCCCTACCAGCCCGGGGATCAGAGTCTTGCCGATATCACCGGCAAAGTTGTATTGCGCCAGGGCTTGCTTGACCCCGCCAGCGGCTTCGTGGGTGTCGCTGATCAGCGAGGACGCCAGTGGGTGCTGAGTACTTGCCCCCAGGCCGCCGAGCAGCAGCGCCAGGAGCAGCATGCTCAAGCCTGTGGCCTGCCCCACCAGCAGATAGGCCAGGCCAGCCAGGGCGGTGCCGCCCACCAGCAGACGCTCACGCCCCCAGCGCCTGGCTGCGCGGCCGGCCAGCAGTTGGCAGCCGGCCATCATGGCCGAGTAGGCACCGCGCAGCAGGCCGATCTGCGCGTAGCTCATCGCGAATTGCGCCTGCCAGATCGGCAGCAGCACATAGATCACATCGGTGAGGCCGTCATGCACGGCATGGGCACTGCAAGCGGCCAGCAACGAGCGACGACGCACGGTTGCAGCGGCGGGTAAGGCTGGATGTTGCGGATCATTCATCGGATTGGCCGGCGGCTGAGGAAAATCAAGGTCGGGGGGCATCCACCCCGCGGGTTACTGGGTCGCTGATTCGTGGATCGCGGGGGCCTGAATCACTGCGCTCGTGGCTGGCCGAGCCTTGCGGCGCGCCAGGCCGCCAGCCGCTCCAGGCGATCAACAGCGACAACACCTGGAAAACCACGATCAACGCCACACAGCCCTGCCAACCCCAACGGCTCCAGAACAGTGACGGGAGCACGGCGCCGAAACTGCCCCCCAGGTAGTAACAGGTCAGGTACAGCCCCACGGCACCAGCTCGGTTGTGCCGGGCGGTGGCGGTGGTAAAGGCGTTGGCGGCGGCCTGGGCCAGGAACACCCCTGTGGAGCTCAAGGCCAGCCCCAGTACGATCAGCCACAGCGAGGGCAGCAGGGTCAGGAACGAACCGCAGACACCCAGCAGCGCCGCGACGATCAGCAGTTCGGCTTGCGGGCGGGACTGGCTCAGGCGCCCGGCGACGGGAATCACCACCAGCGCCAACAGGAACACTGTGTAGACACTGCCGAGGGCCGCAGCTCCCAGGTTGAATGGCGCCTGGCTGAGGTAGAGCCCGGCGTAGGTAAAGGTGGCCACTTGCGAGAACAGCACGCAAAAACCCACGCCGTAGGCCGCCAGCAAAGGCCTGCGGCATAGCTCACTCAGAGCGCTCAGCGGCTTCGGCGTGCTTCTGCCGACCCGCGCAGGATTGCCCGGCAGCAGACGGTGAATGGCCAGGCCGATCAGCAGGCTCAAGCCTGCCAACAGGGCAAAGGCCTCACGCCAGCCCAGGTACTCGGTGATGACACCGGTGACGAAGCGTCCGGCAAAACCGCCGAGCACAGTGCCCGCCACATAGAGGCTGGTGATTTCGGTGACAGTGCCTCCGCTCCAGCGGTCGCCGATATAGGCGACGCTGGTGGCGAACACCACCGGGATCAGCATGCCCTCGATAAAGCGCCAGGCCAGTAGCTGGGCAAAGCTGCCGGCACTGGCCGCCAACCCCGCCGGTAGCGCCAGCATCAGCGCGGCCAGCACAATCACCGAGCGCGGGTCGAAACGGCCGGTGAAGCGACTGACAAAGGGCGCGGTCATGGCCACCGCCAGGGTGGTTACGGTAATGCTCCAGCCGGCCTCTCTGAGGCTCACTTGAAAGCTCTGGGCGAGCGCCTGAAGAATGCCCTGGGTCGCATACAGGTTGAGAAAGGCCGCGCAGCCACACAGGAACAGGGCAATGCGAGCACTATGCGCAGGTGGATTCATGAAACCTCTCGTGTCTGACCAAGAGCCTTTATAAAATACCCCGCAGCGCCAAGACCAATACCGATTTTCGACCGATCAATACCCAGGGAACAGGATGCTCGATCTACGCCGATTGCGTTACTTTCTGACTGTCGCCGAAGAGCTGCATTTTGGCCGTGCGGCCCTGCGCCTGCACCTCGCCCAACCACCGCTGACCCGGCAGATTTCAGCATTGGAAGCGGAACTGGGTTTCCGTCTTTTCGACCGCACCAGCCGCACCGTCGCCCTCACCGCCCAGGGCCGGCACTTCCTGCCTTACGCTCGGGCAGTGCTGGAACAGGTGGACCTGGCCCAAGCCATTGCCGGCAAGCTGGCCGCCGGCCGTGCCGGACAACTGGCCCTGGGGTATGCCAGTTCGATCGCCCTGTCGGACCTGTTCAGCCAGGCCATCCAGGCCTTCGCCCAGCGCTTCCCGGACGTGCAGCTGACCCTGGTGGAAGGCGCCTCGGTTAGCCAGTGGTCACAGATTGTCGACGGCCGTATCGACATCGGCATGAGTCGGCTGCCGCCCCCCAGCGAGCAGAGCGAAATCCAGGCCCTGTCCCTGGGGGACGAACCGCTGGTGGCGGCCATCTCCAGCGACAGCCCGCTGGCGGCCCGGGACCGGGTGACCCTGGCCGAACTCAGTGAGTATCCGCTGATCCTGTTTCCGGCCGACTATGGCTCAGGGCTCAACGAGGCGATCGAACAACTCTATCGGCGCCACGGCCTGCCCCTGCGCCCTGGCCCCAGCGGACGGCAGATCACCTCGATCATCGCCCTGGTCGCTGCCGGCCAGGGTGTTGCCCTGGTTCCCCACTGCACCCAGACCCTGGCGAAGAAAGGCGTGAGCTATCGGTTGCTGGCGGACCCCGGCGCCACCGCGCCACTCTTGGTGTTGACCCGCCGCCAGGGACGCAGCCTGCTGGTGGAGGCCTTCATGGCGGTGATTGACGAGTTGCAGCAGCTGTAGTCACAGGCTTATCGAGGCGTCCGCGCGAGCGCGGGTGCACCCTAGTGAATGGCTGTTCCAGCGTTGACTTTCCCCGGCCGCAAAAACTTGTGCTTTCGCCTCAGTTCTATACTGAAAGTAGGGAAGCAACTTCCCTTTCATCAACACAGAGGTGATGTGATTGGGCTGGAATCGTAACGATGGCAAGCAATACCAAGGCAAGTCTTTCAAGGTACTCGTTTCATCCAACGAGTTACTGGAAATAGAGGATTACATCGATCACTTCCTACGCACCCGCGGGTATGAACTCTCAAAGGCCAACAGGGACAAAATCAGCGCAAGACTCAAGAGCCTCCCCGATAGGCATCACCACGCCCTCAGCGAGCTGGATCATTGGCTCGACACTCAATTCAGCGGGTAGCGACCCAGTACTGGCTGGCAGGAAAGCAAGAGGCATGTTCGAGTGAAATAGGTGTGGCTCCACTGTAAACCACCAAGCCCGGTGCAGAACCGGGCTTTTTTGTGATGGGTCGCTCTCGGTGAGTCAACATTTCACTTTGGATACACGGATTTCCGTGTGCTCCCTAATAGCAGGGCGTAGGATTGTCCGAGATTGATCCGCTACTTCGCTCTGGGGGAGGCACTGAAATGAAGTCGAGTTACTTCAAAGTTATCTTGGTGGCTACAGCGCTGCTTCTGAATGCATGCTCTGCGGCGCCAACGCACTCTTGTTTCTCAGATAGCTGCAAACTTGGCGGCGGTTACTCGAAGCAGAATGTAGGCGGTGGTGGGGCTGCGCTGAGCAACAGCTACAACCAATACGGCTCTTCGCTACTGCATGACTGAGGCAACGCAGAAACACCTGTGTAACGCCCCTCTGGCCTTTTGAGCGTTACCAGATGGCCTGATAGACACACCCCCTAGTCCGGCCCAGCGCCGGGCTTTTCGTGTCAGGCCTTGTCCGGAATATCTTCGCCCTCCTCCCCAAACCGATTCGCGGTCAAGAGCCGTTCCCGGCTAACCCTTCAGAACGGATGATCGGCGAGTCCGGCGCCGACAACTGAGGAGGCATGACACGACCGTCGATCTTGTCTTTGCTGGTTGGTATCACTGCAGCAATGATCTCAAGGCCGGAGGTACTTCGACAACTTTGTGCGTCTCCGGGGACATGCAAACGTGCGCCAGACGGGCAACGAATGCCAACACCTCTGATCCGAGACAGCCCTCCACTGAAAATGAGAAAGAGTGCTCCCCGACATTCGAAACACTGTAAGCGTCTGTCCAATACACCCTGCGTAATGAAACTGACCTTCACTGGGCTGAAATCGCAATCGCAACGTCGGGGATGCCTTAAGCGCAGATGGACGTGCGCGTCGTGAGCAGTGAAGTCGAAGTAAGAGCAATGAAGGTAAGACAGATGTGGCCATGCCCGCCGCGAACTTGCCCGTTGCTCTACAACCCTAGGGGGACTGAATCTGCCATGTTCGTCGTGATTGCTGTCATCGCATAAGAGGTTCTTGAGGGCGGATAACGTGGGACGACCTTTATCCGGCAGTGTCATCTGATTAGTCGGTACGCTAGGCTTGTCGCTTGCTGAAAAGCCTCTCGTACTGCACCTGATGATTAATATGCTCGACTGGGATAGCCTCCGTTTTTTCTTTGCCTTTGTTCATGAGGGCACCTTAGCCGCGGCAGCACGTTCGCTGGGGGTGGAACACGCGACTGTGGTTCGCCGAATAGCTGCCCTCGAAGCCTCTTTGAACATGAAGCTGGTAGATCGCAGGGGCCGTGTTTACCAGCTGACCGAGGATGGTGTGAGGGTAGGTGAATATGCAGCGCAGATGGAGTCTGCATCCTTTGCACTCAGGCGATTCGCTGAAGGGGAAGAAAGTCGCATTGAGGGTGAGGTGATCTTGTCCGCACCTCCTGCGTATCTCGGAACTTTGGTGGCTCGGCGGCTCGGGGTATTACGCGAGCGTTATCCCCGGTTGCAGCTCAGACTCGTTGGAGCCAAGTCCACTGCGTCGTTGGCAAGAAAAGAAACCGATATTGCCATTACCTTCAGCAGGCCGGAAGAACAGAGTGTCGTCGCCAAAAACCTCGGCTCCTTGCGTTTTTACCCTCATGCTAGCAAGGACTACATCGATCAACGTGAACCTGAACAGTTCGAGTTCATTGGCTACGACCGCAGCATGGACGATTCAATCCAGCAGCAATGGCTCATGGATCGGCTGGGTGGACGGCCGCTCTCCGTCACCAGCAACGACCTGCGCATTCAGGCATTAGCTGCCGTAGGCAATGCTGGCATAGTTTTCCTGCCAGATTTTTTAGGCAAGGAATATGGGCTGGCGAGGGTCGACGTCGATATGGATCACACACCGCTGGAACTGCCCATCTGGCTCGCGTTTCATGAAGATCTGCGCAGCTCTCTAAAAATCCGAGCAGTCTTGGATTTCCTCATGGAAGGCTTAGTGCAGGCGCGGGAGCTGTGAATTTTTTCACATTCCATTTGTGGTTTTAGTGAATAGGTCGTCACCAAGCATATCTCTACCCTAGGCAGAACTTGAATTTCTGGCTAGAGATAGAGGCTCTTCAGCAATGAGCATTACCCATCCCCAACAAAGCTCAATGGCTGTGTACCGTACAGCGTGGATCGTGACCGCGATCTTTATACTGTCGAATGCGGCTACGCCGCTCTACAGCTCTTGGCAGCAATCCCTCGGCTTCGCGTCCGGAGTGCTGACGGTGATTTTTGCCTGCTACATCATCGGCCTCCTTCTAACTCTCACCGTCGCGGGGCAGTTGTCCGACCATTACGGGCGCAAGGCACTCCTACTGCCCTGTGTGGGGCTTGCCATCGTTGCAGCGATTTTGTTCGACCAGGCCAACAGCATTGGCGTCTTGATGCTTGGTCGCTTCCTCACAGGCGTTTCAGTAGGCCTTGTCGTATCCGGGGGTATGGCGAATGTTGTTGAGCATGCTCAGCCGCATCGCAAACATTTCGCTTCGCTAATGGCATCTGTCGCAATGGTGGCCGGAGCAGGCACCGGGCCGCTATTGGCAGGGATCGTGGCGCAATATTTTCCAAACCCGATCCACACAGTCTTCCGAATTGAGATTGCGATTTTGTGCGTGGCGCTCTTGGCGCTGCTCAATCAGAAAAACCTGAAGCTTGGGGTCGGTTCGTTTAAACCGCGCTTACCCACCGTTGCTAAGCAAAATCTCGGCATCGTGCTGTTAGGGATAGCGTTCTTCGGTCCTGGAATAACATCGACTTCATTCATCCTCTCGCTCGGCCCCAAGTTGATCGCCACATTTCTGGGCGTGAACAGTCCCCTTGTAACAGGTTGCATGGCCTTTTCCATGTTCCTCGTGGCCGTAGCCGTGCAGTTCGCAGCCAAGAAATTCAGCGGCCGTAGCGTATTTTCGCTAAGCGGGATCGCTACTATTTCGTCAATGATCTTCGTATGGATTGCGCTGGAAACCGGCTCTGCTCCATGGCTGATCACTTCTGCTCTGCTGGCAGGCGCGGGTCAAGGTTTGGGGCAGTTAGGTGGACTGACCCTTATTGCCGACGCTGTGCCAGCGCCGCGCCGTGCCGAAGCCAACGCAGTGTTCAATATGGGGGGGTATGTGCCCGCCGGTGCGATTCCGGTGTTAACTGGATATTTGATCGACTTCTGGGGACTGAGCATTGGAATCGGCGCACTTGCGCTCAGTATCGCTAGTCTTGCTTCTTTGGCGCTTATACAGCTCTGGAGGGGCGTCCCGAATCAAAGTCAAGCTCGCACAGATGGTGGGGCTTAAAGAGCCCACTTATGCGGCAGCGATCGATAATCTGACTCGCCCGCTGCGTTGGCAACCGCGTCAGCACATCTTGGGGAGAGGCATATGGGTCATGCCCAGGGGCACAGCCCTGCGCGGGGGAAGGCAAACGGGAATCCACAATGCGATTCAAGCCGCTCGACTGCATGGGCCGTTGTGTCGGCGCTGGCACAACCTGTTCCAAGCGGATCAAACGACCCTCAACCCGCGCGGGGTATCACACACCTCCCGCAGGGTCGGTGTGTCTGACGTACATATCGCCGCACTCCTTGGCGGCCTGCTCGTAAAGCTGGCGGTCAGGCCCAGGTTGCGCATGTTCTCGGCCTTCTCGGCCAGTCGCCCAAGACCGCGAAGCCGGTACGCACGGTTGGCGATGGGGATATCCGTCGTCTCTTCACGGAGTCTCTTTCGGGCAGCATGAAATAAGTCCACCCAGGTCTTGCCGAGCTTCTGCCCAGCAAACTTTGTCGGGTCGTACGTTTCGCACTGCTGGCGAGTGATCTCGATCCCGAACTCTGTCTTGACCGCTGCCACCACCTGAGAGCGCGTATCAAAGCAGGCCAGAGCCTGAACTATGAAGGCTTTGACCTCGCTTCGTAGTACTGCCATATGGTCGTCATCCGTCAATACCTGTCATGGAATCAGGCCGACTTGAGCAGACAGGTTCCGCAGGCCCTCGATATGTTCAATTTCCCCACCTCAGCAGGATTGTTTGCAGCGTCTACCAGGGCCTGAACGTCAGGGCTCGCACCGTAGCGGCGAACCACACCGACGAACTCCTCGACGTCATGGCTCTGCAGCTTCAGGTGTGCATGGTCTTCGTTGTGAATGCTGCCGGTGTCAACAAGGATTTCAGCCTGGAGCCATTCCCACACTTCAGGGGCTGGAGTCAGGCGAATACCGAAGCCGGAGAGATCGGACAGCTCAAGCAGCGATGCGGGAGGGCTAGGCCTGTCCACGGATCACCTGAAGCTTGAAATAGTGGCGGGTTGCCAGTAATGGTGGGGGTCAACTCAAACGCAGGAGCAATCTATGGACGACCGCTACATCGTGAAACCCACAATACACACGGAAAACGGTTCGGTGCGGAACGGCGTGGTTACTTCGCACGTTGCAGCGCGAGGCTTTCAGATCTACGACACCATTGAAAATAAGCGGCACCCGGATTGCTATATGAGCCGGTCCGAAGCGCAGGATGAATGTGACCGCCGGAACGGTCGATAGCAGATCCTCAGTGCCGCACTAACCTGCGGCACACCTACCCACCCAACTGACGCGCCTGAGTTTACAAATCTTCCCACCAGCGCAAGTGTCACGCATGACTAGACGTTGCGGAGCACTGGTAGAGACTCGGCTACTAATCGGAGAAGTACCGAAGCCAATAGGCTTCCCGGCAGGCATTGTTAAAGCTGATGTGGCTAGGACTGACCATTTTGTCGAGCGGCTGGCGAACAACTTCGTAGCTAATCCAGCATTCAGCACAGACTGCGTCGCTGGGAAAGTTATCCTGCTCAGCTAGCCGCTTGATGAGTGCACCATCATCGAAGGCATAAGTTTTCTCCTCCGCGGTAACTGTGAACCCCTGGTCGAGCCAGGTTTCTTGATTCGATTTCTCAAGACGACCGATGCGAGACGAGGACAACCCCAGGATGGCACTGACGTAATTGGCGAGGTGGTCCAAGTGAGCCATGGGCTGTGTCCACAAGAGGTCTAGAAGGGCCAGCTAAAGCGTTAATGCGTCAATGCGTCAATGCGTCAATGCGTCAATGCGTCAATGCGACTTTACTAACAAGGTTAGCCGCCCGACAACTCAGACCTTCGTTATAGAAGTGGACATGATCGCCCGATTGATCCCCCATGATGCTCTCTAGTATCACGACTTACTTGGTAGGACGATCGATACAACCTGACGTCTTGTCACAGCGCCGACAGTGCTCACAGTTCAATGTCCGGCACAGCCAGACTTTCACCCGCTGCCAGTAGGTGACCATGAAGACGTGCCGAACGCCGGCCAGGGCCAGGGATGCGTACAAAGTCGCCTCTGCCACCGACTGGGACATGATCAACCTGTCGTTGCGCACCAGCAGCGCGTAGCCGCTCAACGCGATAGCCGCGTAGATCAACTTCCCCAGCACACCGTCGCGGACCTTCCCGCTCAAGCAGCACCAGGTCGCCCATAGCGCAATCAGTCCAGCAGACCACGTTGCAACATGCTCCAGGATCATGTGCCACCTCCCCCGAACTTCAAACGAATGAACACCCAAAGGTCAGCAGCTTTGATTGCCCGGGTGATGGCGGCGATCAATGAGCCGCCGAAGGTGCCGAGCAGAAAACCGATACCGGCAACGCTGCGGGGCTCGACCACTCCCAGGTAAGCGCTTACCAGTCCGGTCAGGTAATGGGCGCACACAGCACCCGAGAAAATGAAGACGGCCCAGGCCTTTCGGTCTACCAGGTCGTCGCGGTGCCACCAGCTCGCGGCGAACGCGCCAACCAACCCCGCGGTAAACCAGGTATCCAGCCTGTCGAGCAGGCGGTACAGAAACTCCATGCGCTCGACTCCGTGGGGCATGTTTGAAATAGGTCCGCCCCAGCAGCACTCCCAGCCTTAGCGATGGGCGTGGTGGGGCCGAAAATGAAAAAGCCCCGATCAATATCGAGGCCTTGAAATTGGTGCGAGACTTCTCGCTTGTGAGAGGGTCGCCCTGACAGGCACGACCCTTTTGCTACTCCCGCCTCATCTGCGCGGGGTGAGATTGGGCATTACACCGCAAGCTCGTGTGGAGAGCGATCAGAACTCCCAGCCGATATGGCCGTAGGTTGGGTATGGGTCGGTACCGTTATGCTCGGCGCTGGTGTTGTCTGGGTAGTAGACCTTCCGTCGACGGATCGTTGGGGTGTACCCAAAGCGAGCCCAGACTGGTACCTCCTGGACAATAGCCAGACTGCCATTTGGCTGCAATCGCAGAGTGGCGCCCGGGTTGCCACCGGTCCCCGACTGCCAGATCGGAACGTTATTCGCCGCGTACACGACGAAATTGCCGTCATTTTGGAACACCGCTCGAACGGCGCCTTTGTTTTGGGTGTAGCTCGCCCATCGAACGCTCCAGTTCGGACCATAGTTCACGACGTTTCCGTCCCCTTGGAAAATCAGTGCACCATCGCCTGCAAAGTAAGGCACTCCCAGCTGCAGTTCAGTCGTGCCGCCGAATAGAAATGCGCTGCCACCCGGGTCAAGTGGGATGCCTGGTGTGCCGTTCCAGATAGCCCGAGAATCAACGATCACAATGTTCCCGTCATTCTGAACCTGGAGAAAGTTGCGATATGCAGCGGCATCAACGCTGTCCGGCGGGGTGCTGTTTACAGTACTCCAGCTCCGACTACGGGTATGGTCGACAAGAATCCCAGACTCAAATATGTAAAACGAGTTTGGAACAGCCGCAACCGGATTTCGGATGGTGTACGTGTAAGGGTTGTTGTAATCGGCAACCCATACCGTGGCACCATTGTCGTACAGAGCCAAATTCATATCAGGTTGAAGAATTAGCTTGAATCGCTTGCTCGGCGATTCCAAGTACTGGCCTGGGCTCATCGAGTTCCGAGGAGGCAATATTGCGCTGCCATTGTTGGTAAATTGAACGCGTGGTGGTCCGCTTGGTGCCATCTTTTTTCACCTATAGAGTCGAATGATTGTTCGCGAGAGATTCCGCTTTCATGTCGCTCAAAGGCGATGAGTTCGACGCTCTTGGCGTTGTCGACATACGTACTGCTACATCACCGTTATTACTTGGTGATGAGAATGTCGATAGTGCTGGTATCGCAGGTGTAGTTGGCCTTCTTGTCGAGAACCAAGTAAATGGCGGACGATTTGGTGACAGGCACTTTGCTGACCGAAAAGACCGCTCCGCTGCCTCTGACCAAGCTACCCGACTGAAGAACCGTGTCACCCTGATTCAAAGACCAAGCAACGCCATCACCGCAACTGTTGTGAATGCTGCTTACTCGCCCGAGAATATTGATCTCGCCCACCACAGGACTGGCCCAACGAATGACCGTCTGGCTGTTCTGGCCTGGGTGAAATGCCACGTCACCAGCTGCAATGGTAAAGCTGCCGTTTGCCGTGTAGGTGTAAGGTTTCAGGTGAACCGACACATGTGCCCCAGACACTTGATCCATCCAGCATGTAGCCGGGAGGTTGCTGCACGAGTCGGCTTTGAAGTACGGCAATGGGACGTAGTTTTCGGCCTTGTTCACACCAGACGAGTTCTGCATAAACGCCCAAGGAGAACCTTGTGGGGCACTCTCCTTTGCCAGAATTACATCCCTTGCCAAATTCCAGGACATTGCTGTGTCAGCAAAGGCACTCATGCTGGCACCAAAAAGCGCCAACAAACCGAGCAGGGAAACACTGATAGCTTTTTTCATTTGGATTGACCTATTGAGTCGAATGATTTTTTGCGGCGCAGTCCGCATTCATGCCGCTCAAAGGCGATGTGCTGAAGCTCAAGGCTTTCTAGCTGATCGATTGGCCTGAAATACCAGTCGACCATTTAAGAAAAAAGCCTCCCACTTTCGGGCGGTCTTTTTGCTCTGGGACTGGTCACGACGCCCTTACAAAGGAGTGACGCTTACCTTGTCGAGGAAAGCGAAGTGAGCATTTGGATCTTGATCGTTCCAGAAGCTCAGAGTCGTTTGAGGAGTGGTCGCGGTAAAGTCGTAGGTTTTGGTTTCCCAGACAGTTGCATCACCGGTTGCAACAGGAGTGTCGAAGCTCGTCGTTTGCCCTGCCACTTTGAGATTGATGATGCCGTTGCCAGTGCGATTCACGTACTTGGAGTTGCCGGCACTGAAGGTCAAGCGGTAGCGGGCTCCGACAACGGTATTGATGTTCTGCTGAATGCCGCCGCCGTTCAGATAGGTGTAGTTGGCGAGGTCAACACTCATCACACCATCGGCAGCCACGGAACTGCCGATCGAAGCCCTGACGTTCATGTACTCCACACCAGACAGAAAGGTCGTCCAGCCATTTACGAAGTCGGCCTGAGCTGGAGTGTTCAGGATGCAGTTATTGCCACAACCAGGTGCCTCAAAACTTCCGTTTACTACCATTTCAGCGCCGAAAGCGGCATTACCCGAAACCAGCAAGACAGCAGCCAGAGCAACTGGAGAAAAAGTTTTTTTGATTACTTTCATGTTCATACCTAAGAGTCGAATGATTTTTTGCGGAGCAGTCCGCATTCATGTCGCTCAAAGGCGATTACTCAAAGCTCAAGGCCTTCACACGAGTCGAGGAAGGTAAGCACCAACGACATGCTGGTTTTCGCTTCTGATGCGCTCGAGGAGTGGAATGACTATCTCAATAAAACACTGTATATGCAACCAGTATTTTTATGAGCTACGTCCCATCCCTGAAAATCTCACTCTGCCAATAACGTTCTATGCACTGGCCTGGGCATAGCCCAAGACGAAAAAGCCCCGATCAATATCTAGGCCCTGAATAGGTGCGATCGTCTTTCCGATCTGTCCGCCAGAGCCCCTCACAGCGTCAACGCCCCCTATGCATCAATCTCGCTGATCCAGTCTCGCGCCACCCGGTAAGCATTGATGGAGCAGAGTGCGCGGGCTGCCGGTGTTGATTCCGTGCGTCGCACAATCCGGCTATCGACGCCCAGGCTATCCCAAGGGGCTGTCCTGGCTACAGGTGAAACTGAGGCAATAAAAAGCCCCGCACTAGGCGGGGTCGGTATGCATTAGAGGCACAGGGGTTGTACGTCACCCGAAAATTAGCCCGGATGGCCTGTCGCTAGAACAGGACTTCATTTGCACAGCGATACGGTCACGCTGGCTGCTTGGAATAACGCATCAATACCGCATCTTTACTCATGACCGCCAGCGTCCGGCTTAGAACTTGCTCGCTAGAGAGATTATGAGCACTGAATATCTCTCCGTAATGCGCATGCGTCACTTTCGCAAAATAGGCTTGGTCTTTCTGATCAACACCCAGCAAAGCTGAATAACTATCCAGATATTCACCCTTGCCTCTCGCCATGTCCTCGGCAATACCATCCAGCATTCCATTCATGGCGAGCAGCGAGTGACCACCATATCCCATAGGCTTGCTCGTATCGCAGCCGTTCGTGCCGGAGGTCATGCCGAAGGTAGCATTGCCTAGAGTGCCGTTGGTAGTAGAGGCAAAAACATATGGACCAAGGCCTTTCTGTCCTTCAAACAGCATATTACCCCAACCACAACCAGCGCTTTTTTTAGGTGTATCCGCGTATGTTGATACTGCTGTCAGCATCAACGCACTTAAGGAAACAACCTTTACAAGGTTGAAAATCTCCATATTTTTTCCCCTTAATACTGTTGGCACAAAAGATAAATGCAGCTTGAGCGTAGCAAAGATATAAAGACACAGAGACTGTCGATTAAAAGCAGACAAAAAACCCGGCTCGATGGCCGGGTTTTGAGTTGGCTGTGCGTTTCGCGTTACTTGTGCATTATGGGAATAAGTACCGTCCCCCCGCCACGTCAATATATTACGCTGCACTTTCTTATTTTTCCGCGTAAATAACCTGCCATGGCGACTGTTGATCCTGATTATCCACTTCTTTCATGGCTGCTCGCAGGAAGCCCCAAACATCCTTCCAGTCCCTATCCCAGTGCTTTGGCTCGATGGCTACTCGATCACCCAAGAGGGGGAAGTTGAGCAAGAAAGCTGGTGCACTCTGGATTGCTCCGGGGGCAGCTGCGGCTGCGAGGGTGACTGTAGCTGCGGTCCATCTAAAGGGTGCAGCGAATGCGCTCCGCCGACGCGGCCAAGCTGGCCACCGCCCAGATGGAGCTCAAGAAAGCGAACGAGGCCTACAGCCTGCCGGCCCGTACCCAGGTCAACGACCAGAAGGCGGTCACAGAAGCCGAACAGGCCGGCCGTGACCTGGCCGGCCTGGACAAGTCCGCCAGCGAGCCGGTGACCGACGCAATGCTCAAGCGTGTGGAAGATGCAATCCGACCTCAAGGCCTGGACCCTGATTGCTGACCTGCTGGCACCCGATGGCATCCCGGGCGAGATCCTGGCCGGCGCTTTGAAGCCCTTCAATGACAGCTTGGCCAAGGGGTCACAGGTTGCCGGCTGGCCACTGGTACAGATCACCGCCGGCGGGCGCACCTACACGCTGCTGTCGGAATCGGAGCGCAGGCGTGTCGACGCCCTGCTGGCCCTGGCCATCGCAGAGCATTCAGGCCTGCGCTTCCTGGTCCTCGACCGCTTCGACGTGCTGGACCCACCACCCCTGCCAGCCCGCGGTCAGCTGTTCCGCCTGCTGATGGCGGCCAACAAGGCCGGCACCCTGGACAGCGCCATTGTCTGCGGCACATTGAAAGAGAAGCCCGCCAAGCTGCCGTCAGAAATCAATGCGGTCTGGATCGAGAACGGCATGGCCGTCGGCGACCAGCAGCTGCAGAAAGCCAGCTGCTCGGCTTGGCCAAGGACTGTCCGGCCCTGTTTCTCGAAGCTCGAAGATGCCCACATGACCTGAATGTCTGCATCCAGTAGGTGGGCATGGTCTTTGTTGTGAATGCTGCAAGTATCGGCAAGGATCTCGGCCTGGAGCCATTCCCACACTTCAGGGGCTGGAGTCAGGCGAATACCGAAGCCGAAGAGATCGGACAGCTCAAGCAGCGATGCTGGAGGGCTAGGTCTGTCCACGGATCACCTGAAGCTTGAAATAGTGGCTGGTTGCCAGTATTGGTAGCACCCCATTCATGGACAAGGAACACTTCATGAGCGAGCGTTACGCGACAAAAAAAGTA
This sequence comes from Pseudomonas sp. Fl5BN2, assembly GCF_009908205.1. Lineage (NCBI taxonomy): Bacteria > Pseudomonadati > Pseudomonadota > Gammaproteobacteria > Pseudomonadales > Pseudomonadaceae > Pseudomonas > Pseudomonas sp. Fl5BN2. Next base: position 40,609 of record NZ_JAAARL010000025.1, on the reverse strand, counting down.
GTGACCGCAAACGTACAAGGAAATAAGAGCGGACAAAGTACTGGATCCCAATCTAGCTTTCACTGGGAGGTATAGGAGAAGTCCACAGGGCAGAAAATCGGAGAGTCATATCCTGGACAGGCTGAAGCCGAGAATGCCTGCCTCAAGCTGAACTATCCGCGCTCCTAATGTGCTCCGTGCCGCACTCACCAGCGGCACCCCCACTCTTCCAGCGCACTTATTTCCTGATACAGGCTCAGATCTCAAATTGGCGTCGATACGCCTCTACATGCTCAGGAAAGACTTCACCATAGTCAGGGTACTCGATACCCAGAACGACTAGCTCTATTGCATCAGCCCCACAATCGGCCGAGTAGTCAGCTATGGACGCGCCAGAAGCGCGAATCTCCTCTCCTCCAACAATACGCACCGTAAAATTGAAGTGCCTCTGATCACGCTGAGTAGAGGCTCGAACTTGACCTTGGATGCGGGAGTAGCCGGGGCCTGGAACAAATACACCGAAAGCTACCCCCATGGGCGGGTCGCCGAGCTCCAGATCGGACCAACCGATATGCTGCCCATTGCTGGAAACCTCGAATCGAGACATGAATGCTACCTAGAGAACGTGACTGAACCTATCCAAGGGTAACTCAATCGCTGGAATTATCGATTATCGCGCCACGATCTGGAGCATTCGAAAAAGTGGCGTGGATCAGCTCTCGGCTTTGCGGCTCATGAACCGATCGGAGTAATCCCGAAGTTTCTCTACTCCAACAAAGCCGACCATGCAGCCAGCGAAGGTGGCCAGGTCGGCCGGGAGGGTGAAGTACTCAAGCAAAGGGATAAGGCTGGGACCGATCAGGCCGCAGATGACGGCTTCCAGCACCATCTTGCGTCTGCTGCCACCACCATAGATCACTCGGAATACGGCAACAATGGCGGCCATACCACCTGCATAGATCTGTGGCTGAAAGGCCTTGCTCGCCACAAGAATGGCAGCATCACAAGCCATTACTCAGCCGCGGAGCTGGATCAGCTTATAAAAGCAGCAAACATGGTTTCAGCAACAGACTCGCGAGGTCCAGCGCTGACAATTTTGAAGAGGAGACAGCCATGAAAAAACGAGAAGTCACGCAAATGAAAAAGGCCAATGCTGTGAACATTGGCCTAAGTCATTGAAGAATATGGTCGGGACGGAGTGATTCGAACACTCGACCCCTAGCACCCCATGCTAGTGCGCTACCGGACTGCGCTACGCCCCGACTAGGCGTGAAACCTGTTTCACTTCTCAGGAAACGTTGAGAAATATACCGCAAGCTTTTGAAAAGTGGAAGTATTTAAATACACTGAATTACTTCTTGAGCACCACAAGCACATCTTCCAGCTCAGAGATCATCTGACGAATGAGTTGCTTGTATTGGGTCGTGTCGTCTTTGGCCTCATCACCGGAAAGGCGCAAACGCGCACCGCCGATGGTGAACCCCTGATCGTAAAGCAACGCACGGATCTGCCGGATCATCAGCACATCCTGGCGCTGATAATACCGGCGATTTCCGCGGCGTTTGACGGGGTTGAGTTGAGGAAACTCCTGCTCCCAATAACGCAGAACATGCGGTTTTACCGCACAAAGCTCACTGACTTCACCAATGGTGAAGTAGCGTTTACCCGGAATGACCGGCAGCTCGTCGTTATGACTTGGTTCCAGCATAAGCCTCAACTCGGGCCTTCAACTTCTGCCCTGGACGAAAGGTGACCACACGGCGAGCCGTGATCGGAATTTCTTCACCCGTTTTAGGATTGCGGCCAGGACGCTGGCGTTTATCCCGAAGGTCGAAGTTACCGAAACCGGACAATTTAACCTGTTCGTTATCTTCGAGAGCGTGCCTGATTTCTTCAAAGAATAGCTCGACCAATTCCTTGGCCTCGCGTTTATTCAGGCCTAGCTCTTCGTAGAGACGTTCGGCCATTTCAGCTTTCGTCAGAGCCCCCATACGTCACTTCCTTAACGTGGCGTTCAACCTTTGTTCGAGCGAGGTGAGGATGTTTTGCGTCGTGGAGTTCACCTCATCGTCATTAAGAGTGCGCGATGGATGCTGCCAGGTCAAGCCAACGGCAAGGCTTTTTCTATGTGGATCAATGCCTTTACCCTGATACACGTCAAATAGCCTGAGGTCCGTCAGCCATTCACCTGCATTCTCACGAATTACGTCCAATACCGCACTGGCCGCCACGTCACGATCCGCCAGCAATGCCAGGTCACGACGCACTTCAGGGAACCGCGAGAGTTCGTGGAACTTCGGTAAACGCCCCTGGGCAACTTCGCCCAAAACCAGTTCAAACACGTAAACCGGACGATCCAGGCCGAGGTGCTTCGCCAGCTCCGGGTGAATGGCGCCCAGATAACCGACTTCACGACCATCGCGCTCGATGCGTGCCGTCTGGCCTGGATGCAGTGCAGGATGCTGGCCTGGGACAAAGGCAAAGGCGTCCAGAGCACCTGCGAAACCCAATACCGCTTCGACATCTGCCTTGACGTCAAAGAAATCCACGCCATCGCGGCCTTGTGCCCAACCCTCAGGCAGCCGGCTACCGCAAACAACACCCGCCAACATGGGTTGCTGTTTCAAACCTTCCAATTGACCAACAAAACGCAGCCCGCTCTCAAACATACGGACGCGATCCTGCTGACGGTTCAAGTTGTGCTGAAGCACTTTGACCAGGCCCGGCCACAACGAGGAGCGCATGGCGGCCATATCTGCCGAAATCGGATTAGCCAGCAGTAGCGGTTCGACGCCTGGATTGAACAGTTCAAACAGCTTCGGATCGATGAAGCTATAAGTAACCGCTTCCTGATAGCCACGAGCGACCAGCAAACGGCGCAGTGCTGGTAGGTCACCTTGTGCTTCTGCTTTGGCTTGAGGGGCCAGGCGGGCCTGCGGATAACGAACCGGCAAGCGGTTGTAGCCATAAAGGCGTGCCAACTCTTCGATCAAGTCGACCTCAAGACTGATGTCAAAGCGATGACTCGGTACTTCAACACGCCACTGCCCGGCCCCGTCGGCGGTCACAATCAGCCCCAGCGCAGTGAGCAGACGCTCAACCTCAACGCCGTCGATCTCCATGCCCAGCATCTGAGTAACGCGTTCAGCACGCAACGTGACAGGTGCAACAGATGGCAAGTATTGCTCGCTGACAGTCTCGATAATCGGACCCGCTTCGCCGCCAGTAATCTCAAGCAGCAACCCTGTAGCACGCTCCATGGCTTCACGGGCCAGTTGCCAGTCAACGCCACGCTCATAGCGATGAGAGGCATCGGTATGCAGACCATAGGAGCGCGCCTTGCCGGCAACCGAAATCTGGTCGAAGAATGCGCTTTCCAGAAACACGTCACGGGTGTTCGCGGTGACGCCGCTGTGCTCGCCCCCCATTACCCCTGCAATTGCCAAAGCCCGGGTATGGTCGGCAATCACCAGGGTATCGCTGCGCAGCGTCACTTCCTGACCGTCGAGCAGCACCAGTTTTTCGCCCTCTTCCGCCATACGCACGCGGATACCGCCATTGATTTCAGCGAGATCGAAAGCGTGCAGAGGGTGGCCCAGTTCGAACATCACGTAGTTGGTGATATCCACGGCCGCGTCGATACTGCGCACATCGCCACGACGCAACCGCTCAACCATCCACAGAGGAGTCGGCTTGGACAGGTCGACATTGCGGATAACCCGCCCTAGGTAACGCGGGCAGGCCGCTGGAGCCAGCACCTCGACTGGACGCACTTCATCGTGCACCGGAGGGACAACTTTAACTTCCGGACGCTCTACTTTAGCCGCATACAGGGCACCAACCTCGCGAGCCAGACCGGCCAGCGACAGACAGTCACCGCGGTTCGGGGTCAAATCAACCTCGATGCTGGCGTCATCCAGGTTCAGGTAGGCACGAATATCCATACCCACAGGAGCGTCAGCCGGCAACTCCATCAGACCGTCATTGCCTTCACCGATCTGCAGCTCCGCCTGGGAGCACAACATGCCGTTGGACTCAACGCCACGCAGCTTTGCCTTCTTGATCTTGAAGTCGCCAGGCAACTCTGCACCGATCATCGCAAATGGAATCTTCAAGCCTTGGCGCACGTTTGGCGCACCGCACACAACCTGGAAGGTTTCCGCACCATTGCTGACCTGGCACACCCGCAGCTTGTCGGCATCAGGATGCTGCTCGGTGCTTAGCACTTCACCCACCACTACACCGCTGAAAACACCGGCGGCCGGCGTTACGCTGTCGACCTCAAGACCGGCCATCGATAGACGAGCTACCAGCTCGTCGCGACTCACCTGCGGGCTAACCCAGCCACGCAGCCATTGTTCACTGAATTTCATCCTGCTCTCCTAATAGATTCGTTACGGACGCGCGACTAGCGAAATTGCGCAAGAAACCGCAAGTCGTTATCGAAGAACAGGCGCAAGTCATTGACACCGTAACGCAGCATGGCCAGACGCTCGACGCCCATGCCGAAGGCAAAGCCCTGGAACTCTTCCGGATCAATCCCGGACATACGCAGCACATTCGGATGAACCATGCCGCAACCCATGACTTCCAGCCAGCCGGTTTGTTTGCAGACACGGCAGCCTTTACCGCTACACATCACGCACTCCATATCGACTTCGGCGGAGGGTTCGGTGAACGGGAAGTACGAAGGACGGAAACGTACGGCCAGCTCTTTTTCAAAGAACACCCGTAGAAACTCTTCGATAGTGCCTTTAAGGTCGGCGAAATTGATATCGCGATCGACCAGCAAGCCTTCCACCTGATGGAACATTGGCGAATGGGTGATATCCGAGTCGCTACGGTACACACGGCCTGGGCAGACAATGCGAATCGGCGGCTGCTGCGATTCCATGGTGCGGACCTGTACCGGAGAGGTATGGGTGCGCAACAGCATGTTCGCATTGAAATAGAAGGTGTCATGCATCGAACGGGCCGGGTGATGGCCTGGGATGTTGAGCGCTTCAAAGTTGTGATAATCGTCTTCGACCTCTGGGCCTTCGGCGATACCGTAGCCAATATGGGTGAAGAACTGCTCGATACGTTCCAGGGTCCGCGTAATCGGGTGCAGACCACCGGAGGTCTGGCCACGGCCCGGCAGGGTCACGTCAATGCACTCGGCTGCGAGTTTGGCGCTAAGTTCCGCCTCCTCGAAAGCCGCTTTGCGTGCATTGAGAACCTCTGTCACGCGCTCCTTGGCAACGTTGATCAACGCACCGACTTGCGGACGTTCTTCGGCTGGCAGGTTGCCCAGGGTCTTCATCACCTGAGTCAGCTCGCCCTTCTTGCCAAGGAAGTGAACCCGGATCTGCTCCAGGGCATTGATGTCTTCAGCGTGTTGCACGGCCTCAAGTGCTTGAGAAACCAGCGCATCCAGGTTTTCCATGTACAGACTCCAGATACAAAATAGGGGAAGAGCTTGAAGGCTCTTCCCCTATTTATGACGTTTAACACCTGGAGCCACAAAGGTGACGCCAGGTGACTGTCGGGGGTACTTAAGCCAAGGTGGCTTTAGCTTTCTCGACAATCGCAGCAAACGCCGCTTTTTCGTTCACTGCCAGATCAGCCAGAACCTTACGGTCGATCTCGATGGACGCTTTTTTCAGGCCGGCGATGAAACGGCTGTAGGACAGACCGTTAATACGAGCACCAGCGTTGATACGAGCGATCCACAGAGCGCGGAACTGACGTTTTTTCTGACGACGGTCACGGTAGGCGTATTGGCCTGCCTTGATTACCGCTTGCTTGGCAACACGGAATACGCGCGAGCGAGCGCCGTAGTAGCCTTTAGCAAGTTTCAGAATTTTTTTGTGACGCTTACGGGCAATGACGCCACGCTTTACACGAGCCATGAGTTACTTCCTCTTTCTTGATCCAAAAATTAACGAAGGCGCAGCATGCGCTCGACTTTTGCCACGTCAGACGGATGCAGCAAGCTGCTACCGCGCAGTTGACGCTTACGCTTGGTCGACATTTTGGTCAGGATGTGGCTCTTGAAAGCGTGCTTGTGCTTGATACCGTTAGCAGTTTTCAGAAACCGCTTAGCAGCACCACTTTTGGTTTTCATCTTTGGCATGTTCGGATACTCCGCATTCAGTTGATAAACATAATCAGAAGGCCTGCCGTGCCCTGTTGATTACTTCTTCTTTTTCGGGGCGATGACCATGATCAGCTGGCGTCCTTCCATCTTAGGATGCTGTTCGACCGAACCGTACTCTTGCAGGTCAGCTTCAACCCGCTTGAGGAGTTCCATCCCCAGCTCCTGGTGGGCCATCTCACGGCCGCGGAATCGCAAGGATACCTTGGCCCTGTCCCCATCACTCAGGAAACGTACCAGGTTGCGCAGTTTTACCTGGTAATCCCCTTCCTCCGTCCCTGGACGAAACTTGATTTCTTTAACCTGAATCTGCTTCTGGTTTTTCTTCGCCGCGGCAACCTGCTTCTTCTTTTCGAAGATCGATTTGCCGTAGTCCATCAGCTTGCAAACAGGGGGCACTGCATCGGCGGAAATCTCCACCAGATCTAGCTTGGCCTCTTCAGCCTTAAGAAGCGCGTCTTCAATTGACACAATCCCAAGCTGTTCACCTTCAGCGCCAATTAACCGAACCTCGCGTGCCGAGATATTCTCGTTGATCGGGGCTTTCGGTGCAGCTCGTTTATCTTGTCTCATATCACGCTTAATAATAATTACTCCGAATCTTGGCGACCACGCCGGGAAACCGCTTGTGCGAGGAACTCCGAGAATTGGGCGATAGGCATCGAGCCCAGGTCTTCACCTTCACGGGTACGCACAGCGACAGTCTGCATCTCGACCTCCCGATCTCCGATAACCAAGAGATAGGGAACCTTGAGCAAAGTATGCTCGCGGATTTTAAAGCCGATCTTTTCATTTCTCAAGTCGGACTTGGCACGAAATCCGCTTTGATTGAGTGTTTTTTCCACTTCAAGGGCAAAATCAGCCTGTTTATCAGTGATATTCATCACCACAGCCTGAGTCGGAGCCAACCATGCAGGGAAAGCCCCTTCATAATGCTCAATCAGAATTCCGACAAAACGCTCGAAGGATCCAAGAATTGCACGGTGCAACATGACCGGATGCTTTCGGCTGTTGTCTTCGGAAACGTACTCAGCCCCCAAACGGATTGGCAGGTTGAAGTCCAGCTGCAAAGTACCGCACTGCCACACACGACCCAGACAGTCTTTGAGCGAGAACTCGATCTTCGGACCGTAGAACGCGCCTTCACCTGGCTGCAGATCATAGGGCAGACCTGCACTGTCCAGCGCAGCCGCCAGAGCATTTTCCGCCCGGTCCCACAATTCATCTGAGCCCACGCGCTTTTCAGGACGAGTGGAAAGCTTCATCTCGATGTCTTTAAAGCCAAAATCGGCATAGACATCCATGGTCAGCTTGATGAAAGCGGCAGATTCGGCCTGCATTTGGTCTTCAGTACAGAAGATATGGGCGTCATCTTGAGTAAAACCACGCACACGCATGATGCCGTGCAGCGCGCCAGAAGGCTCGTTACGGTGGCAAGCACCGAATTCGGCCAGGCGCATCGGCAGCTCGCGGTAGCTTTTCAAGCCCTGATTGAACACCTGCACATGGCAAGGGCAGTTCATCGGCTTGATCGCGTAGTCGCGGCTTTCGGACTCAGTGGTGAACATATTCTCGGAGTAGTTGGCCCAGTGCCCGGATTTCTCCCAGAGACTGCGATCGACCACTTGCGGAGTCTTGATCTCCAGATAACCGTTGTCACGCTGCACCTTGCGCATGTACTGCTCAAGAACCTGGTACAGAGTCCAGCCATTCGGGTGCCAGAAGACCATGCCAGGCGCTTCTTCCTGGGTATGAAACAGGCCCAGACGCTTGCCGATTTTGCGATGGTCGCGCTTTTCAGCTTCTTCGATACGCTGGATATAAGCCGCCAACTGCTTCTTATCCGCCCAGGCAGTACCGTAAACCCGCTGCAACTGCTCGTTCTTTGCGTCACCGCGCCAGTAGGCACCAGACAGCTTGGTCAACTTGAACGATTTCAGGAAACGCGTGTTCGGCACGTGCGGACCGCGACACATGTCGACATATTCTTCGTGATAGTAGAGACCCATTGCCTGCTCGTTCGGCATGTCCTCAACCAGGCGCAATTTGTAGTCTTCGCCACGCGCCTTGAACACTTCGATCACGTCTGCACGCGGAGTGACTTTCTTGACCACGTCGTAATCTTTCTCGATCAGCTGCTGCATGCGCTGCTCGATAGCCGCCATGTCCTCGGGAGTGAAAGGACGCTCGTAGGCGATGTCGTAATAGAAGCCGTCATCGATAACCGGACCAATGACCATCTTGGCGGTTGGATACAACTGCTTGACTGCATGCCCCACCAAGTGAGCACAAGAGTGGCGAATGATCTCCAGCCCCTCTTCGTCCTTTGGCGTGATGATTTGCAGGGTCGCGTCGCTGTCGATCACATCGCAAGCGTCGACCAGCTTGCCGTTGACCTTACCGGCCAGAGTGGCCTTGGCCAGACCTGCGCCAATGGACGCGGCGACCTCGGCTACGGAAACCGGATGATCAAATGAACGTTGACTGCCGTCGGGAAGAGTAATAGTTGGCATGGCGCCTCCTCTCCTAGTGGTGACCCCTACCAAAGGTCACGTGGGTTGGGATGAGCCAGTACGCGATTCAGTCCAGCCGTTCAACATCGAACGCCTGCCTCACAGTGGCAAGAGCCTTGCGGCCAACCAGGAAACCGAACCAGAGTGACTGGGGTTCAAATCAAAAAAATTAATGAGGCATAAACGGCAAGGGAAATAAAAAGACCCAAAGCTTGAAAACACCCAAGCCGGGCATGCTAGCACAGAAAAATCGTAATCACCGCGCGACGCGTTTCCCCATATGCGCTTTCTGGTCTTTTATTTAAGAAAATGAACTTGGGATGTACGTCTGGCCTCAAATACCCCGAGAATCGTCGCCCTTGTTATCGACCTCAGGAGAATTCGACTCATGCGCCTTATCAAATTGCTTGCCCTTAGCGCCCCGCTTGCCTTGTTGCTGCCTTTGAGCGCACAAGCTGCCTGGCCCGCCGGTGCACGCGCCGACTACATGAAAGACTGCACCGCAGCGGCGAGCCAGAGCGTCGACGTTAAAAGCGCCGAAAAACATTGCGCCTGTGGTGCCGACAAGCTGAATGAAAAATTCACCACTGAGGAAATCAAGGAGCTGATGAGCAAAACCAAGCAGCCTAGCGCCGACCTGAGAACCAGAGCGCTGGACGCCATCGCTGCTTGCCGAGTGGTCAAATAACCCACCCATACTCGAAACAGACTGCGCCAACGCGTGACAAGCGAGCTTAAAATGCGGCTTTTTTCACAATTTACGCAGCTTTTACGGGTTTTTTTATCACCGTATATTTTCCGTGAAAGCCCTTTAAACCGGGGCCTTCAGCCGTTCAAGACAGTAAAAAACATGGATACATCGGGCAAACAGTGCCCACAGGGGGCTCCCAAGCCGAACATTTCGACTATGATAGCTCGGTGTGCCCAGTTGGCCTGAGCAGCACAGCACTACTGAAAATATATGTTTCTTGGAGATACACCATGTCTAATCGCCAAACCGGCACCGTAAAATGGTTCAACGATGAAAAAGGCTTCGGCTTCATCACTCCTCAAGGTGGCGGTGACGACCTGTTCGTACACTTCAAAGCTATTGAAAGCGACGGTTTCAAAAGCCTGAAAGAAGGCCAAACCGTTTCCTTCGTGGCTGAGAAAGGCCAAAAGGGTATGCAAGCTGCACAAGTTCGCCCTGAGTAAATCTCAGCGAGCTTAAAAAACCCCGTCCATGTGACGGGGTTTTTTGTGGGCAACAAAAAGCTTCAACCCTCAGCCACAGTTGACCCGAGTCACCACCAGGCCGGCGTCAGTATTGAGGTTCAGGCGATCGGAGCGGTATTCCAGGGTGATCATGTCATTAGGCTTGAGGAACCTTGCATACTGCGCTCCAGCACGAGTACGGGCCTGTTCAAGCAACTCGGGAGAGGCCTTCTTGCCGACGGCAAACTCAGCGCCTGTTGCTTCACAGCGAGTGTGCAAGGGCTCAGCAGCCACAGGCTCCTTTGTCGACCCGGCGGTGCTGCATCCACTGAGTACAATGGCGGCCAACAACGTTCCGAATGAAGCGAGCTTCCAAGGCATGAAGCCTCCTTTTCAAAAATAAGCAGAGATCGTGCGACAGCTGATTTGGGTTTTGGTTTCAAAACAAAATGGCCATTTGCCCTATTGATCGGGCAGCGGACAAGTCTGCCTCAGCCATCGCAACACTTTCACAGGACAATCGTCACTGAATATGAACAGCACTCAATAGATATCGATGTAGTCGAACGCCGGCTTTGGCCAGTTCTGCTTGAGCGCATTGAAAATCTGCATGACCCAGACCTCATCGCTGGCCGCCACCAACCCAACATAACCGGATCCCGCAGCCCAGGTCTCCAGGCGAAACAACAACCCTTCAATCTCGACACCGCCGACTACTCCCGAAGAGATATAGGCAATCCCGGTTCTGGTCACACGCAACTGGGTGTGCACATTGTCGCTGGCTGATGCCAGAAGCTGGCGCACCGCGTCCAAGGTCAGGGCGTCAGGCTGGTTCAAATCGATTTGCACACGAGCTTCCTTGAGCACAGAAAAAACAGCAGTGTCGCATAGCCCCCTGCCTGATGCCTAAGTCGGAGTGCCAAATGCCCAGCAACATGGTTAACTCTGCGGCGCTACAAGTATCCGCCCGGGCCCGTCCCGGCGACCGCCCCATCCGAATTCGTGAGACTTTCATGGCCACCGTGAGTATCGACGCCGACATCAAAGCCAAATGGCCCCAGGGCCAATGCTCCTATAGTCCGGGGAGCCCGGAGGAGTTGGCGATCATTGGCATAGACCTGCTGGTCAAGGAGCTGGGAACCCAGTCCGCCCGAGCATTCATTGAACAGGTATTCGAGAAGTATCCTGTCGACCACCAGGGTGTACAGGATCTGGAACGGGAGTAGAACCCCGCAGGCCGGTACCTGCGGGGGCGATGCTTACTTGAGGCGAGCCAGGCGCTCGGTGAGCAAATCGAAGAAGCCCTGAGCGTCACCGCTCTCGACCCAAAACACATTCTTCTTCTGTTTCAGGCCGTCATACCAATCCACGATAGTCTGACCAAAGGTCGGACCTTCACGACTATCGATGACCATGTTGGCCTGACGCCCGCTGAACAGCTCAGGCTTGAGCAGGTAAGCAATAACGGTAGCGTCATGCACCGGGCCACCGGGAATGCCGTAGTGCTCCATGTCGCCTTTTACGTACTCATTGAGAATATCGCCTACAACCTTACTGGCGTTGTTGTTCAACGCCGCAATTTTCTGCAGGCGCGCGTCACTGGTCAGTACTTTATGAGTGACGTCCAACGGCAGGTAAGTCAGCTTGACACCACTGTTGAGCACCACTTCCGCGGCCTGAGGGTCGGCGAACAAGTTGAATTCCGCCACCGGCGTAATGTTGCCACCATTGAAATGCGCCCCGCCCATGACCACCACTTCCTTGATGCCTTGAGTGATGTCCGGCGCCTGGACCAGCGCCAACGCGAGGTTGGTCTGCGGGCCGAGCATGGCGATGGTGATGCTGTGGGGCTTGGCCGCACGCAGCGTATCGATCAGGTAATTGACTGCATTGCCCTTGGCCAGGGGCGCCTTGGGTTCATGCACGGTGACACCGGAGATACCCTCCTTACCGTGGATATTCTCCGCGTAAATCGGCGTACGCAGCAACGGTTTGGGCGCCCCAGCGTAGACCGGCACCTCCTCGCGTCCGGCCCATTCACGCGCCAGACGAGCGTTGCGCGAAGTTTTGTCCAGACGCACGTTGCCCGCCACGGTGGTTAGCGCCCGAACGTGCAACTCCTCGGGAGACGCCAAGGCAAACAGCAGGGCCACGACATCATCAGCCCCTGGATCGGTATCGATGATCAGATCAATTTTTTCCGCCCCATGAGCGCCAGTAGCAGTGAGAAGAGACAAGAGCAGCAGACTCCGGGTCCAGTGTTGAAATAGCTGAGCATAGCGGCGCATGGCGCACTCCTTGTGCAAAGTAGGAAAAAGCCGGATAGCGGCCTAGAAGGTCACCCCGGCAATCAGGGCGATATTGCAATACGGTTGGCACTCCCCCGTGCGAATCACTGCACGAGCCTGTCGACTGAGCACCTTGAAATCCTCGTGGCTCAAGAGCTGCCGCTGCCCCAGCTGACCGCCGACGGTCAACGCCTCGAGCGCCGGCAGCGGCGTTGGCCGCTTGAGCAGAATTTCCTCGGCCAGCACATGACGCTCCACCTGCATTTCGCTGAGCAGCACCTTGAGCGTACCGAGAAAATCAGGAACACCATGAGTCAGCGCCAAGTCGATCAACTCGACACCTGGCGGCACCGGCAGGCCGGCATCGCCGATCACCACGATGTCGCCATGGCCCAGGGATGCAACCAAGCGGGACAAGGCAATATTGAGCAACGGTGTTTTTTTCATGAAGGGACAAACGCCTGAACGTCGGACAGCGTGGGAATGGAAGGCTGGGCCCCGGCGCGAGTCACCGACAGCGCTGCGGCAATCTGCCCAAAACGGATCGCCTCGGCCTCGCTCTTGCCGACAGCCAGGGCCGCAGCAAAACCACCAACGAAGGTGTCCCCCGCCGCCGTGGTGTCGATCGCCTTGACCTTGGGCGCCGGAAAATGCTCGAAACTGTGACCATTGGCAAACAGTGAACCCTGGGCGCCCAAGGTAACAATGACCTTGCCAGCACCGGCGGCGATCAAGCGAGTGGCCGCGGCCTCGGCAGCTTCCAGGGAGTCCACCGTCACACCGCTAAGGGCGGATGCCTCGCTCTCATTGGGAATCAGGTAATCGATCGCTCCATACCACTCGCTCGGCAGTGGACCGCTGGCCGGTGCGGGGTTGAGAATCACCGTCTTGCCCAGCTCACGCCCGCGCTTGAGGGTGTAGCCCACCGTCGCCAGAGGCACTTCGAGCTGACAGATGATCACCTTGGCCTCCTGCAACACCGTATCGAAACCAGCGACTTTCTCAGGACTGAGCAGACCATTGCCGCCAGCGACGATGACAATCGCATTCTGACTGCTGTCGTCCACCACAATCAGGGCCACACCACTGGAACCCTCGACCCTACTCACAGCCTGGCAATCGATTCGCTCGGCGAGCAACGCATGGCGCAATTGCTCGCCATAGGCGTCATCACCGACACAACCAACCATCGACACCTGCGCCCCCAGTCGGGCCGCAGCCACCGCCTGGTTGGCACCCTTGCCACCGGACACCGTGGCAAAGGACTTGCCAATCAGCGTCTCACCCTCTCGGGGCAGGCGCTCGGCCCGGGTCACCAGGTCCATGTTGAGACTGCCCACTACCGCTACTTTTGCTGGCATACATCGACACTCGATCAATTGGGTTCAACGGTATTCGGCAAATGCGCCACTGAACGGCGCAGTTGATTCACGCAAGACAATATTCGGCGTAACGATGCGCTGATCGATCGGCAGATCCCGGCTGGCAATGCGCCGCAACAACAACTCTGCCGCGGTCTCCCCCAACTGCAGGATCGACTGGCCGACCGTGGTCAGCGCCGGGTAGACATAACGGCTCATGAGGATGTCGTCGAAACCGATCACTGACAGCTCGCTGGGCACGCGGATATTGCGCTCCGCAGCCGCTCGCAACACGCCGATGCCCATCATGTCGTTAGCCGCAAAAATCGCGCTCGGCGGATGGCTGTCGAGCAACTGCGCCGCCGCGCGATAACCACCCGTGCTGCTGAAATCACTTTCCAGGACGCGCCCTCCAGACACTTCAACACCGGCCTCTTGCAAGGCCTGGCGAAACCCTGCCAGACGCATCTGCGCCACGCTGGTATTGGCCGGCCCACCGATGCAGGCGATGTCCCGATGCCCCAGCTCCAGCAAGTGCCGAGTCGCCAGATAAGCGCCGTACTGGTGATCGATACGCACCAGATCGGCATCCACCCCTTCCAGACCGCGGTCGACAATCACCATCGGCGTGCGCACGCCAGCCAGACCCTGGGCCAAGCTAGTGTCGCCACCGGCCGAGGTGACGATCAACCCATCGATACGCTTCTCCAGCAGCACTCGCAGATAGTTGCGCTGCTTCTGCGGGTTGTCATCGGAGTTGCAGAGAATCACGCAGTAACCGTTGCGTTCGCAGTAATCCTCGATTCCCCGAGCCAACTCGGCAAAGTAAGGGTTGAGGCTGTTTGGCACCAGCAGGCCGATGGTCGCCGTGGTCTTGGCCTTCAGCGAACGCGCCACCGCACTGGGCACATAGTCCAGGTGCTTGATCGCGGCCTCAACCTTGACCCGAACCTCTTCGCTGACGGGGCGCGTCTTATTCAGCACATGGGACACGGTGGTATAGGAAATCCCTGCCAGCGCCGCCACATCCTTGATTGTTGCCATGAATCAAACCCGCCGATTGGCGCGCTGGCTGCGATAGGTGTCCAGCACCACGGCAATCACGATGACTGCACCGGTGATGATGCGCTTGGTCGGCTCTGATGCACCGATTTGCGCCAGACCTGCAGCCAGCACGGAAATAATCAAGACGCCGAAGAAGGTACTGATCACCGAGCCACGTCCGCCCATCAGGCTGGTGCCGCCAATCACCACCGCGGCGATGACCTGCAACTCCAGACCGGAGCCCGCATTCGGGTCTGCCGCTTCCAGGCGAGAAATTTGAAACAGTGCAGCAATGCCCGCCAACAATCCCATCAGACTGAACACCAGGATCTTGTAGGGCCTGGGGTTGATCCCCGCCAGACGCACCGCCTCTTCGTTGGTACCAATGCCGATCAGATAGCGGCCGAACACAGTGCGAGTCAGCACCGCCTGGGCCAGAAAGATAATCAGCAGGGCAATGATAAACGACGGCGAAATGCCAAAGGCAATTGGATTCGACAACCAGGCGAAAGCATCGCCGATATAAGCCGTGCGCGAGCCAGTCATCTGGTAGGCGACGCCCCTGGCCATCTCCAGCACACCCAGGGACACAATGAATGACGGAATGCGCCAGGCCACGGTGATCGAGCCGGTCACGGTTCCGGCCAGCGCCGCACAGGCCATGCCCAACAACGCCGCAGGCACCACGCTCCAGCCCCAGCCAAGGATCGCCACGCTGACGGTCGAGGCGGCCAGGGCCAGCACCGAACCCACGGACAGATCGATGCCGCCGATAATCAAGACGAAGGTCATGCCCACCGCCAGCACCATCAGGTCGGGAATCTGGTTGGCCAGAGTGCTGAAGGTGTCATAGGACAGAAAGTGGCTGCTGAGCAGGGAGAACAGAATGATCATCCCCAACAGCGCTCCGGCCAGCCCCAGATACGTGCCAAGGCCGTAGTACTGGCCGCCGCGCTTACCCTGTGCAGATGCAGTTTTCATGATGCATTCCTAGGCGCCGCTTCATTGAGCAACGCATCTGGTTTTTGATAGCCGGCAAACGCGGCGGCAAGCAATTCGTCCTGGCTCCAGCTGTCGCGCTCGAAAGTATCGATCAAGCGCCCGGCCGAAAGCACACCGATGCGATCACAGATCAGCATCAACTCCCGCAGGTCGCTGGACACCACCACCAGAGCCTTGCCCTGACGGGTCAACTCGCCCAGCAGGCCATAGATATCGAACTTGGCGCCGACATCGATACCACGAGTGGGTTCGTCGAACAGCAGTACCGAACACTCGCGCTCCAGCCAGCGACCAATCACTACTTTCTGCTGGTTGCCGCCAGACAACTCCGACACCAGCTGCGCCGGGCTGGAACTGCGGATGCGCATGGCATCGATCTGTCGCTGGGCCAGTTGTACCTCCTCCTGAGGCTTGACCAAGCCACTGCTGGAGATCGCCGGCATGTTGCCCAGGGCGATATTGGCGCTGATGGACTGGGTCAACAGTAGCCCCTCGCCCTTGCGATCTTCGGTGATCAGGGCAATGCCATTGGCCACCGCGTCGACGGGAGAGCGAATGCTCACCGGACGGGGTGGTGTGCCCAGGGCAATGCTGCCGCTGTCGGCGGCATCGGCACCGAAGATCAGGCGCAGCAGCTCGGTACGCCCTGCCCCGATCAAACCGGAAATACCGAAGATCTCGCCACTGCGCACCTGGAAGGACACATCGCGGACCTTGTCCGAACGACTGAGATTGCTCACCGTCAACGCCGGCACACCAATCTTGCGTTCGCCCAGGTCGATGTGTTCGCCCAGCTCGCGGCCGACCATCAGGTTCACCAGTTGTTCACTGTTGTAGTTGGCCATTGGCTCGACACAGACCAGGCAACCATCACGCAACACGGCAATACGCTGAGCCACCCGGGCCAGCTCTTCCAGGCGATGGGAGATATAGATGATCGACACGCCTCGGGCCTGCAGGCGAGTGATCTGTTCGAAGAGCATCTCCACCTCACGGGACGTGAGCATGGCGGTCGGCTCATCAAGAATCAGCACATGGCAATCACCAATCAGGTTGCGGGCGATCTCCACCATCTGCTGGTGACCAATGCCCAGCTCGCCTACCAGGGTGTCGGGGTCGATGGCTTCCAGACCGACCTGGGCCATGGCCTCGATCGCCGCTTTGCGCAGCTGCTTGCGGCTGATCCAGCCACCGTTGCTGGGCAGGTTATCGAGGAACAGGTTCTCGGCCACCGACAGGGTTGGCAGCAGGTTCAACTCCTGCATGACCATGCGAATGCCCGCCTCCTCGGCCTGGGTCCGACTGCCGGGGCGATAATCCTGGCCGTTGAACTGCATGTGGCCAGTAGTGGGAGTGACCAGGCCGCCGATGATCTTCGACAAGGTGCTCTTGCCTGCGCCGTTCTCCCCGGTCAACGCCAGCACCTCACCGCGCATCAGCGTCAGGTCGATGCCGGTCAATACCGGCTGCACATAGGTCTTGCCGATACCGCTGACCGAGAGGACAGCGTTCGCAGCGGAAACTGACATAAGAAACTCTCCATACGCTCGCCCGGCCGGGCGAGCGCCGTTGTGCTGCCGGAATGACTACTGGGTGACCAGCTCAACCGGAGTTTCGATCACGCCATTGACGCCACTGTCGACCTTCTCGCCCTTGAGGATCTTCAGCGCAGTCTCGATACCGAATACCGCCTGCTTGGCGGCAAACTGATCGGCGGTGGCCAGGACCCGGCCATCCTTGAGCATCGGCTTGATGGCATTGATGTTGTCGTAGCCCACTACCTGGACCTTGCCGGCCTTGCCGGCCGCACGTACTGCAGAGACCGCGCCTACCGCCATGCTGTCGTTACCCGCCAGCAGCGCCTTGAGGTTCGGGTACTCGCTGAGCATGGCCGAGGCCACCCGGTTGCCAGCGTCGATTTCCCAGTCACCGGATTGCAGCGAAACCACCTTGATCTGCGCGGCGTCCATTGCGTCCTTGAAGCCCGCGGTGCGCTGCTGTGCGTTAGTGGTGGTGGAGACCCCTTCGATGATCCCCACTTCGTCGCCGGCCTTCAGTTGCTTGGCCAGGTACTCACCCACCAGGCGCGCGCCCTTGCGGTTGTCCGGCCCCACGAAAGGCACGCTGATGTTCTTGCTTTTCAGCACACCGGGATCGAGTTGGTTATCGATATTGATCACCGTGATCCCGGCATCCACCGCCTTCTTGATCACTGGCACCATGGCCTTGGAGTCGGCAGGCGCAATCACCAGGGCATTGACCTTGGAAACGATCATCTGCTCGACAATACGGATCTGGTTGGCAGTATCGGTTTCATCCTTGATGCCATTGGACACCAGGTCGAAATCAGCGGAATGGTCTTTCTGATAAGCCTTGGCGCCATCTTCCATGGTCAGGAAGAACTCGTTGGCCAGGGATTTCATGACCAGAGCAACCTTGGGTTTCTGCGGGGTGTCGGCCAATGCCGAAGAGAGAGGAAGCGCAGCGGATGCTGCGGCCAGAACGGCGACAGCGAGTAAACGTCCAGCGAAGGGCAGCTTCATGAATTCACTCCGATCTTATGATTATTGTGAGCAGCGTTCACACGGCAGGGTGAGCAGGTCGTCATCAGCATGGATGAGAGGCCGGTGCCGCACCTTGGGAAGATAGACGATTGTCGTTATCCGAAGGCCGCGCAAACGTTTGCGTAAAACGAACTATGCGAACCTCGCCAGAGTTTGTCAACGCCGATCAGAGTCTGGAAAAAGAAGACAGACAGGGGGAAAAACCCCGCCGCAGGAGAGAAGGAACCTGTCCGCACCGTAGCGTCGAACAGGCTCTGAGGGTCATGCGGTGGTGTTTACCAGGCCACCCGAGGAGGAGGATTCCTTGGCCAGCTCACGAACCAGATTGCCCGATACCTCTGCCAGGGCCCCGGTGGTTCCTGAGATCTGCCCTTGAAGCCCCATGACCACGGTCTGCTTGGCTTCAGGGGTCGGATAGTCGGCGGCCTGGGCGGCAGCCAGTTGCTCTTGCTGCTGCTTGAGCAGCTCCTGCAACTCTTGCATGCGCTTGAGCAGCATCTTGACGACGATACTCTGATTATCTCCACCCGAGCCTGCGGCTTCGGACGTTTCGGCCTGCTTGCCGGAACCAGCCCGGAGGGCGCCCGACTCATCGGTGCCCAGCGCCGTGGACGCCTCCTCAGCAGCGGCGTTACTCAATGCATCAATGATCGCCGGCGACTTGCCATTGATCAGAATCGCTCCTGCGCCAGGAAATCCGACTGACAGAGACATGTGAACTCCCGAAAAAAAGATCCTGTCGTGTCATCGACCGCTTCAAGACATTCTTTAATCGATGACCGTGAAGCCTTCCGTTGCACCGCCGACAAGCATTTTCGGATTGCCGAACGCCTACAGATGAAAACGTTCGGAAATCCGGACGAACATTTGTTATTTAAAGCCAAAAACAGAAATAAAATTGATATAAATCAGTAACTTAAAATACTTATCAGACCAAGGTAGCGCTGGTACAAATCCTGCTCAA
The DNA here is from genome assembly GCF_009908205.1 of Pseudomonas sp. Fl5BN2. NCBI lineage: Bacteria > Pseudomonadati > Pseudomonadota > Gammaproteobacteria > Pseudomonadales > Pseudomonadaceae > Pseudomonas > Pseudomonas sp. Fl5BN2. The sequence goes on along the minus strand of NZ_JAAARL010000025.1, from coordinate 21,564 downwards.
CCCTCACCGCCCCGCCGCATACAGATCTGCAGCCAGGGTGTTTCTAGATGAACCTGCATCAGCACTGTCTCACTACTAGAGAGAAAATAATGAAATCTGCCTTCAAAACCTTCGCTCCGGGCGCTTTGGCCCTCCTCCTGCTTCTGCCAGCAGCGCTGCAAGCCAAAGAAGCTGAAACCCAACAGAAACTCGCCAACGTCGTGGTTCTCGCGACTGGCGGCACCATCGCCGGTGCCGGTGCCAGCGCTGCCAACAGCGCCACTTATCAAGCCGCCAAGGTCGGCATCGAACAACTGATCGCTGGCATCCCCGAGTTGAGCCAACTGGCCAACGTGCGTGGCGAGCAGGTCATGCAGATCGCTTCGGAAAGCATCACCAACGAAAACCTGCTGCAACTGGGCCGTCGTGTCGCCGAACTGGCCGACAGCAAAGACGTCGATGGCATTGTCATCACCCACGGCACCGACACCCTGGAAGAAACCGCCTACTTCCTCAACCTGGTGGAAAAAACTGACAAGCCAATCGTGGTTGTCGGCTCCATGCGTCCAGGCACTGCGATGTCGGCTGACGGCATGCTCAACCTGTACAACGCCGTCGCCGTGGCCGGCAGCAAGAGCGCACGCGGCAAGGGTGTGCTGGTAACCATGAACGACGAAATCCAGTCCGGTCGCGATGTCAGCAAGATGATCAACATCAAGACAGAAGCGTTCAAGAGCCCATGGGGCCCGCTGGGCATGGTGGTAGAAGGCAAATCCTACTGGTTCCGCCTGCCTGCCAAGCGTCACACCATGGACTCGGAATTCGACATCAAGAACATCAAGAGCCTGCCCGACGTAGAAATTGCCTACGGTTATGGCAACGTCAATGACACTGCTTACAAAGCCCTGGCTCAAGCCGGTGCCAAAGCCATCATCCACGCCGGTACCGGCAACGGTTCGGTGTCTTCCCGCGTAGTGCCGGCCCTGCAGGAACTGCGCAAGAACGGCGTGCAGATCATTCGCTCCTCCCACGTCAATGCCGGCGGTTTTGTCCTGCGCAACGCCGAACAGCCTGACGACAAGTACGACTGGGTCGTGGCTCACGACCTGAACCCGCAGAAAGCCCGCATCCTGGCCATGGTCGCCCTGACCAAGACACAGGACAGCAAAGAACTGCAGCGCATGTTCTGGGAATATTGATTGCTCCTGCTCGACCGGCCCCGGTCGAGCACGCTTCAAACCACTCGCCCCTCGGGCGGGTGGTTCCAGCGTCACCGCCGATGGTTTCGCTGCACCCTCCCGCGATAAAAAATTACTTCCCCCTCGAGAAAAATGCATAAAGCGTTGTCAGAGGAACTTCTTGAATTTTAAGCAGTTGCGAAATGCCCTACAGTTAAATACTGTATGCACGTACAGCTTATTAAGGATTGTTCCGTGGCCACCCCCCAAACGCCCCTCAGCTCCTACGAACGCCTGGGTGTACGCATCCAGAAAATCATCAACTCCCCCACCGCCCAGAAAGCCAAGGCGGCCTTGATCTTCCGCCTCGCCGACGAGCCGCAGGATGAGTGGGAGCGCCTGCTGGAGGAGATCGCCGAAAACGACAACGTCACCCTCGCCTATCGCGATGACGGCGGCGTGCAGATTTTCTGGGTTGTGCCGAAGGAAGATTGAACTGATGAGTGTTCGTTGTTTTGCCATCTTATTGCTTTTGCTTGCCTGCACCGCCCAAGCCGACGCCCCCCGCACCTTCAGTGAAGCCAAAAAGGTCGCCTGGAAGCTCTATGCCCCTCAATCCACCGAGTTCTATTGCGGCTGCAAGTACAACGGCAACCGGGTGAACCTCGCAGCCTGCGGCTATGTTCCACGCAAGAACGCCAAGCGCGCAGAGCGCATCGAGTGGGAACACATAGTGCCGGCCTGGCAGATCGGCCATCAGCGCCAGTGCTGGCAACAAGGCGGCCGCAAGAATTGCACACGCACCGATTCGGTCTATCAGCGCGCCGAGGCCGATCTGCACAACCTGGTGCCGAGCATCGGCGAAGTGAATGGCGATCGCAGCAATTTCAGTTTCGGCTGGCTACCGGAGCAATCGGGCCAATATGGCTCGTGCCTGACTCAGGTGGACTTCAAGGCCAAGAAGGTCATGCCCCGCCCTTCGATTCGCGGGATGATCGCGCGCACCTACTTCTACATGAGCAAGCAATACGGCCTGAACCTGTCGAAGCAGGATCGACAACTATTCGAAGCCTGGAACAAGACCTACCCGGTGCAGGATTGGGAGCGCCAGCGCAATCAGAGCGTGGCCTGTGTAATGGGCCGCGGTAATCCATTCGTCGGCACGGTCAACCTCAAGGCCTGCGGCTGACCCGGAATCGCCCGCCGGGCACGGGCAAGACTCGGCATTGCAAAAACAGCCTTACTGCGCGACTCGATGCTCGATGACCGTCGCGTTGATATCGCGCTTTTTAGCCTTGACGAGTTTCTCGGCCACCTCGGCCCTCTTCGCCTCAGCTTCGGCCTGGGAGGAGAATGGGCCAACCAGGACCCGCCGCTTGCCATCCACCGTGTCGACACTGGAAATAATCCCGTGCTCGATCAGCCACCCAGTCAGGTCACTCACTGCCAAGGGTAGTTCGCTGCCCACCAGCACGTCCCACTGCGGCGCTGTCGAGACCTCGGCCGGTTGAACCTGTGCTGCCGCTGAAGCGTTCTTGCTCGCTTCGACACGCTTGCCTTCGCCACAACCGGCCAATGCCAACACCGCCATCATCATCGCTACTGTGCGCACAACCTACCCCTCGAAAGTCTGAGGCGGCGATTTTAACACTCTAGATCCGAGAGACCGCGCAACAAAATCAGGACGAAACAGGAAGAATGATATTTATTGCCTCTGTATAGTTGCGCCTTGGGAATTAATAGATCGTCTGCGCGTCAGAAAGAGGCACCCACTCAGTGGAACTTCGCACTAATCTATACCTAAGACCGACCTCTGCACTGTTTGAATCTGGTGCCCTACAAAGCTATCAAGGAGAAGATCATGCTGATACTCACCCGCAAAGTCGGTGAAAGCATAAACATCGGTGACGACATTACGATCACCATCCTCGGCGTCAGCGGCCAACAAGTCCGCATCGGCATCAATGCACCCAAAGATGTCGCGGTACACCGCGAAGAGATCTATCAACGTATACAGGCGGGACTTACGGCCCCGGACAAACGCGAAACTCCTTGAGCACCCTGAGCACCAGCCCTTTGCCTATGCACAATGGCTGGCGCAGCGCGTTTCTTGTTTGCCTTGAGCTTCTCCTCAGCGCATATTCCCGCACACCGGATTATCGTCAACCACTGACTATCGCCCCTTCCCGGCGACAGCCCCGACTGCCGAATCCCGGCGCGCGGCGCCACAGCAATGCCGGCGTCGCACCCGGGCCCAGCGGTCAGGCGCCTGCCGCAGCCTCCACAGCCTTGAAGCCGATATTTTCAATGAACCGCAGTAGGTAGCCGTCAGGATCGAGCACCAACAGGTTCAACTGACCGCACAACATCCCCTCCTGCCGATACCAGCACTCTTCGATCTCTCTGCGCAAAGTGACGCCGGCTTGCGCCAAATCGACAGCCAACTGGCGAATATCCAAACACTCGATCGACAAGTTCATTCCACGCCCGAAAGGCGCCTGCAAGGGCCCGACACGCCAGGCAGACTCCTGCTGGTCATCCTGCTCCAACATCAGTTGGCTGCCATTGAAGGAGAGAAAGGCAAAGAGCTGTTCCGGACGCTGATACTCCACCTTGAAACCCAAAGTATCGCGATAGAAAGACAGACTGCGCTCCAGATCCGTGACCAGCATTTCCGGAACCAGGCTATTCATTTGAAACATCGAAGGCTTCCATTGCACATTGATCGAGCGGTGAGACTACGCTCAAGCCCCTTTCCCGTGCAGTGCCGCTTACCAATGTTTACAACTGAGCGACTGATCGAAACACCCGGGCAGCTCACCAATAGCTCACAACCGGACAATCCGCTGCGAACCCGTGACGGATAAAAACCGGTGGCACCCAAACAAAAATGGCGGCCCGTACCCGGATCAAGAATCCGCGAGGGCCGCCGGGTCATTCACTCAAGAATGACCTGTACGCTTCAGCCATGACGCTCCAGCAACACCTTGCTCCAGAGCGTAAAGGCCGCCGAAGGCGTCCAGGCCGGGTTCGAGGTGTGCTCCTGAAGACAGAGGTAACGATGACCTTCATAGCTCACCCCATCCTCCCTGAGATAGTGCTGGTCGGTGCGCCATTCAGGGAAACTCGGATCGACAACACCTCCGGCGGTCCTGGCACTCACACTGCGACTGGGCAACGACTCGCGCCCTTGAGTATCAGTGGCCGTGACGAAATAGCTGTACTGAGTGTCGGCACTCAGTCCCTGGTCCTCGAAACCTGGGGACGCAGCCTTACCCACTGCACTGCCGTCGCGATACAGGGTGTAGAACTCGACCGGGCGTACGCCGCTGGAAACGCTCCAGCTCAGCTTGACACTGTTGCGGCCAACCCCCAACACCTGCAGGTTGCCAGGAGCCCCGGGACGCTCCGGCTCACCACCATCACCATGGATCAGCGGCGCATAGCGGTTACGAAACTCCCAGTTGTAGTGCACCCCTTGCCGATTGACACCGGCATCCCAATTCACCGACCAGGTCATCAATCCCTTGATGGTATGTCCGGCGCCCTGCAAACGCTTGAACGCACCACTCAGCGCTGCCGGATCGATGACATAGCCAGTGGCCGCGGCATCGACATTGCTCGGCAAACCAATCACTAGCTTGTCTGCTGCAATCCGGCTGTAGCCACGAGTACCCGAGGCCAGGCTATCGGTCAGGTAGAACAGGAAATCCTCCTTCATCTGGTCATTGTTCTGGGCGATCCAGGCCCCCTGCCCGCCGTTGGCCTCCTGCACCCAGAGCCCATCGCCACCCTGGTTGTAATATTGTGGCGCGACAAAGTCGTAATAACCCTCCAGCGCCTGTAAGTAAGGCACGTACTTGCCATTGCTAGTCAGGTACGGAAACTCCGGCGCCATGCTGATGATGAAATGCTTGCCCTGGCCTGCGTAGTGGTCCTTCACCAGCTTCAACGCTGCAGGCAGCACGCTCTTGTTGTCGGCAAAGTCGATGGCACTCTGCTCCAGGTCGATATCCAGGCCATCGAATCCGTAGGTTTCCACCAGGCGGATGATTTCGTTGGCCAAAGGCTGCTCGTTGCCCTTGTGCAGCTCGATATGCGCATCGGCGCCACCCAGGGAAATCAGCACCGCCCGCCCCTGACTGTTAAGCACGCCGACCTGACGCCGAAACTCGGCATCCGAGAGGTTGTAGGGCTTGAAGGTGGGGATACCATTGCCCTTCATGAAGGCCACCGCCACCACGTTGTACTCCTTGGGTACATCCAACAGGCTCAGGTTGGCGAACTGCCCCTGCTGATATCCATCACTGGGACCAGCAGCCCAGTTATGCCAGAAGCCCATGAGGATCTTCTTGCCGGCAATACTCGGCATCAGGGAAGCGGCATCCGCGGCTTGACTCTTGATCAATGCAAAGTCGATTTTATTCACGCTCTAATCCTTCAGAACCGTTAAAGAATTTTATTCGGCAGAAACTTACTTGAAGTCCAGATCGAACGCCTGATAGAACCCGTTGCCAGTATTGGCAACAATCCACACCAGGACTACAACATGGTGGCCTTTCTTGTTTTTTGGCAGCACAACTTCATGATGAGTCTTGGCCTTCAGCACCGAGCCAAACTTGTCGTATGGAACTTCGGTATAAAAGTCCTGGTAAAAGGCCTGAGGTTCCAATTGTGCGCGACTGATCCGCTGCTTCGGATCCCAACCGTCTTTAGTGATGAACCAGCTGTAACCTCGGGTGACGTGCGGCGCGGTGTACTCCCACTGCACCTGAAACACTTGGCCCGGGTCAACATTCAGCAGCGGCCAACTAAAGGGACGATTGATTTTTTTCGACATTTCTTCGTTGGTGAAGTTGATGCAGTCACGCTCATCAACCTTGCCACCGCTAAGAATATGGCCGTCTGCAGGTGGTGCAACGCTTGCTACGTCGCCGTCATAGGGTTTCGGAAAGGGGCCGCCAGTGAGTGCAGGGAAGTTTTTACCTCCTTCCATTTCGTTCACCTGCCAGGTACCCAGCAGTCCCAGCTCCACCGCCACCGCACCACGGCTGGAAGGCGATACAACGCGACCATGTTTAAGTTGAGCTTGTGGCTTATTCATATCTTTCACTCCATTGATTAATTAATTTCGCTCCTTGTTGAGCCCCCTAAACCTAGCGCACTTCTACCGACTTTTTTCACCGCCCAACAAACTAACCATTCGGGACAATTTACAGAATCCAGCGCAAGACCAAACAATCCGCGGACTTCCTTATTTAAACTGACAGTTTCAATCGTCAATGTATTACACGCCTTGCTACGCCCAGACTCACTCTTCTTCCAGCGGCAAACAGTAAAAAGCACAACTAGCTGCAAAAAGCGCCTTTCAGAAACAACAAAACCCGGCCAATGCCGGGTTTGTGCTTGTACAAGTCCAGTGCGCTATAGACAGGTCGCCAGCGCCGCCAGGCGGCGCTTCGAGACAGAGCTGTCTTCGATGGCGTAGAAGCGGACAGTGGTCGCCGATGCCTCAGCCTTGATATCCACAAAGGACTCAGCGGAGCGGGTATACACCGTATAGCCGCCGGCCTTGCCTGATTGCAGGTACGCAGCAGCATCCACACCGAAGACCGCTTCATCCTGCCAGGCAAATTGCACGCACTGTGCCACCAGCTGCTCGGCCTTGGCCGAGGTCAGAGTCTTGTTCGGTGTTCTTGCCCGAGCGTCATCCATGGTGGAGCTCGCACAACCGGCCAGCAAAACCGCAATCATTCCTGCCATCAAAAACCGCATGCCACCACCTCGTCCTTAAAACGCGAGAGTATCGCTCAGGCAGCAGAAAAAAGGCGTTCAGGCCAAAGAAAAAGCCATCCCTGTTCGGCCTCAGCGCTCCGCCAAGGAAGATGCCAACTGCGCGATGGCCTGCTGATCGCCAGCAACCAAATGTTGGTAGTTATCGATCATCGCGCGCTCATCGGCAAGCAGTCCGCACCTGGGCAACCTGGAGAACCTATCAAAGGCCTGCACAACCATCCCCATTCAACAAAGCGATGGTTCATGAGCATTACGGCCTAAAAACGCACTCTTTATTTACGCCCCCATTGTCATCCTCCAGGCAAAGGATTAGTCTTCGCGCCCCTTCCCACACTTTTGCCAAGGAGATCCACCATGCAACAGCTGATCACCCTTTGCAGGACGTGCCTGGTTTAAACGCTGTACCCGCTACCCGCTAGCGCCTCCGCTTAAATCCTGCTTCGTCCTGCCATTACCTGACTTTATTTTTCCCAATCAGGAATTGGACATGGACAATTGCATCCGTCATTTGTCGAACGGCGTCTCTCTGATCGCCTCCGACACCACCTGGATCGAAGACAAAGCGCTCCAGCAACTAAACACCACCGCCCAACTGCCCGGCATGCGCCAGGTCGTCGGCATGCCGGACCTGCACCCAGGTCGCGGCTACCCAGTGGGTGCGGCCTTTTTCTCCACCGAGGTGATTTATCCGGCACTGGTAGGCAACGACATCGGCTGCGGCATGACGCTGTGGCAAACCAACCTTTCCTGCAGCCGCCTGAACCTCGACAAGCTGGAAAAGAAAATCGGCAATATCGACCTTCCCCTGGATGAACAGTGGGACGAAGAACGAGCAAAGCTGGAGCTGCCCCTCAGCGGTCACGAACACTCGCTGGGTACCATCGGTGGCGGTAATCACTTCGCGGAACTGCAACAGCTCGATCAAGTGCACGACACTGCGGCCTTGCAAGCCCTCGCCCTGGACCCAAAAGCCTTGCTGTTGCTAGTACACAGTGGCTCCCGGGGCCTGGGAGAAGCCATTCTGCGACACCACGTGGAGCAACATGGCCACAACGGCCTGCTGACGAGCAGTGCCGCCGGCGCGCAGTACCTGCAGCAGCACGACGACGCCTTGCGCTTCGCCGAAGCCAACCGACGCCTGATTGCCGAACGCCTGTTGCACAACCTGCGAGCCAAGGGAAGTTCAGTGCTGGATATCAATCACAACCTGGTATCCGCGGCGAATATTGACGGCATTCCCGGCTGGCTGCATCGCAAGGGCGCCACGCCTTCGGACCAGGGCCCAGTGGTCATCCCTGGCTCTCGCGGCGACTACAGCTACCTGGTACAACCCATTCCAGCGGCCATCAGCCTCTACTCACTGGCCCACGGTGCCGGCCGCAAATGGCTACGCAGCGACTGCAAGGATCGACTGGCAAATCGCTTCAGCTTCGATCAGCTCAAACGCACCCAACTGGGCAGCCGGGTGATCTGCGAGGATCGCGGATTGATGTACGAAGAGGCCCCCGAAGCCTACAAGAGCATCGATAGCGTGGTTGGCAGCCTACGGGATGCCGGCCTGGTGAAGATCATCGCCCGGCTCAAGCCGGTACTGACCTACAAACGCCGGGGGTGCTGCTGATGCTGCTGTTACAACTATCCTCCGCCCAAGGACCTGCCGAATGTGAACTGGCAGTGACACAAGCCTTGCGTCGGTTGCACAGCGAAGCCGAGGCGCAGGGCGTGCGCCTCGGCATCGTCGAACAGGTTGCCGGCGATATCCGGGACACTCACAAATCAGTGCTAGTCAGCCTCGACGGCGAACATGCCCCGGAACTGGCAACACACTGGGCAGGCACCTTGCTCTGGACCTGTAAGAGCCCCTATCGACCCGAACACAAGCGCAAGAACTGGTTCTTCGCCGGCCAACTGTTCAGCCCCCCGGTGGAGAGCATGGAGGACGAGATTCGTTTCGAAGCCATGCGCGCATCAGGCCCAGGCGGGCAGCATGTGAACAAAACCGACTCAGCAATACGCGCTACACACGTGGCAACAGGCATCAGTGTGAAAGTGCAGTCCGAACGTAGCCAGCATGACAACAAACGCCTGGCACGCCTGCTGATCCAGCAACGGCTTGCTGCACAGCAAGAACAATCTGCTCAGGAACTGCGCCTGCAACGCCGCGATGCCCATCATCAGGTTGAACGCGGCAACCCTGTGCGCACCTTCAGCGGCAACGCCTTTACCCCCAAAGGCTGAGCCCTTCCCTAACTCGACTGGGAGTTGGCCGTCAGCGCAACTCCCACAGAGGTAAAGATTCTTCAACAGCCAGACACGGCACAAGATGCCTGCCCCTACACTCCAGCAAGCGAAGCCGGTACAGCCAATAACCAAGAAATCTAGCAGTAGTGCCTGTCGAGTCCGGGACTTTCGGGGAGCGTCATCCACCCTCGACGCATCAACATCAAGACATCTATAGAGAAGAGAAATAAAACAGCCAGTGAGCCGTGATGCCAAAAGAAAAGGAGAGAAACAGCTAGCCCTTAAAAAACAAGCACAAAAAAGGGCGACCCTTTTCGGATCGCCCTTCTAGACCGCCCAGCAGAGCGGATTTTGTTTGGTAGGCGCGATTGGACTCGAACCAACGACCCCCACCATGTCAAGGTGGTGCTCTAACCAACTGAGCTACGTGCCTGCTGTGAGGCGGCATTCTACGGAATTCCGAAGGGGTGTCAACATCTTTTTTGCAGCTAAGCCTATGAATATGCGAATTTTTTAATTTTTTGACTGCGAAGAAGTTTCCCAGCCCGTCTGGCAGCCCATTTGCAACTCAGGTAGCATCGGCGCACTCGTAAAATATATTAAACACATGAGGTCGCAGGATGGCGAACATTCCCTACCCACAGTCCTATTACGCCGCTTCCGCCAATGCGGCCCCAGAACGCCCGCCACTGCTAGGCGAAGTTGAAACCGATGTTTGTGTGATCGGTGCAGGCTATACCGGCCTGTCCAGCGCACTGTTCCTCCTGGAAAACGGCTTTCGTGTCACCGTCCTGGAGGCCGCCAAGGTCGGCTTCGGCGCATCCGGGCGCAATGGCGGGCAGATCGTCAACAGCTACAGCCGAGACATCGACGTAATCGAACGCAGCGTCGGCCCCAAGCAAGCGCAATTGCTGGGACAGATGGCGTTCGAGGGCGGCAGGATCATTCGCGAACGCGTGGCCAAGCATCAGATTCAATGCGACCTGAAAGACGGCGGAGTCTTCGCCGCGCTGACCAGCAAGCAGATGGGCCACCTGGAGTCGCAGAAGCGCCTCTGGGAGCGTTATGGCCACACTCAGCTGGAGCTGCTGGATGAGCGACGGATTCGCGAAGTCGTAGCCTGCGATCAATACAAGGGCGGCATGCTCGACATGAGCGGCGGTCATATCCATCCACTCAACCTGGCGCTGGGCGAAGCAGCGGCCGTGGAATCACTGGGCGGCACGCTCTACGAACAATCCCCGGCAATACGCATTGAGCGCGGCGCCAACCCCGTAGTGCACACCCCACAGGGCAAGGTCCGCGCCAAGTTCATCATCGTCGCGGGCAACGCCTACCTGGGCAATCTGATCCCCGAGCTAGCAGCCAAATCCATGCCCTGCGGCACCCAGGTGATCACCACCGAACCCTTGGGCGATGAGCTGGCCGCCAGCCTCCTGCCACAGGACTACTGTGTCGAGGACTGCAACTACCTGCTGGACTATTACCGCCTCACCAGCGACAAGCGCCTGATCTTCGGCGGCGGCGTGGTGTATGGCGCTCGCGACCCGGCCAATATCGAAGCAATCATCCGACCGAAGATGCTCAAGGCCTTCCCCCAACTGAAAGATGTGAAGATCGACTACGCCTGGACCGGCAACTTCCTGCTGACCCTGTCGCGCCTGCCGCAAGTTGGTCGCCTGGGCGACAACATCTATTACTCCCAGGGCTGCAGCGGCCACGGGGTGACTTACACCCACCTGGCAGGCAAAGTCCTGGCAGAGGCCCTGCGCGGCCAAGCAGAGCGCTTTGACGCCTTCGCCGACCTGCCCCACTACCCATTCCCTGGCGGCCAGTTGTTGCGCACGCCATTCACCGCGCTGGGAGCCTGGTACTACAGCCTGCGGGACAAATTCGGCTTCTGATAAGAAGCTGTTCCGCACCCACAAAAAAACCGCCTTACAGGCGGTTTTTTTGTGATCCATCGTTACTGCCAAGAATCGCGACAACCAGTACAAATCGCAGAAACAAAAAACCCCGGTCTTACGACCAGGGTCTTTGCTATCGATCCGAATCAAGCCTTCGACTTGCTTCGTTGCTTCAAGGCGTTCAGTGGGCCTTGGAGCTGATATGGCGCAGCGGACGGGACTCGAACCCGCGACCCCCGGCGTGACAGGCCGGTATTCTAACCGACTGAACTACCGCTGCGTATCGCTTGGACTTGCGTCCATTTGAACCGTTTAAATCGTCTGACTGACAAGCTTCGAGGCTTTTCAATCTCAAATCAGGCAAGCCTGACCTGGAAAATATGGCGCAGCGGACGGGACTCGAACCCGCGACCCCCGGCGTGACAGGCCGGTATTCTAACCGACTGAACTACCGCTGCGCGTCGGTTGGATGCTTCCGTGGAAGCTTCCATCTTTCTTGCGAAAGACACTCAAGAAGTGGTGGGTGATGACGGGATCGAACCGCCGACATTCTGCTTGTAAGGCAGACGCTCTCCCAGCTGAGCTAATCACCCTTTACTTCGTTGAGGCCGCGAAATTTACGCAGGTATCGAAGCTAAGTCAATAGCAGTATTGAAGTTTTTTTCAAAACAGCGGCAAATGGCATGCTTCAGACAACACTTAAAAACAACAGCCCCGGAGACACTCATCTCGCCGCCTGAAGCTTGAGGCTCGTCAGTGCCCTACCCCTGATAAATCATTTTCTTGCTCATGCCGCCGTCCACCACGAACTCCTGGCCGGTGACGAAACCTGAATTGCGCGACAACAGCCAAGCCACCATCGATGCCACATCCTCCACCGTCCCGACCCTGCCCGCCGGATGCTGGGCATGATCGGCATCGGACAACGGCTCAGCACGCCTCAATGCCGGATCACGCGCATCGATCCAGCCAGGGCTCACCGCATTGACCCGAACCTCCGGCCCCAGGCTGATCGCCAACGCGTGGGTCAAGGCCAACAGACCACCCTTGCTCGCCGCATAAGCCTCACTATCAGGCTCGGACTGACGGGCCCGAGTAGAAGCCAGATTGACAATAGCGCCACCATGGGCACGCAGATAAGGCGCACAGTGTTTGGCCAAGAGCATTGGCCCACCGAGATTCACCGCCAGCACGCGATTCCAATAAGACAGGTCCAGGCTTTCGAGGGTGATGTTGTGCGGGTCAGCCACCGCAGCGTTACAGACCAGAGCATCCAGTCGCCCGAACTGCCCCAGCACCTCGGCGACACCCTGGGCCACCTGGCTTTCGTCCGCCACATCCATGGTAATGAACCAGGCACTCTCCCCCAACACCTTGGCCACCTTGGAGCCGCGCTCCCGGTCCAGGTCGGTCAGCACCACTTGCCAGCCTTCGCTGATCAACCAGGCAGCGATACCCAGGCCAATGCCTCGTGCCGCACCGGTGACCAGCGCGACACGACCATTACTGCCGTCCAGGGGCGTGGACAACTCAATCACAAGGCCGCCAACCCACGAGCCAGATCGACCTGCAGGTCAGCCACATCTTCCAGGCCGACCGCAACACGGATCAGGCTGTCACGAATGCCGGCGGCCTCACGCTCCTGCGGCGCCAAACGTCCGTGGGAGGTGGTGCTCGGATGAGTGATGGTGGTCTTGCTGTCACCCAGGTTGGCGGTAATTGAAATCAGGCGAGTCGCATCGATAAAGCGCCACGCACCCTCTTTGCCACCCTTGACCTCAAAGCTCACCACCGCACCGAAACCACGCTGCTGACGCTTGGCCAGCTCATGCTGAGGATGGCTGGCAAGACCTGCGTAATGCACCTTCTCGACGCCATCCTGCCGCTCCAGCCATTCGGCCAGGGCCAAGGCATTGGAACAATGCGCACGCATCCGCAGGTTCAGGGTTTCCAAGCCCTTGAGGAAAATCCAGGCATTGAACGGACTCAGGGTCGGCCCCGCGGTACGCAGGAATCCCACCACTTCTTTCATCTGCTCACTGCGTCCGGCTACCACTCCGCCCATGCAGCGACCCTGGCCGTCGATGAACTTGGTTGCCGAATGCACCACCACGTCCGCACCCAGCTTCAGCGGCTGCTGCAACGCCGGGGTACAGAAACAGTTGTCTACCACCAGCATCGCACCCTTGGCATGGGCCACTTCGGCCAATGCGGCGATATCCACCAGCTCAGCCAGAGGATTGGATGGCGACTCAACGAACAGCAGCTTGGTGTTGCTCTTGATCGCCGCATCCCAACCGGACAAGTCCGCCAGGGGCACGTAATCGACTGCCACACCAAAACGCTTGAAGTACTTCTCGAACAAACTGATGGTCGAACCGAACACGCTGCGCGACACCAGCACATGATCACCAGCACTGCACAGGCTCATGACCACCGAGAGAATCGCTGCCATGCCCGTAGCCGTGGCCACAGCCTGCTCCGCGCCCTCAAGCGCCGCAATCCGCTCTTCGAAAGAGCGCACCGTAGGGTTGGTGTAGCGGGAATAGACATTGCCTGGCACTTCACCGGCAAAGCGTGCGGCCGCGTCGGCGGCCGTACGGAATACATAGCTGGAGGTGAAGAACATCGGATCACCGTGCTCGCCTTCCGGCGAGCGGTGTTGGCCGGCGCGCACCGCCAGGGTATCGAACGCTACGCCTTCAAGGTCGCTGTCCAGCCGACCGGCATCCCAATCCTGACTCATGCCGCCTACTCCTAATGTCTTCGTGAATGCTCTGGATCAGTTGTTGTACAGATCGATGATGGCGCTGACCGCCTGAGTCTTGACCTTCGAGGCATCGTTACGAGCGTTCTCGATCTTGGTCAGATAAGCCTCGTCGACGTCACCGGTGACGTACTTGCCGTCGAACACGGCGCAATCGAAGTTCTCGATCTTGATCTTGCCACCACCGACTGCTTCGATCAGGTCCGGCAGGTCCTGGTAGATCAGCCAATCAGCACCGATCAGGTCCGCCACGTCCTGGGTCGAACGATTGTGGGCGATCAACTCGTGGGCGCTTGGCATGTCGATGCCGTACACGTTCGGGTAGCGCACCGCCGGAGCCGCCGAGCAGAAATAGACGTTTTTAGCGCCAGCTTCGCGGGCCATCTGGATGATCTGCTTGCAGGTGGTGCCACGCACGATGGAGTCATCCACCAGCATCACGTTCTTGCCGCGAAACTCCAGCTCGATGGCATTGAGTTTCTGGCGTACGGATTTTTTCCGCGCAGCCTGGCCCGGCATGATGAAGGTGCGACCGATGTAGCGGTTCTTCACGAAACCTTCGCGGAACTTCACACCCAGATGGTTGGCCAGCTCGAGGGCCGCAGTGCGACTGGTATCCGGGATCGGGATCACCACGTCGATATCATGCTCTGGCCGCTCGCGAAGGATCTTCTCCGCCAGCTTTTCGCCCATGCGCAGACGCGCCTTGTACACCGAAACACCGTCGATGATCGAATCAGGACGCGCCAGATAGACGTGCTCGAAGATGCACGGAGTGAGCTGTGGATTGGTCGCGCACTGACGGGTGTAGAGCTTGCCCTCTTCAGTGATGTAGACCGCCTCGCCCGGTGCCAGGTCGCGAATCAGAGTGAAGCCCAGTACATCCAGGGAAACACTTTCCGAAGCGATCATGTACTCCACGCCTTCGTCGGTATGACGCTGACCGAAAACGATCGGACGAATACCGTGAGGATCACGGAAACCGACGATGCCGTAACCGGTGATCATGGCCACTACTGCATAACCACCAACACAGCGGTTATGCACGTCGGTCACCGCAGCAAACACGTCTTCCTCGGTAGGCTGCAGCTTGCCGCGCTGGGCCAGCTCGTGAGCGAACACGTTGAGCAGCACTTCAGAATCGGAATTGGTGTTGACATGACGCAGGTCGGACTCGTAGATCTCCTTGGCCAACTGCTCAACATTGGTCAGGTTGCCGTTATGCGCCAGGGTGATGCCGTACGGCGAATTGACGTAGAACGGCTGAGCCTCGGCCGAAGTCGAGCTGCCTGCGGTCGGATAACGCACATGGCCAATACCCATGTGCCCAACCAGGCGCTGCATGTGCCGTTGCTGGAACACGTCACGGACCAGGCCGTTGTCCTTGCGCAGGAATAACCGGCCGTCATGGCTGGTCACGATACCGGCAGCGTCCTGGCCGCGGTGCTGGAGGACGGTTAGCGCGTCATACAGCGCCTGATTGACGTTCGACTTACCGACGATACCGACGATGCCACACATGCGACGCAACCCCTACTTAATGAAACTGAACTGAACCCGTCTTACTGAGGCGTTTTGGCCGGTAAGAGGTGCTCCTTGAACGGTATATCAGCGGGTACGCTGATACCGCTGGCCAGCCACTGACTGCTCCACCCCAGAATGAGGTTCTTGGACCAGTCTGCAACCAATAGAAATTGTGGCACCAGTCGCGACTGTTGCCACCAGGAATCCTGCTGTACCGGCCCCAGGCTCAAGAGCCCGACCGCCACGACCACCAGCAACGCGCCACGCGCCGCGCCGAAGGCCATGCCGAGGAATCGATCGGTACCGGAGAGGCCGGTGACGCGAATCAATTCGCCGATGAGATAGTTGACCATTGCCCCCACCAGCAAGGTGGCGACAAACATGATTGCGCAGCCCGCAATCACGCGAGCCGAGGGAGTTTCGATATAACCGCCGAGGTACTCGGACAGTGAGCCACCAAACATCCAGGCAACGACCCCTGCGATGATCCAGGTAAGCAACGACAAGGCTTCTTTGACGAAACCGCGGCTCAAACTGATCAAAGCGGAGATGGCGATTATTGCAACGATCGCCCAGTCAACCCAGGTAAATGGCACAGTGCAGCCTACAGACGGATAAGGCGGCGCATTTTAACAGAGCGCTTGGCTGTCGGTAAGCTGCGATTCACTGTGCTTTTAAAATCAGGCAGATAGTCTCAGCCACGCTCTGGCTGGAAGCGCACCACGAAACCCTTGAGGTTCTGCTGACGCCCCAACAAGTCACGCAGGCGATCCGCTTCGGCGCGCTCGATCAGCGGCCCGACAAATACCCGATTCTTGCCTTCGGCCGAGCGGATATAAGCGTTGTAGCCCTGGCTGCGCAGGGTTTTCTGCAGTTTTTCCGCGCCTTCACGACTCGACAGGCTGGCCAACTGCACCGACCAACTGATGGACAAGCCATTGGCATCGACCCGGCTTTGGCTGGTGTCGGGCTTGGCCGTGGCCACCTGTTGCGCGGGTACCGGCGCAGGAGCGGGTTTCGGCGCAGGCACAGGCTTGCTCGCCACCACCGGAGCCGGCGCAACCACCGGCACGCTCGAGGCAATCGGCATCGAAGGTGCAGCCTGCTGAACCACCGGTTCATCAGCGGGCACCGACCCCTCAGGCAAGGCCTGCGGCTCAGGCACCACCACCGGCTCAACCTGAACCTGAGGCATGGCGGACGCCTGCGGCGCAGCCGGCACTTCAACTGCCACATGACGTTGCTCGTCCTCTCGCGAGAACAGCATCGGCAGAAAGATCACTGCCAACGCGATCAACACCAGTGCTCCAACCATTCGCTGCTTGTAGACGTTATCCAGCATTGCCATGTGCAGCTTCCTCCGTGGAGCGCCGGGCGAGCCACTCGAGCGCCTCGGCAACACAATAAAAAGATCCGAACAGCAGAATTTCGTCATCTGCAGTCGCTTGCACGCACTGCGCTTCCAAGGCTGCAGCCACACTGGAGTAGGACGCTACCGGGGCTCCAAGGCTCTCCAGCGCAGCCTGCAGATCTTCCACAGGACGCGCCCGCGGCGAATCCAAAGGCGCCACCGCCCACTGCTGGACGGAAGCCCGCAAGCTGGCAACCACCCCCGGCAGATCCTTGTCCGCCAACAACCCAAACACCGCCAGGCGCCTACCGGCAATCGGCCGACGCGCCAGGCGCTCAGCCAGATACTGCGCCGCATGAGGGTTGTGCCCAACATCCAACAACAGATTGAGACGCTTGCCCTGCCAATCGAGTTGACGCCGATCCAGACGCCCGGTGACCCGAGTCTGCTGCAAGGCCGCACCGAGCTGTCCTGGCTGCCAAGGCAACCCCATCAACAGGTAAGCCTGCAAGGCCAGCGCCGCATTCTCCATGGGCAGATCGAGCAACGGCAGGTCCCGCAGTTCGACCTGATTGCCCCGAGCATCCAGACCACGCCACTGCCAGTGCTCTTCAGTGAACCCCAGATCGAAATCCCTGCCACGCAGAAAAAGCCCGCAACCCAGCTCTCGCGCCTTGTCCAGCAGCGGTTGCGGTGGATTCAAATCACCACACAGAGCTGGCGCACCCGAACGGAATATCCCAGCCTTCTCAAAGGCCACGGACTCACGGGAATCACCAAGATATTCAACATGATCGACGCCAATACTGGTGACCAACGCCAAGTCGGCATCCACCAGATTGACCGCATCCAAACGCCCGCCTAAACCGACTTCCAGGACCACCGCATCGAGGGCTGCGCGCTGGAACAACCAGAACGCTGCCAGAGTACCCATCTCGAAATAGGTCAGGGAAACATCACCACGCCCCGCCTCCACCGCAGTGAAGGCTTCGCACAGCTGCTGATCCGTAGCTTCAACGCCGTTGAGCTGCACCCGCTCGTTGTAACGCAACAGGTGCGGCGAGCTGTAGACACCAACCTGCAGCCCCTGGGCTCGCAGCAAGGAAGCGACAAAGGCACAAGTCGAGCCCTTGCCGTTGGTGCCGGTGACCGTGATCACCCGAGGCGCCAGCTTGCCCAGCCCCATTTGGGACGCTACCTGTTGCGAGCGCTCCAACCCCATATCAATGGCTGCAGGGTGCAACTGCTCAAGGTAGGCGAGCCAATCACCCAAGGTACGTTGGCTCATAGGTTGGCTGGAGCCGGCGGAACCACGATTGGCTCGATGGGCGCATCCACGAACTCAGGCGTCGGCAGCCCCATCATCTGAGCCAACAGGCTACCCAGACGCGGACGCAGTTCCTGGCGGGAAATGATCATGTCGATCGCACCGTGCTCCAGGAGGAATTCGCTGCGCTGGAAACCTTCAGGCAGCTTTTCCCGTACGGTCTGCTCGATCACCCGCGGACCGGCGAACCCCACCAAAGCCTTCGGCTCGGCAACAATCACGTCACCCAGCATCGCCAGACTGGCGGAAACACCACCGTAGACCGGATCGGTCAGCACAGAGATGAAAGGAATACCTTCTTCGCGCAGGCGCGCCAGTACCGCCGAGGTCTTGGCCATCTGCATCAGGGAAATCAGCGCTTCCTGCATCCGCGCACCACCGGAGGCGGAGAAGCAGATCATCGGGCAGCGATTTTCCAGGGCATAATTGGCCGCACGCACGAAACGCTCACCGACGATGGCGCCCATCGAGCCGCCCATGAAGGAGAACTCGAAGGCCGATACCACTACTGGCATGCCCAGCAGGCTACCGCTCATGGAGATCAGTGCATCTTTCTCACCGGTCTGTTTCTGCGCTGCGACCAGGCGATCCTTGTACTTCTTGCCGTCGCGGAATTTCAGACGGTCCACCGGCTCCAGCTCAGCACCCAGTTCGGCACGGCCTTCGGCGTCGAGGAAGATGTCAATACGGGCACGCGCACCGATGCGCATGTGGTGATTGCACTTTGGACAAACATCCAGGGTCTTTTCCAGCTCTGGCCGATAGAGCACCGCCTCGCAGGACGGGCACTTGTGCCAAAGGCCTTCAGGCACCGAGCTTTTCTTCACCTCGGAACGCATGATCGAAGGGATCAGTTTGTCTACTAACCAGTTGCTCATGCTTTCTTTCTCCAGTACCGGCGGCCCGAACGCTCTGGTTCGCAACCCCGCGTATGCCCTTGAGCTAAATTCATGTGTGCGGCGATGATCAATTCGCTACCGCGGTCAGCACCTGGCTCGACCTGCCTGCAACGAACCTTTCCTCAGCCATCCCGGCAGCCCGCGATAGAGCGGTTGCCACTCGTTTCCGACCCCGCCTCAAGGCGGTGCCTGCCTGTTTTGTACAGTGGTGTTATGGACGGCGGCAGACTGCCAGCCGTCACATCGACTCACTGCTGCGATGCACCGCTTGCATGAATGCACGAATCTTTGCTTGATCCTTGATGCCCTTGCTCTGCTCCACGCCGCCACTGACGTCCACCGCATAAGGGCGAACCTGAGCGATGGCTTGAACGACATTCTCTGCTGACAGGCCACCAGCCAGGATAATCGGCTTGCTCAATTCCCGAGGAACCAATGACCAATCGAAGGCCTCGCCGGTTCCCCCCGGCACGCCTTCGACATAAGTATCCAGCAGAATCCCGCTGGCCAGCGGATACGCCAGGCAAGCTGCGGCAATGTCATCCCCGGCCTTGACCCGCAGCGCCTTGATATAGGGACGGTGATACCCCTCGCAGTCGGCCGCCGACTCATCGCCATGAAACTGCAGGAGATCCAGCGGCACGGCATCGAGGATCTCGCCCAACTCGCAACGACTGGCATTGACGAACAACCCGACAGTGGTCACGAACGGCGGCAAAGCGGCAATGATCGCCCGCGCCTGCTGCACATTCACCGCCCGCGGACTTTTCGCATAGAACACCAGCCCTATGGCGTCAGCCCCCGCCGCCACCGCCGCCAACGCATCCTCTATGCGGGTAATCCCACAAATCTTGCTGCGAACGGCTGGCATGTCGTTTGAACCTCTGGGGCAAATCCGGAAAGTCCCGGATGGTAGCAAATGCTTTTCCGGGCGTCAGCCGCCAAGTTCCGAGAATCCGCTGAGGAAATGTGGCCCGATGTATCGCTCGGGCAACTGGAACTCATCCTGGTACTCGACTTGCACCAGATACAGGCCAAACGGGTGGGCCGTAACCCCGCCAGTGCGACGAGTGCGGCTTTCCAGCACTTCCCGCGCCCACTCCACAGGGCGCTCACCGGCACCGATGGTCATCAGCACCCCGGCGATATTGCGCACCATGTGATGGAGGAAAGCGCTGGCGCGAATATCCAGGACGATCATCTTGCCGTGCCGGGTAACACGCAGGTGGTGAATTTCCTTGATTGGCGACTTGGCCTGGCACTGCCCTGCCCGGAACGCACTGAAATCATGGGTACCCAGCAGGAACGCGGCGGCTTGAGCCATCCGCTCGATATCCAGCGGCCGATGGTTCCAGGTGACCTCTTCATTGAGATGAGCCGGACGGATCTGATCGTTGTAGATCACATAGCGGTAGCGCCGGGCGATCGCCTTGAACCGTGCATGAAAGTGCGCCGGCATCTCCTGAGCCCAGCTGACACTGATGTCGTGGGGCAAGTTGATATTGGCCCCCATGACCCAGGCCTTCATCGAGCGCACAGCCTGGCTATCGAAATGCACCACCTGTCCGCAGGCATGCACACCAGCATCAGTGCGCCCCGCGCAGGAAACGATCACCGGGGAATCCGCCACCTTGGACAGGGCCTTTTCCAGGGTTTCCTGGACACTGGGTACGCCGGACGACTGACGCTGCCAGCCGCGATAGCGGGAACCCTTGTATTCGACACCCAGAGCGATTCGGGAAAAGCCTGCGGCCGCCATTTCGGCGGCCGCGTTATCTATATTTGCCAAGAACTTACAGCCTGCTGATATGCGCAAAGGCGCTCATTATAAGGCCGTCGAGAGCAGACGCCATGCGCTACCCGGGATTAGTTGAAGATCACTCCCCAGAGAGCGAATCGATGGAGAGATTGCATCAGCACCCGCAGCAACGCTATATAGGATTTTATATAACGACAAATAACGAGACACCTGATCGAGAGCCTATCAATGTTCGCCACCAACAAAGAAGCCGTGGGCCTGTCCTACAGCCTGGAAGGCATGCTTCACGCCAAACGCATGACCTGGGAAGCCATCGCGCAAATGGCCAAGCGGATCAGACCGGGCATGCACGAATCAGCCGCCCGGGAAATGGCACTTGAGGTATTGCAAGACCTGGGCATGGAGCGAATCTGGCACCCACTGCTGATTCGTTTTGGCGCCAACACCTTGAAAACCTTCAAGCAACGCTCCGACGGCGACCCGCAACTGGCGGAACACGATCTGTTCTTCATCGACCTGGGAATTGTCTGGGACCGCCATGAAGGCGATTGCGGCGCGACCTTCGTCATCGGCGAGGATGTCGAAATGCATGCCTGCGCTGCCGCCGCCAAAAGCCTGTTCGACCAGGTCCACGATCATTGGAAAACCCATCAGGTGGCCGGCCCCGAGCTGTATCGCTACGCCGCAGAACAGGCCCGCACCATGGGCTGGGTGCTCAACCTGGAGATCAAAGGACATCGGGTCAGCGATTTCCCCCATGCAATCTACCGTGCCGGGGACCTGGGAGACTTTGCCGACTGCCCGCAAGTCGGCCTGTGGATCCTGGAGATCCAGAT
>NZ_JAAARL010000024.1:0-115753 GCF_009908205.1 Pseudomonas sp. Fl5BN2 | reverse complement strand
CTCCCTCCCCCCCTTACATTGGCTAACGGATTCTTGCAGTATTGATCCGCCCTGAGGGTGCGGACCGATTGATCCGCCCCGCCGGCGCCCGGTTCACAGCAAAAATAATAACCACGAACTCGACAGCGAGATCACCCGGCTGATGTCCCCCCCAAAACCGTGTTACGGATTCGCCAGACTTGCACTCACAGCCCGCGACGATGGCTGTGGTACGGCTGTCGATCCTGGTGACTCACGGTCCCGCTGTTCACTCGTCAATTCGCCTCATGAGGTTCATGAGGACCGCGCTGCCGTCATCGGTTCCTCCTTGCTGGACAGGTCTTGCCCATGAAGCTTCTGGTCAACCTGCCCATGGCCCTGTGCCGTTCCCGCCTGCGCCACTCCTCACGCCCTCCGGATCACTCGCTACTGGCTTGATCGTGCCCTGCACGAGCCATTCCCAGACCTGCTTTCCAGCCTTGCAAACGACCCGTGCGTGGCGTCGTTGCAGCACCTGAAAACCTGTGCGCCGTGAAGGCGCAAGCGAGAACCCTGATGAAATTTGCCGCCCTTGATGAAGCCCGTGGCTTCCTCTCCAGCAACCCCGATATCGACATGATCGAGCTGTTCATCCTCGATGCCAACGGCGTGCCCCGGGGCAAGCTGTTGCACCGTGAAGAACTGCTGGCGGTGTACGAAAGTGGCCGGCCCTTGCCCAGCACCATCCTCGGCCTGACCCTCAACGGCGACGACGTGGAGAACTCCGGGCTGGTGTGGGACGTGGGCGATATCGATTGCCGCGCCTACCCGCTGGCCGGGAGCCTGGTGCGCCTGCCGTGGCGGCAAATCCCCACCGCCGCGGTGCAGGTCAGCATGCACCCGCAAGAGGGCCTGCCCGCCAGCATCGCCGACCCGCGTCACTTGCTGATCAAGGTCATCGACGGGCTCAAGGCCGAGGGTTATCACCCGGTGATGGCCTGCGAGCTGGAGTTCTATCTGCTGGACGCCAAACGCGACGGCAACGGTCGGCCACAGCCCGCCCTGGATGCCGACGGCGGTCGCCCACGGACCACCCAGGTCTATGGCCTGCGCGAGCTGGAGCAGATCGAGCCGTTCCTCGCCGACCTCTATGCCGCCTGCAAGCTGCAAGGCATTCCTGCACGCACGGCGATCTCCGAATACGCCCCGGGCCAGGTGGAAATCACCCTGGAACACGGTGACGCCCTGGAAGCCATGGACCAGGCCGTGCGCTACAAGCGCGTGGTCAAGGCGCTGGCGCACAAGCACGGGATGCAGGCCACCTTCATGGCCAAGCCCTTCGATCATTTGGCCGGCACCGGCATGCACATGCACGTGAGCATCGCCGACGCCGAGGGCCGCAACCTGTTCGCCTCTGAAGACCCGGCCGGTACCCCGTTGCTGCGCCAGGCGGTGGGCGGCATGCTCGCCTCGTTGCTGGAATCCTTGCTGCTGTTCTGCCCCAACGCCAACTCCTACCGGCGCTTCCAGGCCAACAGCTATGCGCCCCTGGCGCCGACCTGGGGTGTCGACAACCGCACCGTGAGCCTGCGCGTACCCGGCGGCCCGGCCAACAGCCGGCACATCGAGCACCGCATCTGCGGTGCCGATGCCAACCCCTACCTGGCGGCAGCGGCGATCCTCGCCGGGATCCATCGCGGCCTGCGGGAAAACCTCGACCCGGGCCACCCGGTGGCAGGCAACGGCTACGCCCAGGCCACCGAATTGCTGCCCACCGACTGGCTGACCTCGCTGATCGCCCTGGAGCAATCGGCTTGGGCCCGGGATGCCCTGGGCAGCGAATTCCTCGGCGTGTACCTGGCGGTCAAGCGTGCCGAATACCGCCAGTTCATGGCCGAAGTCGGCGAGCAGGACTGGCGCTGGTACCTGACCCAGGCCTGACGCGCCGGCCGCTGCCTGCAGGCAGCGGCCCGACTCATTCATTTGCGAGGATTTCCCCATGACAGCCGCCTTCGATCCGCGGACCCCGGCAGCCGAGCGCAGCCCTTCCTACTACAGCGCCACCCTTAATCAGGAAACCCACTACCCGACCCTGCAAGGCAATCATCAGGTGGATGTGGTGATCATCGGCGGCGGTTTCACTGGCGTCGCCACGGCCGTGGAACTGGCCGAACGCGGCCTGAAAGTGGCCATCGTCGAAAGCCACAAGATCGGCTGGGGCGCCACCGGGCGCAACGGCGGCCAGGTCACCGGCAGCCTCTCTGGCGACGCCGCGATGCGTAAGCAGATGCGCCGCAACCTTGGTGACGAGGTGGATGATTTCATCTGGAACCTGCGTTGGCGCGGGCACCAGATCATCCAGCAACGGGTGGCCAGATACGCCATTGCCTGCGACCTCAAGCACGGCCACCTGCATGCGGCCTACAAGCCCAGCCACCTGCCCGGACTGCGCGCCGACTACGAAGAAGCCGTGCGCCGCGGCATGGGCGACGAGGTCAGCCTGCTGGACCGCGAGCAAGTGCACAGCCTGCTGGATAGCCCGCTCTACCACGGCGCGATCAAGAACACCCGCAACCTGCACCTGCACCCGCTGAACCTGTGCATCGGCGAAGCCCGCGCCGCCGAGAGCCTGGGTGCCTTGATCTTCGAGCACAGCGAAGTGCTGGACATCGTCCACGGCCAGCGCCCGGCAGTCATCACCGCCCAGGGCCGTATCGACGCCAGGCAAGTGCTGCTGGCCGGCGATGTCTACCACAAGCTCGAGCCGCAAAAACTCAAGGGCAAGATCTTCCCGGCCATGGGCGGTATCGTCACCACCGAGCCCCTGGGCGAGTTGGCCAAGCGTCTCAATCCTGAGGACTTGGCGGTCTACGATTGCCGCTTCGTCCTCGACTACTACCGCATGACCGCCGACGGCCGCCTGCTGTTCGGCGGCGGCGCCAACTACAGCGGCAAGGATTCGCGCGACATTGCCGGCGAACTGCGCCCGTGCATCGAGCGCACTTTCCCGGCCCTCAAGGGCGTGGGCATCGAGTTCCAATGGAGCTGCGCCATGGGCATCGTGATCAACCGCATCCCGCAGTTGGGCAAGCTCTCGGACAACGTCTGGTACTGCCAGGGCTACTCCGGGCACGGTGTCGCCACCAGCCACATCATGGGCGAGATCATGGCCGAAGCGCTGACCGGGCACCTCGGCGACTACGACACCTTCGCCGCCTGCCAGCACATCCGCGTGCCCTTCGGCGACCAGTTGGGCAACCCGATGCTGGCCGCCGGCATGTGGTACTACCAGATGCTCGAACGCCTGCGCTGAAGAGTGGGCCAACACCGAGGCCTGGCCATCCGACAAGACCGCGGCTGACCCCAAGGCTTGCTGATCGGCCTCGTTGTTCAGTAGGCTGCCCTCCCCTCGAAGGCATGGAGCGCCCCACTAACGGGCGCTACAGGCTTTTGGCATTGTTCAAGACCGCCCGAGCCCATGGCTTGGGCTAAGCGAGACCGCCATGAGCCGTGTGCTCACCCCGGAAACAATAGAACGGATCAATCGCCACCTGATGCGCGGCCAAAGGGGCGATGTCGAAACCACGTGCATCCTGCTGACCATCATCCTAATCCCCTGCATCATCGGTATCTCCCTGCTCAATGGGCCGCTGTTTGCCAAAATCATCCTGTGCGGCTTCCTCTGTGTCTTTGCGGCGGGTTGGTGCGCAATCAAATGGGCGAACCTTCAGGAGCAACCGAAGGCCGATGTCAGCGGCCTCGAGGTGGAGCAACTGGAAGGCTATTTTGACCGCCAATGGGTGCGTGTCGGCGGTGGCAAACCCTATGTCAAATACAGCTTCAACGAATACCTGCTGCACTCACGAACCTCGGCCGACAGCTTCTTTCATGGCGACCGGCAATTGAAGCTGAACCGTCGCTACCGCGTCGACGCCCTTTACGTCACTGGCCTGACGTCCTACGACACCGGCTACTACTTGCTGGAGGAGACCTTCAAGCAAATCACCGATGACAGCGATCTCAGCAGCGAGCAGAAAAAGCAGGTGGCCGAGCGTGAGGAGCGAATCAGTCTGTGGCTCAAGGCCCAGCAGAAACGCCTCTACCGCCTCTACCAAAACCCCAAGGGCGAACTCGCGGCGGTGGCCGTCGGCTTCAATTTTGCAGCCTGCTTTCTCAGCCTGCTCTGGTCGTTCTTCGCAGGCCTGTACTGGGTCACCGGGATTGCCCTGATAGCCCTGAGCCTGGCCCTGCTGCTCCCCAACGCTGCCGATGACAGCCACTGGTTCTGGCTCGGCCTACTGCTCAGCGCCGGGATCTTTGGTGTGTTTGGCAACCGGTGGCGAGAAAGACACGTGCTGTCCAAAGGCTTCGTCCAGGTCGATGCCCTGCTATCTTGCAATCCCGATCAGGCAAAAGTGGCCTAC
This sequence comes from Pseudomonas sp. Fl5BN2, assembly GCF_009908205.1. NCBI lineage: Bacteria > Pseudomonadati > Pseudomonadota > Gammaproteobacteria > Pseudomonadales > Pseudomonadaceae > Pseudomonas > Pseudomonas sp. Fl5BN2. Next base: position 111,371 of record NZ_JAAARL010000024.1, on the reverse strand, counting down.
AAAAGAAAAGTCGAAGAAGCGGCGCCGGAGTTCGGTCAATAGCCCCAACGCTGGCCTGCGGGCGAGCGCAAGCTCTCCCCCCGCAAGCAAGCGTTCAGGCATCCTCGAGAATCAGGTCGGCACCCTTCTCCGCCACCATCAGCACCGCGGCATGGGTGTTGCCGGAGGTGACATTGGGGAAGATCGAGGCATCGACGATGCGCAGGCCCGCCAGGCCGTGAACCTTGAGGCGCGGGTCCACCACCGAGTTCTGCGGGTCGCGGCCCATGGCACAGGAACCGCACAGGTGGTAGATCGAGCCGCTGTTCTCGCGGAAATATTGCAGCATCTGCGCATCACTGTGCACCGCCGCACCCGGCAACACTTCGTCCACGGTAATGCCCTTGAGCGCCGGTGCCTGCATGATCTGGCGCAGCAGCCGGCTGCCCTGCAGCACCTCGTCGATGTCCTTCTCGGTGCTCAGGTAGTTGGGGTCGATCAGGGCTGCGTCCCGCGGGTTGTTCGAGGCAATCTCGATGCTGCCGCGGCTGGTGGGCCGGCACGGGTTGAAGCACAGCAGAAAACCTGAGTACGGCTCGGGCTTGAGACTGGCCTTGTTGCTCTTGGGAATCTGGTACGACAGCGGGTTGAAGTACAGCTGCAGGTTGGGATGTTCCTGGAGCTCGTCGCCACGGAAAAAACCGCCGGCCTGGTTGACGCTCATGGCCAGGGCGCCCTTGCGGGTCAGCAGGTACTGCAGCCCCAGCTTGAGCTGGCCGAACAGCGAGCTGAGTTCATCGTTCAGGGTCGGCACATTGGCCTTGTAGTAGTAGCTGACGCACAGGTGATCCTGCAGGTTCTGCCCTACCGCCGGCAGGTGCTTGAGCAGCGGGACCTGGTGCCTGGCCAGCAAGGCGCGGTCGCCCACGCCGGACAGTTGCAGGATCTTCGGCGTGTCCACCGCCCCTGCACAAAGGATCACTTCCTTGCGAGCGCTGAACGTCCGGGTGACACCCTGCTGGGTCACGCTGATACCGATGGCGCGTTGCTGCAGATCATCGAACAGCACCCGGTCCACCAGGACGTGGTGCAGCACTGTCAGGTTCGTTCGGCCCAGGGCCGGGTGCAGGTGGGCAAAGCTGCTGGAGCAGCGCTGGCCATTGCGGGTGTTGACGTCGTAGATGCCCGCGCCTTCGAACTTCGGCCCGTTGAAATCATCGCTGCGGGGATACCCCAACTGCTCGCAGCCCTTGAGGAACACCTCGCAGATCGGATGGGTCTGGCCCTGCATCGGGGTGATGCTGATCGGCCCGCTGGCGCCGTGGTATTCGCTGTCGCCCAGGGGGTGGTTCTCCAGCTTGCGAAAGTACGGCAGCACTTCCTTGAAGCTCCAGCCAGGGTTGCCAGCCGCCGCCCAATCGTCAAAGTCGTGGGCCTGGCCGCGCACATAGATCATCGCGTTGATCGAGCCGGAACCGCCCTGCACCTTGCCCCGGGGCGCATAGATAGCGCGGTCGGCGAGCTGCTTCTGTGGCTGGCTGTAGTACATCCAGTTAAACGTCGGGTTGTAGTACATCTTGGCGAAACCCACCGGGATCTTGAACCAGAACGATGAGTCCTTGCCGCCAGCCTCCAGCAGCAGTACCGAGTATTGCCCCGACGCCGAAAGCCGGTTGGCGAGAATGCAGCCGGCGGCGCCGGCGCCAGCGATGATGTAGTCGTATGTCATGCAGGGTTACCGCGTCAGTCGTATTGAAGGCAGCCGCCAGCGGCTGCCCATGCCCCGTCCGGGATCGGCGGGAAAATGCCTCAGCCCCTGGCCGGGGAAGTGTCCTTGACGTCGGCCGGGGTGGCGGCCATTTGCAGGTGCAGGCGTTCGCCGCTGTAGGGCGAGTGCCGGCGTACCACCTCCATGTTCAGCTCCACCCCCAGGCCCGGCTCGGTGGACGGGATGATGTAGCCGTCCTCCCACTGCAGGGGCTTGGTCAGTACCTCGGCGTGGAAGCCACCCCAGGTCATGATGCTTTCCTGGATCAGGAAGTTCGGCGTGCAGGTCGCCAGCTGGAAACTCGCCGCGGCGCCAATCGGGCCGTTGTACAGGTGCGGGGCGATCTGCGCGTAGTAGGCCTCGGCCATGCTGGCGATCTTCTTCGCCTCCAGCAGGCCGCCGCAGCGCGCTACGTTCATTTGCAGGATCGAAGCGCCACCGGCCTGCAGCAGCTTGAAGAACTCGTACTTGGTGGTCAGGCGCTCGCCGCTGGCAATCGGGATACTGGTCTTGGCCGCGACCTGGGCCATGGCCTCTTCCTGGCCGGGCGGCACCGGCTCTTCGAACCACAGCGGGTCGTACTTCTCCAGGCGCTTGGCCAGGCGAATCGCCGACGACGGCACCATCTGCCCGTGGGTACCGAACAGCAGGTCGCACTGATTGCCCACCGCCTCGCGAATCTTGCGGCAGAAGGTTTCGCAGCGCTCCAGCACTTCCAGGGACAACTGGTGCCCCGAGTAGGCGGTGTAGGGGCCGGCCGGGTCGAACTTCAGCGCAGTAAAGCCCTGCTGCATGTTCTGCACTGCACATTCGGCAGCCAGGTCCGGGTCGTCATAGTCGTATTCGCCGCGGCTGTTGAGCGGGTACAGGTAGGTGTAGGAACGCAGGCGTTCGTGGACCTTGCCGCCGAGCAGTTCATACACCGGCTTGTTCGCCGCCTTGCCGATGATGTCCCAGCAGGCCATCTCCAGGCCGCTGACCACGCCCATCATGGTCAGGTCCGGACGTTGGGTGAAACCGCTGGAATAGGCCTGGCGGAAGAAGCGCTCGATGTGGTGCGGGTCCTGGTCCAGCAGGTAGCGCTGGAACACATCCTCGATGATCGGCAACATCGCCTTGGGACCGAAGGTGGCGGCGTAGATCTCGCCCACGCCTTCGATGCCGCAAGCGGTCCTGAGCTTGACGAACAGCCAGTACATGCCACCGATATGCGGCGGCGGTACGGCGACGATATGGGTTTCAAGGGCGACAATTTTCATCTCAGGCACCTGCCTTCTGCTTCAGGGTTGAACGGTTGACGCGTGCCCGCAGGGCAATCGCGGCCAGGGTTCCGAGGGCGCCGACCGCGGCGATGTAGCCGAAATACAGGCGGTAGCCCAGGGCCCCGGGAAAGTGTTCGGTGAGGTAGCCGTTGATCAACGGAATGAACGTGTCCGGCAGGTAGCCCACCACCGAGACGATGCCAATGGCCAGGCCGGTGATGCGCAGCGGAATCTGGCAGGTGTCGAGGATCGCCCAGTACAACCCGCGAATCGCATAGGTCATCAGGCCGATGAAGATCACCGTAGCGATCAACAGCCCAAGGCTGCCCAGGGCCGGGAACAGGATCAGCCCGACAATCCCCAACGTTGCCAGCAACAGCGCAAAGATCAGCACCGAGATGTTGGAATAGCGGTCGCCCAGCCAGCCGCCGCCGATGCCGCCAAGGGGGCGCATCCACAGTTTGATGGTGGTGATGGTGCCGGCCATGACTGCGGTCATGCCGTTGCCCTGCAGGTAATCGGAGAAACTGTAGGTGGCCCAGAAGATGTGATAACCGCAGAACACGATGGCGGTCACCAGCCACAGTTCGGGGATCTTCACCAGGGTCGCCAGGTCGCTGAGCAGGTTGAACCTGCCCTGCTCCACCGGCGCCGTGTCCGCCATGGACTTGGGGTCCTTGAGCAACACCAGCACGCAGCCAATGGCGATACAGGTGAAGGAGTACAGGTACACCACCTGCTTGAACCCCTCGGCCGTCGACTCGCCGCGGGTCTCGGTGGCCAATGCGAACAGCCCCAGGGCCACGGTGGCCAGCAAGGCTTCCACCAGGCCGCGACCGCCATCGAGAATGCCGAAGAAACGCCCCTGCTCGGAGTGCCGGGCGATCATCTTCACCCGCTTGAGCACCGAGGCCCAGAAGGTCAGGCCGGTGCTCAGGCCCCAGCAGCCGAAGATGATCATCAGCCCGCTCATCGAAGGTGCAGTGGAATACCACAGGCCCAAGGCACCGGTGGCCACCAGGGAGAAGAAGATCAGGAAGCGCGGAGCGATGCGGTCCGCCAGCCAGCCGCTGGGCAAGTAGCTGAGGAGAAAAATCGTGCCGAGCATGGAGTACAGGTAACCCAGCTCGCTGTGGTTGATCTGCAACACTTCGAGCATGGTGGTCTGGTAGACCTGGCGCAGGTAGAGGATCGGGTAGATCGCCCCCGCCGCCAGCACCAGTAGCATCAATTGAACGTAGCGGCTGCGTGTGTCGCGGCTGCCCAATGGCAACGCTGCAGAAGCCTGGACCCCAGCAGCGCCGGCGTGTTTAGACATGACTGTGCCCTCGGGCACCGGTATCCGGCGCCCTCATTGTTGTTATTAGGGGGTGAAGCTGCGGCAAGCCTTGAGTTTCAAGCGGCAAAAGCTCATGCACCGCTTGCACCTGAAGCTTGCCGCTTGGAACCTGCAGCGGTCTTTAGAACGGCATGACCACCAGGCGGGTCTGGGTGAACTCGAGCATGCCGTGCTTGCCGTCGTCGCCGCCCAGCCCCGAGCGTTTCCAGCCGGCGTGATAACCCTGGTAGGGATCGGCCGGGGTACGGTTGATGTACAGCTCGCCGGCCTCGATGGCCCCGGCAACCTTCATCGCGGTGCGGTAGTTCTCGGTGTAGAGCACCGAGGACAGGCCGAACTGGTGATCATTGGCCAGGGCCAGGGCTTCATCGATATCGCGGTACTTGAGCACCGGCAGCACCGGGCCGAAGATTTCCTCCTGGACGATCTCCATGTCCTGACGGCAACCGCTGAGCAGGGTCGGCGGGTAGAAATGCCCCGGGCCTGCGGGCAGTACACCACCGCTTTCGAGCACCGCACCGTCGGCCACGGCGCGCTGTACCAGGGCGTGGATGTTGGCCTGGGCCGCGGCATTGACCAGCGGCCCCATCAAGCTCGGGTCTTGGCGGCGGTCGCCGAATTTCACGGCGCTGATCTGGTCCTTGAGCAAGGCCAGGAACCGCTCATGCACGCTTTCATGCACGTAGACCCGCTCCACCGCCGTGCACAGCTGGCCGCAGTGGGTGGTCTTGGAACCGATGATGGCTGCGGCCGCCAGCTCCAGGTCGGCGTCGGCCTCGATGATCGCCGGGGTCTTGCCCCCCAGTTCCAGGGACGGCTTGGCGATATTGGCCTTGCAGTAGTCGAGCACGATGCGCCCGGCGTTGACGCTACCGGTCAGGGTGATCATCCCCACCGCCGGGTGGGTGCAAACCGTGGCCGCGGTCGCGTGATCCATGGTCAGGATGTTCACCACCCCGGCCGGCAGCCCGGCCTGTTGCACCGCCCGGGCAATCTCGAAGGCCGAGATCGGCGTGTTGTTGCTCGGGCGCACCACCACGGTGTTACCGGCGATCAGCGCCGGCGCGACCTTGCGCAGCAAGGTGTAGACCGGGTAGTTGAAGGGAATCAGGCAGGCCACCACGCCAATCGCTTCGCGGTGCAGGAAGAGCTTTTCGTCGGGGCTGTCGCTGGGGATGATTTCGCCTTCGATACGCCGTGCCCACTCGGCGTGGTAGCGGGTGATCTGTGCGGCGTAGCGGGCCTCGTTGCTGGCGTCCAGCAGGCTCTTGCCGGACTCGGCGGCCAGGGCCTGGCCAATGGCCTCGGCGCGCGCCTCCAGGGCATCGGCCAGGGCGCGCAGGTAATCGCCACGCTGGATGCTGGTGAGCGCCGCCCACGGCTTTTGTGCCTTGGCCGCGGCAAGCACCGCAGCCGTCGCCTCCTCCTGGGTGGCCGCCGAGACTTGGCCCACCGAGGTTTCAGTGGCCGGATCGTAGACCGCGATCAAAGCGTCGCTGGCAGGTTCGATGAAGTGACCGTTAACAAAATTTCGCTCGAGTCGCATGGAGATGGCCCCGTGGTTGGCAGAAAGGTGGCGCAGGCAGCCTGGAGGCGATCCAGGCCCGGCGGTCAAAGGGTCTGGGAGGTTCGAGCGGACACAGCGGCGGCGCCTGCGGGCCGGTCAATGGCCTGCGGGCAACGATGAAAATGACGGACAAGGCGCGGCGACAGGCAATCGACAAGGACTGGATACGGCATGGCTGGGCACTCGGGTTGTTGTTATGTGAGTGCCGGCAGTCTTGTCGTCCGCCGCGATCAGGACAAACGATTAATTGCGCGATAGAACATTCGAAAAACGCATGTTACTGACCTCATCCCTGCAGGAGCCGCCTGGTCGGCGAAGCGCCCCTTGAGCCTTGCGTGGCCCTTGCCCAGGCCTGAGCTGGCCAAGCCTGCTCCTACAGGGGCGTCGAGGCGGTAGAAGGTTCTAGCTGACGTTGCGCCAACCAGATCTCTTCCTGCAGCCATTGGCCAAACACCTGCAACTGCGGCATCTGGGTCTGCTCCGGGCGGGTCACCAGCCAGTAGGATTGATGGCCTTCCACATGCACATTGCGCACCTGGGTCAACTGCCCGGCCGCCAACTCCGCAGCCACCATGTGCCAGTCGGCGATGGTCACCCCCAGGCCCTCGACCGCGGCGCGGATGGCCAGGTCCAGCAGGTCGAATTCATAGCCGCCCTGAGTGTCGACACCGCTGATCCGCGCAGCGTCCAGCCAGTGCTTCCAGGTCAGGTAGCGCTGGTCTTCGCGCGCCAGCACATGCAGCAGCGTCATGCGCGTCAGGTCGATGCCCTGCTCGGTCGATTCACGGGCCAGCAGCGATGGCGCGCAGACCGCGATATGCCGCTCCTGGAACAGCAGCGAGCTGTCCAGGCCATCCCATTCACCGTCGCCGAAGCGAATCGCGCAATCCAGGGTACTGGTTTGCACCAGGCTGTCCTGCAGGCGCGTGCTCAGGCTCAACTGCAACTGCGGATGCTGTTCGCGCAAGCGCCCCAGGCGCGGCAGCAGCCAGCGACTGGCAAAGGTCGGCGGCACATTGAGGTGCAGGCGATTGGTGTGGGATTGCTGCTGGATGCCGCGCAAGGTCAGCTCGATCTTGTCGAAGGACTGGTGCAGCGCCCGCAACAGCACGCGCCCGGCGCTGGTCAATTCGAGGTGGTGATGGCGGCGCTGCAGCAGGCTTTCCCCGAGCTGTTCCTCCAACTGCCGGACCTGGCGGCTGACCGCGCTCTGGGTGACGTTGAGCAGCTCGGCGGCGCGGGTAAAACTGCCGGTGCTGCCGGCGACTTCGAAAGCTTTGAGCGCATTGAGCGCGGGCATCTTGCGTTTCACGGCAGTCTCTCGCTGACAGCGGCTGAGGGGCGCCAAGCATCGCACGCCACGGCGTCGCCAGCCAACTGGCTAACATGCGTTTTACGCATGCTCAGGCACCGAATAAATCGTTTGTCGCGCCACCTGCGGATGCCAACACTGCGAGCACCTTAAAAAAACAACAACACGAGCCCTGCCCATGCCTCACTCACCCTGCCACGCCTGCACCCTGGCGGCTGTCACTGCCTGACAGCTACTGCCAGTGCATCCCCCCACTACCTGTGTGCGCCTTTGGTTGCAGCCTTTGCCGCGACCGGTTTCGACGCACCCCAAAACAATAACAATCCGGGAGAAAACCCCATGCGCCATCCTCGCGCCCGCACTCTCTGCAAGCTAACCCTGCTGCCATTGCTGGGCAGCCTCGCCGCCCCCGCCCTGGCGGTGCAGGTCAGCGATCATCTGGACCTGGGCGGCGCGGTTCGCGCACGCTGGGACTATGACCCGGACCGGGACATCCAGACCTTCAACTTCGACACCGCGATCCTCAGTGCCAAGTACGCCTCCGACACCTGGATCGGCGCCGCCAAATACCGCTTCTACGGCGGCGCCTACCCCTATCGCTACACCGACAAGGTCGGCGACATCGCCTTCGCCGAAAGCGCCTGGATCGGCTACCGCTTCACCCCCGAACAGCAGGTGCAGGTCGGCCTGAACCAGATCCCCTTCGGCCTGCAGCCGTATTTCGGCAGTAGCTTTTTCGAAACCCTGGGCAACGTGGTGGGCCTGGAAGACATCGAGCAGGTCGGCGCCAAGTACATCCAGCAAAGCGGCGCGTGGAATCTCCAGGCCGGCTATTACCTGCGCCCGGCCTGGCAAGGCAAGGGCACCAGCAACGGCCGTACCTACTCCAGCGTGGTGTCCTCCGCCGACCACTACGTGGCCGATGGCAGTGACAACCGTGAACGCAACACCCTGGTGCTGCGGCTGGCCAGGGCCGTGCAACTGGGGGATTGGGCCTCGGAAGTCGGGGTCTCCGGCCTGACCTCGACCCTGAAGAACAACGACACCCGCCACGATGGCCGGCGCAATGCCCTGGCCCTGCACTACCTGGGCAAGAACGGGCCCTGGGGCGTGCAGTTGCAGGCGGCGCGCCAGCAGATGTCGCCGCGCAATCCGGGCACCGACGAGCTGGTGACCCTGGGCGGTTATGACGGCACCTTCAACGTCGCCAGCCGCGGCAACCTGTATGTCGCCGACCTGAGCTATGCGGTGGACGGCAAGTACCTGTTCGACCAGGTCAGCGGGATCAAGCTGTACACCAACTACAGCGCCTTCGATAAATCCGCCAGCGGCTACCAGACCTCGCAACGGATGATCCTTGGCAGCTCGTTTTCACTGAGCCGACTGTGGGTAGCCACCGAGTGGCTGTTCGGCAAGAACGATCCCTACATCGGCGGCAGCAGCTATGCCCAGAGCCTGGGCCCCGGCGGCAGCAACCAGTGGGAAAACCAGCTGTACGTGAATATTGGCTACTACTTCTGAATCTTTGCCGGCCCTTTCGCTGGCAAGCCAGCTCCTACAGCTGACAGGGATATCGCCGGAAACCCTGTAGGAGCCGGCTTGCCGGCGAAGGCGATCTCAAGGTCCTCTTGGCCGGCAAGCCAGCACCCTCCAAGGGCGGCTACAGGGTAAGATGGGCGCGCTGAACAAGCGCCTTACAACAACAATAAGCCTGCCCCGCCACGTCCAGCGCCCCGCCTGCCAGGCTCGGCCGCTCCTTCCTGGCGCCAGGTGCGGAGTCTGCCCGCCATGCGTCAACTGCCCTCCCTGAACATGCTCCGGGTCTTCGAAGAAGTCGCCCGCCACCGCAGCTTCAGCCAGGCCGCCCTGGAGCTCAACGTCACCCAGGGCGCAGTCAGCCGCCAGATCAAGCAACTCGAAGACTACCTCGGCGTGGCGCTGTTCAGCCGCAACCCGCGAGGCCTGGAACTGACCGAGGCCGGCGCAGCCCTGGCGCCGAACCTGGGGCAGGCCTTCGATCACATGGAACGGGCGCTGCAAGCATTGCGCGTGCCCAACCTGCGCCAACGCCTGCGGATTGTCGCGCCGCCAACCTGGGCCACCCGCTGGCTGTCGGCGCAGTTGCGCGACTTCTGCCAGCGCTACCCGGACATCAGCCTCAGCGTGACCCAGCACAACAGCCATGACAGCCCGGCGCAAATCGACTGTGAGATCCGTTTCGGCATGCACGCCGCCACGCATTGCCACAGCCAGTTGCTGGTGATGGAGCGGCATATCGCGGTGGCCAGCCCGGAGCTGTTCAGTGCCGGCCAGGCACCGGACCTGCGCCGCTTTCCCCTGCTGCACATCCTGCATGACGGCAAGCGCCTGCGGGTCTGGGAGAACTGGCTGGCGGCCATGGGCCGGGACGATGTCGACGCCCAAGCGGGCCTTGAGTTCAGCACCCTGGACCAAGTGATCCATACCGCCCTGGCCGGTGGCGGGCTGGCGGTGATCGACCGGCAGATGATCGAGCGGGAACTGGCGGACGGACGCCTGCTGCCGATCACTCCGGTAGAAGTGATCGGCCCTTACGGTTATTGGCTTGAGGTGGCGAGTGATCGGCAGGGGTTGTCCAAGGTGCGGCTGTTCACCCAATGGCTGAGCCTGGTGAGCAACCCTTGAACCTCGCCGCGCAGCGTCGACCGCCAGCGGCTTGCCAGCAACGACGTCGCTCAACAACGCACAAGGCTCAAGGCGTTCTTCACCGGCCAGCCGGCTCCTGCAATATCAGATCGGCGCGACGACCTTGGGCAGGTTGGCGACAGGTTCAGGGCTGTGCACGCTACACGCCTGGCTCAACGTCAGGGACTTGGTTTCCGGCGCCCAGGCCCAGGAGATCCAGGCACCCAGGGCAAGGATCGCCGCGAGGATGGCCATGGTTGGGCTGAGGCCGATCCCGGCCACGCTCACCGGTAGCAGAAAGGTGCTGATGGCCGAACCCAGGCGACTGATGGCGGTGGCCAGGCCGATGCCGCTGGCGCGCACTTCAGTGGGAAAACTCTCTGCCGGGAACACCCCCACCAGGTTGCTCACCGCCGACAACACCAGGGTGAAAACACCAAACAGCAGCACCATCAGCCAGGCCGCACTGCCCGGCAGCACCGCCAACAGCAGCAATGCCACGGCGAGGATGATGAAGGAGTTGATCAAAAACCCCCGTCGGGAAAATTTCACCGTGCACCAGATGCCGATCAGCGCACCGATGATCAACAGCAGGTTGAGCATCAACTCGGTGCCGAAGCCTTCGGCCAGGCCCATCTTCTGCAGGATCGATGGCAAGAAGGTGTAGATGGCGAAGTACGGCATGACGATGCACACGAAGAACAGGCAGTTGAACGCCGTGCGCTTGCGGTACTCGGGGCTGAACAGCACCCCGTAGCCGGAACGGCTTTCGCCGCTGGGCTGTTCGTCGAGCACCACGTTGGCACCCAGGTGTTTGTGCACGATGGCCCGGGCCTCGGCAATGCGCCCACGATTGACCAGCCAGCGCGGCGACTCCGGGGTGCCGATGCGCGCCAGCAGGATCAACCCGGCCGGGATCGCCGAGGATGCCAGCATCCAGCGCCAGGCGTCATCGCCCAGGCTGAGCATGGCGGTGCCGATAAAGGTCGCGGCGACGTAGCCGAAGGTCCAGATCACGCTGAACGAACCGAGCAACACGCCGCGGTGCTTTTTCGGCGCGAACTCGGCGAGCATCGCGTGGCCGACGCTGAAATCGCCGCCCAGGCCAATGCCGATCAGCACCCGGCAGAAAAACAGGCCCATGGCGGTCTCGGCATAGAACTGCATCACCGAGGCCAGGGTGATCAGCACGAAGCTGACCAGGAAGATCTTCTGCCGTCCCAGGTGGTCGGAGATCCAGCCGAAGAACAGGCTGCCGATAAACAGCCCGATCAGCGCCGAGGCGCCGATCAGCCCCTGCCAGAAGGCGTCCAACTGCATCTGCGGACTGAGCAGGGTGAAGGCAATGCCGATCAGGCCAAGAATGTAGCCATCGGTGAAGTGCGCGCCGAACGTCAGCCCGGCGATCTTCAGGTGGAACCGGCCAATCGGCAGGTCATCGATCTTGACGGTTGCGGTGGTCATGTTCGTCTCCGTTTATTGTTTTTGAATAAGAGATGAATCGGGGTCGAGCACCCCTTGCCGCAGCCGTATGCGGCAAGGGGCCTGGCTTCAGAGGCCGCCCATCAGCAGGTATTTGATCTCCAGGTAGTCGTCCAGGCCGTACCTGGAACCTTCGCGGCCGAGACCGGATTCCTTGATCCCGCCGAACGGCGCCACTTCGGTGGAGATGATCCCTTCGTTGATCCCGACCATCCCGGCCTCCAGGCCTTCGGCCATGCGCCACACCCGACCGATGTCACGGCTGTAGAAATAGGCGGACAAACCGAAGGGCGTGTCGTTGGCCTGCTGCAGCACCTGGGCCTCGTCCTTGAAACGGAAACAGGCGGCCACTGGGCCGAAGGTTTCTTCCTGGGCGATGAGCATGTCGCCGGTGGCTTCAGTGAGGATGGTCGGCTCGAAGAAGGTCCCGCCCAGTGCATGCCGGCGACCGCCACACAGCAACGTCGCACCCTTCTCCAGCGCATCGCCGACATGCAGCTCGACCTTGGCCAGCGCCGCCGCGTTGATCAGCGGGCCCTGCTCGGTATCACCGTCCAAGGCGCTGCCCACGCGCATGGCCGCGACCGCGTCTGCCAGCTTGCGGGTGAAGGCCTCGTACACGCTGTCCTGGATAAAGAAGCGGTTGACGCACACGCAGGTCTGCCCGGTGTTGCGGAACTTCGAGGCCATGGCGCCCTTCACCGCGGCATCCAGGTCGGCATCGTCGAAAACAATGAATGGCGCGTTGCCGCCCAGTTCCAGGGAGACTTTTTTCAGGGTGTCGGCGGCCTGGCGCATCAGCAGCTTGCCAGTGCGGGTCGAGCCGGTGAACGACAGCTTGCGCACCACGCTGGAGGCTTGCAGCGCGCCACCGATGGCCACTGCATCACCGGAAACGATGTTCAACACGCCGGCTGGAATACCCGCCTGTTCGGCCAGCACCGCCAGGGCGAAGGCCGACAACGGTGTCTCTTCCGAGGGTTTGAGGATCATCGTGCAACCAGCGGCCAGGGCCGGGCCGACCTTGCGCGTGACCATGGCCAGCGGGAAGTTCCAGGGGGTGATGGCCGCCACCACGCCAATCGCTTCCTTGGTCACGATGATTCGCGCATCGGCCTTGTGGCTGGGGATCACGTCGCCATAGGCGCGCTTGGCTTCCTCGCCGAACCACTCGAGAAAACTCGCGGCGTAGACCACTTCGCCCATGGCTTCGGCCAGCGGCTTGCCTTGCTCGCGGCTGAGCAAGGTGGCCAGTTCACGCTGGTTGCCCAGCATCAGCTCGCTCCAGCGCTTGAGCTTCTGGCTGCGTTCCTTGGCGGTGAGCTTGCGCCACGCCGGCAAGGCGCGGTTGGCGGCGGCGATGGCCAGGTCCGTGGCTTCGGCACCGGCCTTCTGTACCTCGGCGATCAGCTCGCCGTTGGCCGGGTTGAACACCCGGTAGCTGGGGCCACCGTGGGACCATTGGCCATCGATGTAGTTGCCATTGCGGATCAGCGTGCTCATGCCACGGCCTCGGTCAGGGTGAAGCGCTCAAGGCCCGGACGGGCACTGCGCAGGATGCGACAGCCTGCGGTGTAATCGTTGATCACATCGCACGGGGTGTAGTTGCGTTCCAGCTCGTGCAGCTCCTCGGCATCCAGCGGCGTATCGAGGGCCGCCAGGGCACTGTCGAACTGTTCGGTGGTGTCGGCCCCCACCAGCATGCAATCGACACCCGAATGGTTGAGCACCCAGGCCTGGGCGATCTGCGCATTGGGCACGCCACGGGCACGGGCCACACGCTGCACCGAATGGGCGATCTGCAGCGAGGCTTCGTCGCTGTACATCTGCTGGGTGAAGAAGTCGGTCTGGTTGCGGGTCGACTGCACGTCGCCGGTGAGCAGCCCTCGGGCCAGCGGGCTGAACACCGACACGCCGAGGCCCTGGTCGCGGCAGAACGGGATCATCTCGCGCTCTTCCTCGCGGTAGGCACAGTTGAGTTGCAGCTGCATGTTGATCGGCTTGACCCAGCCGTTGCGCTCGCAGGCCATGAGGATCTTCGCCAGTTGCCCGGCGAGCATGGTGGACACGCCGATGTAGCGGGCCTTGCCGGCGCGCACGATGTCGTTCATCGCACTCATGGTCTCTTCCACCGGGGTGTTCACATCGAAGTAATGCAGCATGAAGACATCGACGTAATCCATGTCCAGGCGCTTGAGCGAGGCATCGATGCCGTCGAGGATGTGCTTGCGCGAATGGCCGCTGGCGTTGATCCCGCTGCGGGTGCCGTAGCCGACCTTGGTGGTGATCACCAGGTCCTCGCGGCGGGCCAGGCGCTTGACGATGCGCCCCACCACTTGCTCACCGACGCCGGCGGAATAGAAATCCGCCAGGTCGATGAAATTCACCCCGTGATCCAGGGCGTGCGCGACGATCGGCTCGCTTTGCTTTTCATCGAAGATCCAGGGTTTCCAGTCCGGAGTGCCCATGTTCATGGTGCCCAGGCACAGGCGCGAGACTTGCAGGCCGGAATGGCCCAAACGAATGTATTGCATGCGCTGCTCCTCAGGCTTTGGGGGTGTAGAACGGGTTGCTGATCTGGTTCACCACGTCGACCAGTTGGGCACGTTCGGGCTTGCCGGCCAGGGCCGCGCGAATCGCTGTGCGGCAGGCGTTGTAGTTGTTCAGGTAGACCGCATCCAGGTCGTCGCAGGCCGGGTTGACCCAGTTGGCGGTGACGATGGCCCATTGGTCTTCGGCTTCGGCCGGCAAGGTGCCGTCCAGCAAGGCCTCCAGCACCGCCTTGGCGATCCCGGCCTGGGACGCGCCCCAGGTGGCGTTGCCATGCAGCTCGCTGGCGATGGCCGCCTTGTTCACGTACAGGGTCATGGGCTTGACCGGGATGTTCGGCTGGGCGATCACCATGAATGGGCAGTGGCCCTGGCTCGGCGAAGCCAGGCTGCTGGCGAAGGCCTGCCCGGCGGGACCGTTGCGCGGGCCGATGAGGATATTGATATGGGCGGCGTTGACGCCCGGGCCTTCGAAGCCTTCACCGATATACAGGTCGAGTGGTGTCATGGGTGCTTACTCTTTGAGGACGCAGAGGAAAGGAACGAACCGGATCAGCGACGCTGGGGCCGGAGCGGGTCGAACATAGAGCTCAAAGAGCGCAGCCCGGAACGGGCGCAGCGGTCACCCGGGAACCGGGTTGGGAGAGATGGAGTCATGGCGCAAACGCTCTTTGTTGTTATGGATGAGCTGGGTTGGCGCTGTTGTATCACCGGGCTTGCGGGGGCCCGTAACCATTAAAAGTCATGCGCCCATGAGCTTTAGTCATAGCCTTGCGATGAGCTTGGATCAGGCTCGCCATGCCCCATGTTGCCGAAGGCACTGTTGGCCCAGTGTGTGTGTGTGTGTGTGTGGCTCGATGACGCTGAAATCAGCCTCATGGCGCAACCCGACATCGGCGTGGCCCACAACCCCGGCAGTAATGGCTGGACAAGGCCGGCGCGGCGGTCAACGCCCTGAATCGGGCAGAGCGCGACTGAGGTTCGGGCTACGTCATCGAACACCCTGGCAACACCCACGAAACCCGAGCCGTTGAGGGGGACGCGCCAGCAGGCGGACATGCTAGAGTCGCCCTTCGATTTCGCAGCGCGCCAGGGAAGCCGTGATGACCGCAATGATCTACCAGGGTGGCTGCCTGTGCGGGCAGATCCGTTTCGAGGCCCGAGGCCCCGCCGCCAACCCCCATACCTGCTCGTGCAAACTGTGCCAACGGCACAGCGGAGCGCTGACCGTGGCCTGGGTCGAATTCCCCCGGGAGCAGGTGAGCTGGACCGGCCCCGGCGGCGTGCCAGCCACCTTCAGGTCATCGGACTATTCGAGCCGGGCGTTCTGTTCGCAATGCGGCAGTTCCCTGGGGGCCATCGACGATGAGCCGACCATTGCCCTGCTGCTGGGTACATTCGACAGTAACAACCGCAAGGCGCTGATACCGACTCATCACTCCTTCAGCGGTAAACGGCCACGCTGGTGGCAGGCCGGAGTCGCTCCGTGAACCACAGTGACCGCGGCGCCGCCCTCGCCTCGAACATCTGGACCTGGTACGGCCAGGAGCAATACTCAAAGATCATCCTGGTGGGCGAACTGGGCCCGGCCCTGGAGTTCCTGGCCCTGGAGGCGGACCAGCAACGAGTGGCAATCGGCTGCTGCGCCGAGTGCAATCTGTGGTCACACCATCTCGATTATCTGCAGCACTTTGTGCAGCACTTTCCTGCGCATCTGGCGCCACAACTGCACCTGCGATTGCAAGCCTTGTTACAGGCCTGTGAAACCTTATGCCGGCAAGCCTATGGAGTGACTCTTGAGGACAACGGCTTCGAGCATGGGCAATGGCAGCCGCTGCGCCAAGGTGCCCGGGAGGCGCTGGAGATGCTGGGTTGGCCAGAGGTGCAAAAGCACATGGCCGAGCTGACAGAAGACTGCCGGGCAGCATTGAGGAAATGGCCGGATTGAGAGCCTGGCCCGTTGAGGCGGGGTTGCGGGTCTCTTCGCTGGCAAGCCAGCGCCGACAAGAATCTGCTCAATTCAGGCAGGGGTGCGTGGCAAGGCGCGTTTGTGGGCAGTGCGGGTGTAGGCGTTTTCGATCAGGCTGCGCACCGTATCGGGCACCGTTTCACCCATCAGGTAGGCATCGATCTCTTGGTAGCTGCAGCCATAGGCGTCTTCATCCAGCTTGCCCGGTGCCAGTTCTTCGAGGTCCGCGGTGGGCGCTTTGTGCACCAGATACCCGGGAGCGCCCAGGGCATCGGCGAGCATCCGCACCTGGCTCTTGGTCAGCCCCGAGAGCGGGGCCAGGTCGCAGGCACCGTCGCCGTATTTGGTGAAGAACCCCATCAAGGCTTCGGCGCCATGATCAGTGCCCACCACCAGGCCGTTGTTGAAGTTGGCCATGGCGTATTGGGCGAGCATTCGCGCCCGGGCCTTGACGTTGCCCTTGGCAAAATCCGTCAATGCCGCCGAGGGCTGCAGGTCGTCGCTCTGGATCGAGATCATCAGGGCGTCAACGCAGTCACCGATGTTGCTAGTGGTGATCTGGTCTGGACGAATGAAATCCAGGGACGCCTGGGCGTCACGCTCATCGGCCTGGTGCTTGTAAGGCAAGCGCATGGCGATAAACCTGGCCTCGTGCCCTGCCCCGCGCAGCTGCTCCACTGCCAGTTGGCACAGGCGACCGGCGACCAGGGAATCGACGCCGCCGCTGATGCCCAGCACCAGGGTCTTGCAACCGGACTCGCCCAGCACCTGCTGGATGAACGCTACGCGGCGGGCGATTTCGCCCGCCTCGCCACCGCGGGCCAGTTGACGATCGATGCCCAGTTCCCGGGCAATGCGTGCTTGGGTTTGGTTGCTCATATCAGGCCTCCAGGGGCGAGTGGGCAAGGTCGACGCTGAACACCTGCGCCGCGTAGCGCAGGAACGACGGGTCTTCGCAAACGTTCTTGATCGGGTCATCGGAGAACTTCACCACCGGCTCGCCGTGCACCCGCACCAGCTTCATCACGATGCTCAGTGGCTCGACGTCCTCGACGTCGCAAGCCAGGCTGGTGCCCATGCCGAAACCGAACCTGGCCTGGCCACGCACGTGGCGCAGGATCGGCAGGCATTTCTCGAAGTTCAGGCCGTCGGAGAACATCAGGTCCTTGGTCCGCGGGTCGATACCCAGCTCGCGGTAGCGGGCCAGGACCTTGTCGGCCCAGACGATCGGGTCACCGGAATCCTGGCGCAGGCCGTCATACAGTTTGGCGAAGTACAGGTCGAAATCCTTGAGGAAAAAGTCGGTGCTGATGCAGTCGGTCAAGGCAATGCCCAGGCGGCCGCGGTACTCGCGCACCCAGTTTTCCAGGGCTGCGTTCTGGCTTTCCCGCAGCCGGCCCAACTGCTGGTGCACCATCAACCACTGGTGGGCCATGGTGCCGATCAGCGGCAGGTCGAACTCGTAGGCCAGGTGGGCGTTGCTGGTGCCGACGAACACCCCGGGAAAGTCGCTGCGCATGATCTTCACCACTTCGCGCTGGGCCTTGAACGACAGGCGCCGACGGGTCGAGAAGTCCGAGACACGAAATTCGGCGAGCTCTTCCTGGCTAGCGTTTTTCTCCAGCCATTCGAATTTCTGGTAGAGCCGGCGAGTGACGTCCGCAAGCTCCACTTCCGGGTATTTGTCGCGGTTGCGCAACTCGCTGACCATCGCCAGCACCGGCTGCTCGAACATGATGCAGTGCAACATCGGGCCACGCACACGAATGCTCAACTGGCCATCGACAGCGGCCACATGGATGTAGCGCAGGTTGAAACGGAACAGGCCAAGGAACTGTTCGAAATCCGGTGTCAGGTACTCGCGAAACTTCTTGCTGAACAGGAAGCGCTGCTCGCCTTCACGCATCTGCAGGCCGGCCAGCTTCTCCAGCTCCTGGCGAATCTCGGGGATCAGGTGCACCAGGGACTCTTTGGAACGGACGATGAACTGATACTCGACATCGACATTGGGGTGCTGGTGCAGCACCGCCTGCATCATGGTGAAGGTGTAGTAGTCGGTGTCCAGCAGGCTCTGGATCACGCCGTTGTTGCGATCGAATGCACTTTCCATGGGGCTTTCCTTATGCGCTGGCCAATCTGGCGGTTTCTTCGCGAGTCGCGGTAACCGCGATGCCCGCTTGTTGCATGTCATGTATCGCCTGGGTCGCACCCGCTTCGCTGATGGCGCGGCAGGCCGGCAAATGCAGGATCACCTTGAAACCGGCGGCAGCCAGTTGCAGGGCGGTGGTCTTGACGCAGAAATCCAGGGCCAGGCCGCCGACGATCACCCGTTGCACGCCCTGGCTGTTGAGGTACTCGATGACCCCGGTGGAGAGCTTGCCGTGCAGGTCGTGGTAGCAGGCGCCGTAAGGGTGCAAGTCCGGCTCCACGCCCTTCCACACGAAGTAGTCGTAGTCATAAGGGCTCGGCAACTCGTCCAACAGGGTGAACCCCACGGTGCCCGGTACGCAGTGGCTGACCCAGGTCAGGTCGGCGTGCTCCAGGCCGGTCGGCTGCAGCATCTGCTCGTGCTTGGCAACTACCCAGGGGGCCTGTGGACTGTGAGCATCCTTGCTGCCGATGCGCAGGCTGGCCAGGGTTGCAATGAAATTCAGCTCGCCACCGATACGCTCACCCTCGGCCACCGGCAACTCGTCCGGGCACAGCGGGGTGAAGCTTTTTTGTGCATCAACATCGAAAGAAGCGGTCTTCATCGTTTGGCTGTTCATGCTGGGTCTCTCCTCTGCATGGAACACAAAGTACATGTCATGTACTTTCAATGCAAGCCCACCTGTTTATTTTTTATCTGCAGAAAAGCAATTAGCAAAACAAATATAGGCGCTTAAAAATCACCCCATTGGAAAAACCAATGATAAAGTACATGTCATGTACTCAGTGAGGAAAAGCCGATGTATGAACTCGCCCTCTATGGTGGCGCCTTCAACCCACCTCATGCCGGGCATGCCCGGGTCATGCTCGAAGCCGCCCGCCACGCCCGTCGGGTGCTAGTGGTGCCCAGCTTCCGCCACCCGGATGGCAAGCGCATGGCCGACTTCGGGCAGCGTGCGAACTGGTTGCAAGCCATCACCCAACACCTGCAAGCCGAATGCCCGGCGGAGCTGGCAGTGAGCCGACTGGAGCAACAACTGGCCCTGGCCGACCCCGGCCCGGTCTACAGCTACACGCTGCTGCAGCGTTTGGCGGACGACCTGGCCCTGGACGGCAAACGCATCGCGCTGGTGGTGGGTGAAGACGTGGCGCGCCGGTTGCCGAGCTTCTATCGCGGCGAAGATTTGTTGAGGCGCTTTTCCATCCTGCGTATCGAGGAACAGCCGGGAGTACGCAGCACGGTGTTGCGCCAATGCCTGGCCCGCGGCGAAACACCGCCCAGCCAATGGCTGGCACCAGGAATGAATCCGCTAAACTACGGCCTCTACGCCGCCCACGGAAGTTGATATGCACGACCGCCCCACCCTCCCCAGCGCCTACCTGCACACCATCGACCTGTGCCTGCTGCGCTATAACCGCGAACGCAGCGACCTGGAAATTCTCCTTCATCAACGTGACAGCGAACCTTTCGCCGGGCACTGGGCGTTGCCGGGCATCGTGGTCAATGGCGATGTCGAGGACCGCAGCCTGCAGGACGCGGTCGAACGACTGCGCCGCTCTGCCAAGGTCGACATGCCCGTGGCCTGGATGGAACAGGTGGGCACTGTCGGCGATGCCTTTCGCGATCCGCGCTGCTGGTCGTCCTCGACCTTCTACCTGGGCATTGTCAGCGACCCGGTGGAACCCGGCCCGCAACAGGGTTTCTTTGCCCTGGGAGAGCTCGCCAGCGGCGCTTTCAAGCTGCCATTCGACCACAACAGCCTGGTGACCCAGGTGCATGAGCGACTGTTTTCCAAATCCCTGTACAGCAGCCTGCCGCTGATGTTTCTCGGCAACGAATTCAGCGCCCCCGAGGCGGTGAGCATCTTCTCCCTGGTGCTGCAACGGCCCGTGCTCAAGACCAGCATCCGCCAGCGCCTGCTGAAGATGAGCGACGCCGGTTACCTGCAAGACACCGGGCGCAAGAAAAGCGGTGACGGCGGCCGCCCACAAGCCACGGTGGAACACCTCAAGCCGGGCGAACTGTACTTATTCGATCGTTGTTTTCTGGAGTGATACTGCCCATGAGTTCCGTCACCGACAGCCAATGCCTGCTGCAAACCCCGTACTTCAATGTGGTCCGCGAGAACGGCTATTTCATCATCAAGGAAGCCCAGGCAGTGAATGGCGTGGTTGCCGTGCCGACCCTGGCCGATGGCCGGTTGATGCTGGTCAACCTCAGGCGCCGGGCCATCGGCGGCCAGTCCATCGAGTTTCCCCGGGGCGCCATCGACGCCGGGGAAAGTGCCTGTGACGCCGCCGCCCGGGAATTGCTGGAGGAAACCGGCTGGCAGGCGTCGCAGGTCGTCGAGCTGGGCCTGCTGCACAGCAACACCTCGCTGATCGCCAGCGCGGTAGCGGTGTGCCGGGTACAGATCAGCGAGCAGCAAGCCGCCGCCACTGATGGCGAAGTGGACAACCTGCTGTGGGTCAGTCGCCAGGAGTTGCTGGCGATGATTGCCGCCGGCCAGATCACCGATGGGCACACCCTGTCAGCGGCCATGATGTTGCTGGCCAGCGAGTCGGCCTAGGCGTTGTTGAGGCCTGGCCGGCCCCACTTCTCCAGAGCGAAATCGACGAAGCTGCGCAGTTTGGGCAGGCGGTAGCGGTCCTGGGCATAGAGCAAATGCATCGAGCGCCGGGGCAGTTGGTAGTCCTGTAGCAGCGGCACCAGCCGCCCTTGCTGCAGGTCCTCTTCGACCAGGGCGTCAGGCATCATCACCACCCCCAGTCCGCCCCGTGCCGCACGATGCAGGCCAGACGAGGTATTGATCAGCAGCGAGCCAGATACGGCTATCAGCACCTCTCCGCCCGGGCCCAACAGCGGCCACTGGGTGGCGGTGGAACTCCACTCATCTCCGGCCGGGTAGGCAAACGCCAGGCAGTTGTGCTGCTGCAAATCCTCCGGCACCTGCGGCGTGCCGTAACGCTCCAGATACTCCGGCGCGGCACAAATGGTCAGGGTGTAGTCCTGCATGGGACGGGCGATCAGCGCCGTGGTGTCCAGGCTGCCCAGGCGGACGGCCACGTCGAAGGCCCCATCGATCAGGTCGAAACGCTGGTTGGCCAGGGTCAGTTCCACCTTGACCTGGGGGCAGCGGTGGCGAAACTCGCTCAGGGCCGGCGCCAGGCGCTCGGTGCCGAAGGTCAGCGGCGCGGTGATCCGCAGGGTACCGGACGGCTCGTCCTGGACCTGCTCCGCCAGGCGCTCGGAATCCGCCACCAGCCCCAGCACCGCCAGGCAGCGCTGGTAATACTCGGCGCCAAACTCAGTCAGGCGCTGGCGGCGGGTGGTGCGGTTGAGCAGGCGCAGCCCCAGGCGGTGCTCCAGGGCCTTGAGGTGAATGCCCACCATGGTGGTGGACATCCCGCATTGGCGGGCAGCAGCAGTCATGCTCCCCGCCTCCACCACCCTGACGTACACCGACATCGCCTGGAACAGATCCATTATCAACCCTGACTTGAAGATGATTAAAGAGATGGCGAGTTTATCTAGCTGTGGTGGCTAACGATACTGGCAACACACCCACCCTAGATGGAGTTACCCGCCATGACCGCCGCCTGCCTGATGAGCACCTACCAGCCTCTGTCCTTAAGCTTCTGCAAGGGCCTGGGCACCCGCCTCTGGGACCCGGCCGGCCGCGAATACCTGGACGCCATCGCCGGGGTCGCAGTGACCGGGGTCGGCCATTCCCATCCACGCTTGGTGAGCGTCATCAGTGAACAGGCCGGGCTGCTGTTGCACACCTCCAACCTGTACAGCATCGACTGGCAGCAGCAACTGGCCGCCAAGCTGACCCGGCTGGCCGGGATGGATCGTGCGTTCTTCAACAACTCCGGCGCCGAGGCCAACGAAACCGCGCTCAAGCTGGCGCGTCTGCATGGCTGGCACAAGGGCATCGAACAACCGTTGGTGGTGGTCATGGAGAACGCCTTTCACGGCCGCACCCTGGGTACTCTGTCGGCCAGCGACGGCCCCGCTGTACGCCTGGGCTACGGCCTCTTGCCGGGAGACTTTCTCAAGGTGCCCTTTGGCGATCTGGCGGCCCTGGAATCAGCCATCAGCCTGCATGGCCCGCGTATCAGTGCGCTGCTGATGGAACCGATTCAGGGCGAAAGCGGCCTCCAGTTGCCCCCGGCGGGCTACCTCAAGGCGCTGCGCGAGTTGTGCACCCGGCGCAACTGGCTGCTGATGCTCGACGAGATCCAGAGCGGCATCGGTCGCACCGGGCGCTGGTTCGCTTGCCAACACGAAGGCGTGGTGCCGGATGTCATGACCCTGGCCAAGGGCCTGGGCAATGGCATTCCCATCGGCGCCTGCCTGGCCCGGGGCAAGGCCGCCCAACTGTTCACCCCGGGCAGCCACGGCAGCACCTTTGGCGGCAACCCCCTGGCCTGCCGGGTGGCCTGCACGGTACTGGAGATCATCGAGGAGCAAGGCTTGCTGGCCAATGCCGAACGCCAGGGCGCACTGCTGTTGCAGCGGTTGCGGGAGCAATTGCAGGGGCATCGCGAAGTACTGGCGATTCGTGGCCTGGGACTGATGATCGGCATCGACCTGGCCAACCCGCCCCGGGACCTGGTGCAGATCGCCGCCCGGGATCACGGGTTGCTGATCAACGTCACTCGGGGCAAGACCATCCGCCTGCTGCCACCGCTGGTGATCGATGAGTCTGAAGTGGAGATGATCGTCCAGCGCCTGTGCCGGATCCTGCACAGCCGTTGAACGGCATCGGGGCGCGGCCAACACCCCACCCCGGCATGCGCTGCACGTGGCTCAGTCGTCCAGGTCCTTGGGCGCCGCAGCAGGTTTGGTCGCCTTGCCCGCCTTGGCATTGGTCGCTTTGCTTTGCGGCTCGGGGGCCGGTGCCGGGGCGGCGGCCTGTGCCTCTGCCGCCGGCAGTTGGTCGACCGCGGCGAAGACATCCTTGAGTTCGATGGCCCCGGAGTGCTCCAGTTTCTTCTCACCGTCCTTGCCCACCAGGATCACCTTGGTCTGCGCGCTGGCCCCCAGCTTGAGGCTGCGGATCAGGGCCATGGTGGATTGCGGATCAATATCCTTGCCATCGCGCTGGCCGATGGTGTTGATCACCGTGTACAGGACCATGTGGCGTTCGTTGAAGGCTTGCCGGGTCGCCGGCTCGTCCAGGGACTTCTTCAGGCTCACCAGGGTGGGGTCCACGGTGCTGGGGGCGATCACGACCAACGGCCGTGATTTTCCCAGGTCCTGGGTCAGTGGGCCGTCGTTGTCGGCAGCCACAGCGGTGCCAGCGACAGCGAGCAGAGTAGCGAAGGTCAATGACCGAATGAACATGCGTCTCTCCTTAGGTTTTCCACCCAGTAATGATTGCGCATTGCGGGAAAAGGTCCAGCCCGGGACGCAAAATCAAACATTTTTCTGGCCCTGAGCCCGCCTCTCACCCTGCCCTCTGCTACAGGCTGCAGGATACAAGGCATGCAGCGGTCCCACAGTGAACCGCACCAGGCTTCACAGTAAGGTTTTGTTGCATATTAAGCAGGCACTGCAGTGCGCCAGCACAACTCTCCCCCTGAACTTCCAACAGTCGTCCATTACACAAACACTCCCCCAAGTCGTTTATTCACTGCAGCGCCTGATTTGATCGCGCCATGCAAACTCCATGACCTGCACAGTACTCTTGCGGAGCAATCTAGCACCCCGCGCAACACCATTAAAAAGATCATCAGCAAACTTCAAAAGTTATTTATCACGCGTCATTTTTTGAACGCCAGAATTCAGACAGCCATCATTCGACTTCTTGAACAACCCCCTCTACTCAGTGGACCCTGGCCAGGCAGGCCAGGGTTCGACCCATCACTGCAGAGTTCCAGCATGACCCGCTGGCGCGAGCTGAAAGTTACAACTCCGGCAGCGGTTAAATCCCCATGAACAATGACCTGGAACAAATAACCTGCTTCCCCCGCTACTTGTTCTTTGATTACCGACCGAACTATAGTGCGGCGCGGCACGGACAGCCCATTGCACAATTATCAAGCGACAACTCGTCACATTCCCGAACACTATCCCGTTACGGATTTTTTCGAATGAGCGTCCGACCCCGATGATTCCCCTCCTTGTCTGCGATGACTCGAGCATGGCCAGAAAACAGGTCCTGCGGACCCTGCCCAGCGAGTGGCAGGTGTCCGTGACCCAGGCTTGCAATGGTCGGGAGGGCCTGGAAGCACTGCGTCGCGGCCTGGGCAAGGTGGCATTGCTGGACCTGACCATGCCGGTAATGGACGGCTACCAAGTCCTGAGCGCCGTGCAGGAAGAAGGCATCGACACGCAGATCATCGTCATCTCCGGCGACGTGCAGGAAGAAGCCGTGCGCCGCACCCGCGAACTGGGGGCCCGGGCCTTCCTCAAGAAGCCCTTCGACCCAGAGCAACTGCGCAACCTGCTCAACGAACTGCAATTGCTGGACAACGGCCAGGCCGCTTCCGCTGTCGAGCCGCCGCCCGCGCCGCTGGTGACCTTTCGCGATGCTTTCCGCGAAACCGTCAACGTCTCCATGGGCTATGCCGCCGCGCTGATCGCCAAGGTCCTGGATGTCTTCGTGCACCTGCCCATTCCCCACGTCAACATCCTCGAAGCCGGCGAACTGCAGATGCTCCTGGCCGATGCCCATCGTGCGCGCCAACTGACCGCCATCTGCCAGAGCTACATCGGCAGCGGCATCGCCGGCGAGGCATTGCTGATGTTCTACGACTCGGAGGTGGCCGACATCGCCCAACTGATGGAGCAAGGCACCGATCCCTACCAGGAAATGGAAGTGCTGATCGACCTGTCCAGCGTGCTGATCGGCGCCTGCCTGAGCAGCATCGCCGACCAGCTGGATGTGTTCTTCTCCGTCGGCCATCCCCAGGTGCTGGGGGAGCACACCAGCATCGACGAATTGATCGGGCTGAACCAGCAACGCTGGAAAAAGACCCAGGCGGTGGAGATCAGCTACAGCCTGGAAGAGCAGAACATCCACTTCGACCTGTTGCTGTTGTTCACCGAGGAGTCCATGACCTTGCTAGAACAGAAACTCACCTACCTGATGAGCTGAGCCATGCCCAAACGAATGGATTTCAGTGAGCTGCACTGGTTGCTGGCAGTGGTCCAGAGCATCGACGTGGGGATTGTCGTGCTCGACCTCGAGTGCCAGGTCCAGGTCTGGAACAGCTTCATGGAGAACCGCTCCGGCGTGCCCTCCAAGCAAGCCATCGACCGCTCGTTCTTCGAACTGTTCCCGGAGGTCGAACGGCCCTGGTTCAGCCGCAAGGTCGGGCGCGTGGTGGCCCTCGGTACGCCGGCCTTCACCATCTGGAAGCAACGCCCATACCTGGTGCACTTCAAGAACTACCAGCCGATCACCGGCCAGGGCGAGTTCATGTACCAGAACACCACGCTGCTGCCATTACGCTCCTCCAACAGCGAGATCCACCACGTCTGCCTGGTGATCTACGATCTCACCGATGTCGCGGTCAACAGCCTGGCGCTGCAGAAAGCCAACCAGCAGTTGCAACACCTGTCACGCACCGATCACCTGACCCAACTGTACAACCGTGGCCACTGGGAACAGCGCCTGCAGTTCGAATACAGCCGCCACGGCAACACCATCGCCTTGCTGATGCTGGACATCGACCATTTCAAGTCGATCAACGATCGCTATGGACACCAGGCCGGCGACGCGGTGATCAAACGCCTCTCGGTGCTGATCCATGAGCACGTGCGCGACAGTGACGTGGCCGGGCGCTATGGCGGCGAAGAGTTCGCCATCCTGCTGCCGCAAACCGATCTGGTCGGCGCCCGCACCCTGGCCGAACGCTTGCGTCAGTCAGTGGAGACTCAGGAGGTGACCCACAACGACCAGGCCATCGCTTTCACCATCAGCCTGGGCATCGCCTGCCTGGACCATCCATCACAGGACTATCGCTGCCTGATCGAGTGGGCGGACCAGGCGCTGTACGCCTCCAAGCATGCCGGGCGCAATCGCGTCAGCACCTATGCGCCCTGAACCGCCACGTCCGGCAGGATGAAAAAAGCCCCACGAGCAGGATAAACTGCGGGGCTTTCCGGCCCATCCGGATGGCTGATCTTTCCCGCACCGGCGCTACAAGGAGTCTTGCGCACATGTCCGAAACCCACTCGAACCGTTCCCCGCAACAGCAATGGCAACACGCCGTGATGATCTACGCCAAAGGTGTCAATCGCTACGTCGAGACCGGTACTCGCGAGGGCTGGGATGGCCTGAAAGAACCCTTCATGCCACGCACCGAACATTTGCTCGAAGCGTGGCAGGCCGCCCTGGAGCAGAGCAACCAGGAGGACCATGACCCGGCCCGCCGCGAGGCCTTTCGTCAGGCCTGGCCACCGGCGCACTTTCCCTTGTCGCCGCGCCTTGACGAGCAGGGACAAATGATTCCGGCGCTGGCGCTGCTGGACGACGGCAGCATGCTGGCGCGGATCGGCGCGCCTTACCAGGCCGGTTCGGTGGTGCATATCACCGACGGGCGAGTCGAGACCCTGGAACAGCTGGAGTTCTTCGGGGTGTGCCCGCAGCGGCGTTACTTCGCCTGGGCCTGGGCCGACGGGATCCAGGTCACTGATGGCTGGAACGGCCCGCAGGTGAGCCGCCTGGACTGGCCGAATCCCCTCGCCGGCCTGCCCGCAGGCCTGGACCTGGAACCCCGCGAACGCCCCGCCCCCACTGCCCTGATCCCTTTCCCCGACGGTCGCCGGGTATTGCTGGTGAGCGCCGACGGCATCTTCGTGCTGCAGGCCGAAGGTGCCACCCGACTGCTGCGGCGCCTGGAAGATATCCAGCAGGACTTGAAGGAAGGCGTGCTTGCCGACGACCTGAACCTCAGCCTGTGCATGGAGCATGGTGCCATCTCTGCGGACGGCCAGTGGATTGCCGTCGGCGAGCAATGCGGGTCACACCTGGTGTTCGATGCCAGCCTGCGGCTGGTGGCGCAGATCGGCCCCGCCGGCGAGTACCCGCATTTCGCCTGCTTCAACCAGCGCGGCGACCGCCTGCTGCTCAACGCCTGCCACTTCTATCACGGCGCCAGCCTGGGGGTGGCGGTGGCCGACCTGCCGGGGCTGTCCACCGACTTCTACAGCGATGACCCGCGCACCCCGGTGCTGCAGGATGGCGCCCGGGTGTATGCCGCAGCGTCCCGTGGCGACGAGTTCATCATCGGTGATGCCCACGGCTACCTGCGGGCCTTCAGCGAAACCGGCGAAGAGCGCTGGCAGCACTATGTCGGTTCCAGCTTCAGCGCCATGGACATCAGCCCCGACGGCAAGACTCTGGTGGCCGCGACCTATGCCGGGATCATCGTCAAGATCGCCCTGGACACGAAGCGCCCGGACTGGCAGATCGGCACCGGCGAACATCATGAAACTCAGCGCTGGCTGTTCTGGAAGGACTTCGCCAAACCGCTGCAGTGGTAAGGGCGCGTTACCCCTGTGCCGCAGAGAAGCTCACCTGAATCTGCAGATGCTGCGGATCGTCAATCGCCCGCAGGTACTCATCCAGGCTGACTTCACCGGCACTGGCCCGGGCTCCCGGGGCCGGCACATAACCGTCGAGCACCTTGCGCACCACGGCCACCGCCGCGCAGCTGGGGATCTCCGGGCCGTGGTCGTGGGTCGCGGTGAGTTGCGCAGTCATCGACAGCGGCTGTCCATCCAGGCCCTGGCCATGCACGTCGATGTACAAGGCGCTGAGGCCGTCACCGAGCCACTCGAACCAGGTGCCACAACGATGCAGGCGCGCGGCCCAGGGCAGCGGATCGCGGATCAAACCGAGCTTCACCGCCTGGGCCAGCAGGGCATTGGCCAGCCCGGCGACCTTCAACCCGGCACCCGCCTTGAAGCTCAAGGTATGGGCGCCATAACGCTCGGCGAACAGGTCCAGGTCTGGCACATCGACATTGGCCACCAGGCGCGTGCCCAACCTCGGCATTTTGCGCAGGGTCAGGCCTTGCCAGCCGATTACCGAGTGGGGCTGGCCGTCCTTGAGTTGCAGGATCGGCCGACCGGCATAGGCCAGTACGCCCTGGATGGTGGACAGGCCGGGCATTTTCGCCGAAGAGGAAATGCCGTGCTCGATACGCTCGATCCGGGCAAAGCGCCCGCGATGTTCATCGATGATTGCCGCCGACAGGGTCGGCACCGAGCTGCAGCCACTGAGGATCGTCACTCCGGCCGCCCGGGCCTCGGCATCGAGAGCACCGATACCACCGACGAACTGGCGACAGTCCGCCAGGTCGCAGTAGTTCACCCCAGCCTCGATGCAGCCCCGGGCCACCGCATAGGATTGCCCCTGGAACGGCCCACCGGTGTGAATCACCCAGTCAATGCCCAAGGCCTTGAGTGCCGGCGCCCATTGCGCGCCCATGGCATCACCGCACCAGCCTTCACAGGACGACGCACCCGCGGCCTGCAAGGCCGCGACCTTGGCCGCCAGCTTGTGCGGATCGCGCCCCGAGATCACCAGTTGCAACCCGGGCATAGGGATCAGATACCGGCAGATGATGCTGCCGAAATTGCCATAACCACCGACCACCAAGACCCTGAGTGTCATTACCTGCATCCCTGAACAAAGCCGTTGCGCAGCTGAAAAGCCGCCATTCGAGGCGCGGCAGCTTCCTTGATTTACCCGGGCCCGACAAGTGCCCGAGCACTGGCCCAACGCGCACCGAGAAGCGCGCATGCGCATTCACGCGGCAGCGGTAATCTCCAGTCATAAAAAAAATGCCAATGCCGGTCCGGCATAATGCTATGCAAATTCCTCATCATCTACGGCCTTGGAGCGTGATAGCCTCGTTCTGCTATGTCGGCCTCGCATAACAAACCTGCCGGTTCGCGCAACCGAGCGGGATAAAGACGCCCTGCTACCACCCTGTGCTTCACCTTCATCTGCCCAATTAACGTTTCGCTGTGAGCCTTTCATTCATCGGCTCGCCAAGGGAACTGATTGCAAAATTTGACTCGACCTCAAGGTCGATCTTTCGATCCTATCTCGGAGCTGTTATGTCCAGGCTTTCCCATCAAGATTTGCGCCGCGGTTTCCGTGAACTGATCGCTTCCCCGTCCTGTTTTCACACCGCTTCAGTGTTTGACCCGATGTCCGCCCGGATTGCCGCCGACCTGGGTTTTGAGGTGGGCATCCTTGGCGGCTCCGTGGCCTCGCTGCAGGTCCTGGCGGCCCCCGACTTCGCCTTGATCACCCTCAGTGAGTTCGCCGAACAGGCCACCCGCATCGGCCGCGTGGCCCAACTGCCAGTGATCGCCGACGCCGACCACGGCTACGGCAACGCCCTCAACGTGATGCGCACTGTGGTCGAACTGGAGCGAGCCGGGATTGCCGCGCTGACCATCGAAGACACCCTGCTGCCGGCCCAGTTCGGCCGTAAATCCACCGACCTGATTTCGGTTGCCGAAGGCGTCGGCAAGATCCGCGCCGCCCTCGAAGCCCGGGTTGATCCGGAACTGGCGATCATCGCCCGGACCAACGCCGGCATCCTCCCGGTGCAGGAAATCATCAGCCGCACCCAGCAATACGAGCGCGCCGGCGCCGACGCCATCTGCATGGTGGGCATCCGTGATTTCGAACAGCTGGAGCAGATCTCCGAGCACCTGAGCGTGCCGCTGATGCTGGTGACCTACGGCAACCCGGCGCTACGGGATGATGCGCGCCTGGCGGAACTGGGGGTGAAAATCGCCGTGGACGGCCACGCCGCCTACTTCGCCGCGATCAAGGCTACTTACGACTGCCTGCGCGAACAGCGGCAAATCTTCACCCAGGCCTCTGACCTGAGCGCCACTGAACTGGCCCACACCTACACCCAGCCCGAGGAGTACATCGTCTGGGCCAAGGAGTTCATGAGCGTCAAGGAGTAACACCGGCGATTGGCCGGGGTGAGGCGCAACGCCTCAACCCTGGACCGGTTGCAGCGCGCCTTCCACGCCGTCGAGGATCTGCCCGATGGTCCAGGGCTTGCGGATGAAGGACACCGGATAGCGCACCCCGGAACTCTCGGGGGTCTCGAAACCCGACATGATCACGATGGGCAACGCCGGCCAACGCTCGCCGCACAGGTTGCTCAGGCTGGCGCCATTGAGGATGCCGGGCATGCTGATATCGGTCAGCAGCAACGCCACGTCCGCAGCCCGTTCCTGCAAGAACGCCCAGGCCTGGTCGGCACTCCCATAGGCTTCGGTGACAAACCCCTCGTCCTGCAGGATCTCGCACAGGAACGCCAACACCGCCGGTTCATCCTCCACCACCAAAAGCAAACGAGAACTGGCGCAGGGGTTCACGGACGACACTGGGTTCATGGGGATGACACTCCCTGAGGGGTTGAAGTTTCTACGAACAGGACCACTGACAAGAGTTATGAGCAACGACGGGAAGATAAATTCACTCGCCGTGCCCCCAGGCCATTTTTTTAATACTTGTCCGATCAGCCGCGAGATAATCCTGGCACGATATCAACCCGACAATGGAGACCGGTCATTCATGCAGTTCGATCCCCAACGCCTGGCCCAAGCCCGGCATGTGGTGGTGTTCAGCGGCGCCGGAGTCTCGGCGCAGAGCGGCATCCCAACCTTTCGCGACGCACTGACCGGGCTCTGGGAAAACTTCGACCCGGCGCGGCTGGCCACGCCACAAGCCTTTCGCGAGGACCCGGCGCTGGTCTGGGGCTGGTATGAATGGCGACGCATGAAAGTGCTCCAGGCCCAACCCAATCCGGCCCACCTGGCGATCGCCGAACTGGCCCGACGCGTGCCGCGCCTGACCCTGATCACCCAGAACGTCGATGACCTGCACGAACGCGCGGGCAGCCCCTCGGTGCTGCACCTGCATGGCAGCCTGCACAGCCCCAAGTGCTTTGCCTGCAACCGTGCGTTCCGCGGCGAGCTGCCCGAGCCGCCAACCGCGGAACAGGGCTACCGCATCGAGCCACCGCGCTGCACCGGCTGTAACGGCAAGATCCGTCCCGGGGTGGTGTGGTTCGGTGAAGCGCTGCCGCAGCAAGCGCTCAAGGATGCGTTCAAGGCCGCCGGTGAATGTGACCTGCTGCTGTCGGTGGGCACCTCGGGGCTGGTGCAACCGGCGGCGCAGATTCCCCAGCTGGCCCTGCAACAGGGTGCCGCGGTGGTGCATATCAATCCGCAAGCCCAGGCGTGCGCCCACCCTGAGGAATACCACCTGAAAGGCAAGGCCGGACAACTGCTGCCGGAACTGCTGCAGCGGGCCTTTGCCTGAATCCAGAGTGGCTCACGCCGAGCCGCCCACCTCTCTCAAGGAAGTCTTCAGATGTCAGACACTCCAGCTCCTTCATGGCTCGAAGCCGCTTGGGCACAGCGTGAAGACCAAGTCTACGCAGCGCTGTTCGGCAACCTCGGCCCCGGCATCTACCCACTGAACATGGCGCTGTTCGAGCACACCTTCGGCCAGACCGAAATCGATCCGCGCTGGCTGACGCACGGGGTCTTCGAGTCGCCACCCAACACCACGCGGGACAGCTGGCTGTACGTCACCTCGGGCCTGTCCAATGCCTGGGAGGATGACCAGCCCGAGCCTGATGGCTGGTCCGGGCTGGGCCAGGAGTTGCTGCTGGAAACCCGCGAGCAATCGCCCTGGGCGCTGCGCCTGCTGCGCAACTTCTGCGCCTACCAACTGCTCCTGGCCGCCGGCCGCTTCGGCGAGCAGGCGCCGCTGGGACATTGGGACCGCATGCGCACCCAACAACCCATCGACGGTGCCGACAGCCAGTTGCAGGCGCTGTTGTTCATTCCCGCGCCGGGTTTTGCCGGGGCACAGCAACTGCTGTCCGGGCGCTTCGAGTTTGTCCAACTGCTGGGCCTGACCCTGGCCGAACATGCCTGGGGCCAGGCCGCCGGCTACGAGGCCTTGCAGGAGCGCCTGGCCCAGGCCGCGGCCTCGCCGGTAATCGACCCGGGGCGAGCCAGCGTGCTCTAGGCGTTCCCTGGACGTTCCACGGATTCAGGCACGGGCCCGTCGCGACTGCCGGAGCACCAGCAAGGCGACACAGACAAAGGAGGTCAAGGCCAGCAGCGAGTAGAACACCGCCAACGGCCACCACTGGCCACCAAACCGTCCTGCGATCAGGGTGCCAAGCATTGGCGTGGTGCCCCCGATCAGCGCGCCACAGCCCTGGTAGGCCAGGGAGATGCCGGAGTAACGCTGGTGCAGCGGGAAGATGTTCACGATGTAGCCGGCAATCACCGCATAGAACGCCGAAGAGAAAATCTTCGTCAGCGAGATCCCGAGGATGATCATCAGGCTGCTGCCGGTGCCCACCAGGTTGAACATCAGGTAGGGCACGAGAATGCTGATCCCCGACGTCAGCAGCAGGAAGCGCCCCGCTCCGACCTTATCGGCGAGCCAAGCGGCAATCGGCTGGTTGATCAATTGCACGATGGCCACCACCGACAGGCATTCAAGAATTACCTGGCTGTTGATTCCCATGAACTGGGTGGCATAGGCAATCATGAAGGTGTTGGTGAAATACGCCGAGGAGATGCCGATGGTGCAGGCCCCCATCACCAGCAGGATCAACGGCCAGGAGTCACGCAGGACGACCTTCACCGGCGACTGCTGTTCGCTACGCTCGGCAATTTTCGCCCGCTGGGCTTCGAATTCCGGCGACTCGTTGACCCCGCGACGAATGACGAACGCCAGCAGCAACAGCAGCACGCTGCCCACGAACGGCAAGCGCCAGCCCCAGGACAGCATGTCGGCCTCGGGCAGCGAGCTGATGTAGCGAAACACCAGCAGCGACAGGATCAACCCGGCCGGGCTGCCCAGTTGGGCGAACGAGGCATAGAAGCTCTTGCGCCGCTCGGGCGCATGCTCGCTGGCGAGCAACACCGCACCGCCCCACTCCCCGCCCACGGCGATGCCCTGCAGCACCCGCAACAATACCAACAGCACCGGGGCCATGACCCCGACCTGCGCGTAGGACGGCAGCAAGCCGATGCCGACCGTGGACGCCCCCATCAGGAACAGGGTGAGGATCAACGAATACTTGCGCCCGAAGCGGTCTCCCAGGTGGCCGAAGATAATGCCGCCCAATGGCCTGGCGAGAAAACCCACCGCCAGGGTGGCAAAGGACGACAGGGTGCCCACCAGCTGGCTGCTGCCGGGGAAGAACACATGGCTGAAGATCAACGCCGAGGCCGTGGCGTAGATGTAGAAATCAAACCACTCGATCAACGTGCCGAGGAATGACCCCAGGGCGGCACGGATCGGTTGCGCTTGCGCCTGGCGGGGCGTGGTACTGAGACTGCTGGACATAGGACTTCCCGATAATTGGCATTGTTATATAGGGTTGAAGCCTTGGGGCGTGCGTCTTGCTGCGCACCCGCCCCATGCAATGACACTCAGATCGGCCGGCGTGCAGTGTGGACACGGCTGGCGGTTTCAAACCGCTGGGCGAACTGCAACAGGCTGCGCTCGTCGCGGTAGCGGCCGACGATCTGCAAGCCCACCGGCAAGCCCTCTGCGGTAAAGCCGCAGGGCACGGAAATCGACGGGTGTCCGGTGAGGGTGATGAACGAGCAGGACTGCATCCAATCGATGTAGGTGTGCATCGGCTCATCGCCGATCCTTTCGACATAGGCCTGCTGCACCGGGAACGGTGGCACCTGGCTGACCGGCGCGATCAGGAAGTCGTAGGTTTCGAGCAGTTGCTGGGTTTCGCGGAACAACCGGGCGCGCACCTGTTCAGCCGCGATGACCTGTTCGGCGCTGAAGCTTTTCACCAATTCGATGTTCCACACCAGGGTGTCCTTGAGTTGGCCGCGATGGCTCTCGAGCAACGACGCGTAGCCACTGGCATAGGTCAGCGCACGCAGCACCTGGAACGCCTGTCCGGCACCGGCGAAGCTCGGTTCGGCATGTTCGACACTGCACCCCAACGCCGCCAGGCGCTGGGCTCCGGCATCGATCACGGCACGCACTTGCGGGTCCACCGGCAAGCCGCCGAGGTCCGGGCTGTAGGCCACCCGGGCGCTGCACACCGGCAACGCCGGCAAGCTCGCAAAACCCTCGCCCGACTCTTGCAGGGACAGTGGGTCACGTCGGTCAGGGCCGGCGATCACACTCAACAGCAAAGCCACGTCGGCGACGCAACGGCCCATGGGACCGGCGACGGTCAGTTGGCCGAAGCTGTTGCTGTTGGGCCAGTTCGGCACCCGCCCGATGGACGGACGCAGACCGACGATATTGCAGAAACTTGCAGGGTTGCGCAGCGAACCGCCCATGTCCGTGCCATCAGCCAGGGCCACCATGCCGGTGGCCAGCGCCACCGCGGAGCCGCCGCTGCTGCCACCGCAGGTCAGGCTCGGTTCGTAGGGGTTCAAGGTAGCGCCGAACAACTGATTGAAAGTCTGCGAGCCGGCACCGAATTCCGGCAGGTTGCTCTTGCCCAGGAGGATCGCGCCGGCCTCGGCCTGGCGCCGCACAATCAGCGCATCCTGGCTCGGCACATGCTCGGCATACACCGTGGAGCCCCAAGTGGTACGCATGCCGGCGGTGGGGAACGAATCCTTGTGCGCCACCGGCAAGCCGTGCAAGGCACCGAGCTGCCCGCCCCGCGCCTGATACTCATCGGCTTGCGCGGCACGCTGCAATGCCGCCTCGGCATCCAGCGTGACCAGCGCATTCAAGCTGGGGTTGTGCCGTTGCACCTGGCCCAGGCAGGCCTGGGTCAACTCGCGGGCCGAGAGTTCACCGCCGCGAATCTGTGCGGCAAGCCACCAGGCCGGCTGCATGACGAGATCTTGATCTTGCTCTGTAGGCATTCGACACCTGCATGTTCGACATCGATAAAGTATCGTATAGCGATACTATGTATTGTTATTAGGTACTATTTATAAGCTCAAGTGCCGAGCCGGTCAATATGCGCTACCCTGCCCGCCCCTTGGCCACAGCCCTGAAAGGAGCTCCTCACGGTGTCTGAAGCATCCACGGACCAGAGCAACCCACAGTTCATCGCCACGCTGGAAAAAGGCATCCGCGTGCTGGAAATGTTTCGCAGTGGGCATGCCTCCCTCGGCCTCACCGAACTGGCCGAGCACTGCGCCATGACCAAAAGCGCAGCGCAGCGCTTCACTTACACCTGGTGCGAACTGGGCTACCTGCAGAAGGACGAACGCTCGCGGCGCTACAGCCTGACCCACAAGGCCCTTGAGCTGGGTTTCCTGTACCTGAACTCGGACCCACTGATCAGCAAGGTGCTGCCGGCCCTGACCCGCATCCGCGAGCGCTGCTCGCTGACCGTCAACCTGAGCCTGCTCAGCGGCCATGACATCGTCTATGTGATGCGCATTCCCGGGGCACAGCAGACCGTGATCGAGATGCTGCCCGGACGGCGGATGCCCGCCTGGTGTACCTCGGCCGGGCGCATGCTGCTGGCCGCACTGCCCGACGAGCGGATCCGCGACAGCCTCGCGGCGAACCCCCTGGAAGCCTTCACCCCGCACACCCAAGTGGATCCCGAGATGCTCTTCCAGCACATCGTGCAAGCCCGCCAACAGGGTTATGCGCTGGCCAGTGAACAAGTGTTGATCGGCCAGATCGGCGTGGCGGCGCCGATCCGCAACCTGCATCTGCAAACCGTCGCCGCGGTGAACATCACAGCCCAGCTGAACCAGTGGCCGGAGCAACGGATGGTCGAGGAACTGGTGCCATTGTTGATGGAAACCACCCAGTCGCTGCTGGTCGGCTGATGGTTGCCGGCCTCCCCCAAGGCCGGTTCCCGACTCGGCGCATGGCGCCAAGAGAATATTTTTTGCCCCCTCAACGGGCCACGATGGGTTAGATTCAGTCAGCGCAGGATCCGCCGATCCGCTTTACTCTCTGGCATGACCGCTGGAATCAATCACCTCCATCAACGGTCCTGTTCACTGCGCCGTTGTTTATTTTTTCCACCGCCCGAGCACGGCACGGTGGCTTCGCTTTCAGGAAATGGATTAATGCCGCAAAGACACGTGATCAATGCTTCGGTCAGCCCGAAAGGCAGCCTGGAGACCCTCTCGCAACGTGAAGTCCAACAACTCAGCGCCGCCAGTTCCGGCAGCATCTATACGCTGTTCCGCCAGTGCGCCCTGGCCATTCTCAACACCGGCGCCCACGTCGACAACGCCAAGACCATCCTCGACGCCTACCACGATTTCGAAGTGCGTATTCATCAACAGGATCGCGGCGTGCGCCTGGAGTTGCTCAACGCTCCGGCCGACGCCTTCGTCGATGGCGAGATGATCGCCAGCACCCGGGAAATGCTCTTCAGCGCCCTGCGTGACATCGTCTACACCGAGAACGAACTGGACAGCCAGCGCATCGACCTGGAGAGTTCCCAAGGCATCACCGACTACGTCTTCCACCTGCTGCGCAACGCCCGCACCCTGCGTCCGGGTGTCGAGCCGAAGATGGTGGTGTGCTGGGGTGGCCACTCGATCAACACCGAGGAATACAAGTACACCAAGAAGGTTGGCCACGAGCTGGGCCTGCGCAAGCTGGACATCTGCACCGGCTGCGGCCCGGGCGTGATGAAAGGCCCGATGAAGGGCGCGACCATTGCCCACGCCAAGCAGCGCATGAGCGGCGGCCGCTACCTGGGGCTGACCGAGCCTGGGATCATCGCCGCCGAGGCACCGAACCCGATCGTCAACGAACTGGTGATCCTGCCGGACATCGAGAAGCGCCTGGAAGCCTTCGTTCGCGTCGGCCACGGCATCATCATCTTCCCCGGTGGCGCCGGTACCGCCGAAGAGTTCCTCTACCTGCTGGGCATCCTGATGCACCCGGACAACCGCGAGCTGCCGTTCCCGGTGATCCTCACCGGACCCAAGAGCGCGGCGCCGTACCTGGAGCAGCTCAACGCCTTTGTCGTCGCCACCCTCGGTGAAGCGGCGCGCCAGCACTACCAGATCATCATCGACAACCCGGCCGAAGTGGCGCGGCAGATGACCGAGGGCCTGAAGACCGTCAAGCAGTTCCGCCGCGAACGCAACGACGCCTTCCACTTCAACTGGCTGCTGAAGATCGACGAAGGCTTCCAGCGCCCGTTCGATCCAACCCACGAGAACATGGCCAACCTGCAGCTGAGCCACGCTCTGCCGGCCCACGAACTGGCGGCCAACCTGCGCCGGGCGTTCTCCGGCATTGTCGCCGGCAACGTCAAGGACCAGGGCATCCGCCTGATCGAGGAGAAAGGCCCGTACAGCATCCACGGCGACCCGGCGATCATGCAGCCGCTGGACCGACTGCTCAAATCCTTCGTCGAGCAGCACCGGATGAAGCTGCCGGGCGGCGCGGCCTATGTGCCCTGCTACCGCGTAGTGAGCTGATACAAAACGGGCCCCTGATGGGGCCCGCTTCATTCCAGGCGGCAACCGCTGATGCTCAGTCCTGCCGCCTGCGCGCCATCAGCTGGTTGCACGGCGCGCCAACGCCGCCGGTGAGAGCCGGCACATGAACGCTATGGCGGCTGTTGCAGCACGGCCGATACTTTTCGATTTTTTTGCGCCATCGGCGCCGCCGCCAACCTCTCTCGGGCTGCGTATCTTCGGGGTACTGCCACTACGGCAGCCACTACGGAGATCAGCCACATGTCCAACACGAAATCCCCTGCCAGCAAATCGCCGATGAACCAGCCAGCCGCCTCGCGCATCGCTAGCAGCACCGCCAGGACTGGCAACGGCCAGGTACCAGCGGACAGCTTCGCCGCACGGGCAGAACGCGCCGCAGCGAAAAACGCCAAACCGTAACCCTCCCCCAAGAGCCCACGTCAGCCCTCACTGGCGTGGGCCAGGCCAAGGAGGCCGTCATGCCCCATTACAGCAATGACAAGGACATCGCCAGGCTGGTCAAACAGCAATTACCACTGGGCTGGCTGTTCCATCGCGGCAAGCGCCATGGGAAGCTCAGCGCCCCGGGCAAGGGCTCGATCCCGGTGCCCTGCACCCCAAGCGACTGCCGCGCACTGCTGAATTTCAGACTGATGTTACGGAGGCTCGAATGCCTATAGCCCGCTCACCCTTTCCCAGCCTGGGAGAGTGCTACCAGTTGCTCACGACCGCCTTCGATAGCAAATCCAGCGACGCCGCGCGGCGCAAGCAGTTGTCAGATCTGGCGGGCAGTGAGCACGACTGGAGCCTGTTTGCCGAGATCAAGCGCGACTTGCTGATCGAACCACTGAGTCGCCTGGATCGCGAGTTTGCCGAAGAACTTGAAACCTTCATCGACTACCTGCAGGAGCATTACCTCGAACTGGTCAAGGACGTCGGGCTCGACAGCCTGAACCGCGAGCAAGCCCTGCCGACGCTGGTGCAGCACTACGCCGGCTTGACCGGCGACTTTCTCGGGCGATTGCGCCAACGCTTCGGCGGCCCGGAGCTGGCGCACCTGCTGGACCCCGACCGAGCACCATTGGACGTGGCCCTGTGCTGGTTCGAGCAACAGACCGGCGACAGCGCCCAGCCGTTGGCCCGGCGGATCTACCCGGACAGCAAGGATGCCCGGGACCAATTGGGGCGCTGGCGCAAAGGTACGCAACCGGCTGCCCTGTCGAGTCTCAAGAGTCTGCTCAAGGCGCTGAGCAACGTTAGCCGCCAACCTTTGCTGGTGGCCAACCTGGGGCGCTGGCTGGTAACTGCCCGGGCCCTGGGTCACTTCGATCAGGCGATGCTCGGCGCCGGGTATCCGGGCTTCAGGCAACAGGTGCTGCACGCGCTGCTGCTAGCGTCCTCGTTGCAGGATGGCCGGCAGGCGCTGGAGGCCCTCAACCACGAGGCTGGACAGCGCTTGAACATTCTCAAGCCAGGCGCCCAATGGCTACTGGAACATCTGGCCCCGGACCGAGATAAATCCATCGACAGCCAGGCCCAATCACGCCAGGTACTGGACGACTTCATCAAGCTGCAGAGCCGGTATGACGAGGACCGTCGGACCGGGTATTTCAGTGCCTGGTTCGAAGGCCGCTGGCAACTGCTGTCGGGAAACTACTCGGCGGCCCTGGAGCACTACGACACAGCTCTGGAGGCCGCCTTGTATCGCGCCGGGCGTTTCCAACTTTGCCTGCTGCAAGAATCCCTGGCCCTGGCCGCCATGCTGGGGAAGAAGATTCGGCTCAAGCAGTTAAAACATCAAGCGGTGGTACTTGGGCTGTTTACCTCCCTGGGCCTGAAGCAGAACCCAGTGATCAGCGACTGGGAAATCAGCCAGCTGAAGCAGCTCTACGCCAGACTGTTTCCGCACGCTGGCTTTTTTCCGCAAGCCAACCCTGTCAAACAGCCACAGACGCTGCCAATCCTGGTCTTCGATCCTGCCGCCACCGAGCGAATCAAGGTGGACTTGCAACACCCTAACCGGGTTATTTCGGTCTACACCCAGGATCGCCAGAAACGTCGCTACCCGCAATTGGTCTGGTTCGCCTCGGAAGGTCAGGCCGAGGCGGTCAGTG
Source organism: Pseudomonas sp. Fl5BN2 (assembly GCF_009908205.1). Lineage (NCBI taxonomy): Bacteria > Pseudomonadati > Pseudomonadota > Gammaproteobacteria > Pseudomonadales > Pseudomonadaceae > Pseudomonas > Pseudomonas sp. Fl5BN2. The sequence goes on along the minus strand of NZ_JAAARL010000024.1, from coordinate 71,783 downwards.
CCCTGTTGCAGCATGGCGCCGATGTCAACCTGAGCGACGAGGCCGACGGCTCGGCGCTGCTCTGTGCCCTGCAACGTGCCCAGAAAACCGGTGAGCGAGCGACCCTTGATCTGCTGCTGGCCCAACCGCACGACCCCGCCACCCTCAATCGACGGACCCACCGCAAGCAACTGACCCCATTGATGCTGGCCATCGATAGCGGCGACGTCGAGCTGGTGGCCCAGCTCCTGGAAATGGGCGCCTCGGCCAATGCTCCCGGGCTCTATCCGGCGTTGACACCGCTGTACAACTGCCTCAGCAAGCTGTGCCAGTTGCAACAACCGGACAAGACACTGGAGATCGTATGCAAGCTGACCCGGCAACCAGACGCCGTCATCCGTGATGTGCTGCGGCGCTACCTGGGCGTCAGTGCCGGAGCATTCGGCCAGCAGACACCCCTGCCCCCCGAGCATCCGCTGTATCAAATAGCGCTCAAGACCGTGCTGGATCTGAAGCGCGAGCGCTGCACCCCCAGGCAATTGATCAACATCGGACATTTGCTGCTGCGTCATGGTGGCCTGCCCAATACACCTCACGCCTATCCCTGCCCGGGTCGAACGCCACTAATGCTGGCGGCCGAAGATGATGAGTTAGAGCTGTTCAAGGCCATGCTCACCGCCGGCGGCGACCCACGGCAACGCGATCAGGATGGCGCTGATTGCTGGAATATCGCTTTGTGTCATGGCGCCCATCGCGTGCTGGCCTTTCTTCACTCAGCACAGGGTTGAGCCAACGCCGGAACACCCACAAGACAGTGCCAACCTCGGGGGGCGCGGCGTACCTGATCAGCAGCAAGGCGGCCCCCAAGAAAACCGCTCGAGTCCGTTAGGATGTCATCTCGACAAAGCAGGAATCGTGACATGCAAGAACCCGACTTCGATGAATCCGCCCGTTGGGAGGCCTTCTACAAGACCTTCGAAGGTCGCGCACCTTCCGCCCTGTTGAGCCGTGCCCTGGACCTGGGCGTACCGGCAGCAACCCCACCGCAGGCCCTGGACCTGGGCTGCGGCTCAGGCATCGAAACCTGCCTGCTGCTAGAGCGCGGCTGGCAGGTACTGGCCATCGACCAGGAAGCCATGGCCATCGAGCGCCTCAGGACCCGGGTCGGCCCTCTGGCTGCCGGTCGCCTGCGCACTCTCCAGCAGCACTTTGAAACCCTCGACGAACTGCCACCCGCGCAGTTGATTCATGCCGGCCTGGCCTGGCCGTTCTGCCACCCGGAGTGGTTCGCCAGGTTCTGGCAGTTGCAGGTCGAGGCTTTGCAGCCCGGGGCGCTGCTGGTGGGCCAGTTGTTCGGTGAGCGGGATCAATGGTCCACGGACCCGGACCGGACCTTTCACTCGCGCAGCGCGGCACTGGAACTCTGTGCCGGCCTGGAAATCGAGCATTTCGCGGAAAGCGAAGGCCTGGGCAAAAGCCTGCGCGGTCCCAAGTACAACCACCGGTTCGATCTGATTCTGCGTAAACCCAACGCGCTCTGAGCCCCCCCTAGCAACGCGTCGAACAGTCGCGCCGCCTCTTCTCATGCCCCCGGCAACTCCCGACCACTGGGCGTTGCCGCGGGCGAACCGAGTCTGGTTTGACAGCCTCCCAGACGCTATGGAATAGTTTTCCACAAAAGTGGAACATAATTCCACTTTTCCACAATAATCAAAAAAGGCCTGTCATCGTGAGCGAAGCTCCCTGCGCAACCCTCCCCCCCTTGGACTGTGACCTGTTGGTGATCGGCTCCGGTGCCGCAGGCCTGGCCTGCGCCGTAACCGCCGCCTGGCACGGTCTCAAGGTGATCGTGGTGGAGAAGGACAGCACCTTCGGCGGTGCCAGCGCCTGGTCCGGTGGCTGGATGTGGGTGCCGGGCAATCCCCTGGCACGTCGCGCCGGCATCGATGAAGACCCGCAGCAGCCGCGCACCTACCTCAAGCATGAACTCGCCGAACGCTACGACGCAGCACGCATCGATGCCCTGCTCGATAACGGGCCGCAGATGGTGGCCTTCTTCGAGCAACACACCGCCCTGCAATTCGTCGATGGCAACGGCATTCCGGATATTCATGGCCAAGTTCCCGGCGCCGGCATCGAGGGTCACCAGGTGATTGCCGCGCCCTACGACGCCCGGGCCATTGGTCCTTTGCTGTCGCGACTGCGCAGGACCCTGCGGGAAACCTCGTTCATGGGCATGCCGATCATGGCCGGTGCCGACCTGGGCGCCTTTCTCAGCATGACCCGTTCGTTCAAGTCGCTGCGGCATGTCGCCAAGCGTTTCCTGCGCCACCTGCGGGACCTGGCCCTGCACGGTCGAGCCATGCACCTGGTAAACGGCGTGGCGCTGATCGGCCGGTTGGCAAAATCGGCCCAGGACCTCGGCGTGAGCTTGCTGGAGTCCACACCGGCCCGCTCGTTGCTGCGCGATGAGCACGGGGTGCGGGGGGCGCTGGTCGAGACGCCACAGGGCTTGCGGGAAATCCGTGCCCGTCGCGGCGTGCTGCTGGCGGCCGGCGGTTTTGCCCATGACCCGGCTCGGCGCCAGGCGCTGCTGCCCCGGGCTCCAGGCCCCGACGAGCACCTGGCCCTGCCGCCGCTGAGCTGCGCGGGGGACGGTATCCGGCTCGGTGAAAGCGCGGGCGCCGTGCTGGTGACCGACCTCGCCAGCCCGATGGCCTGGGCTCCCGTGTCGCGGGTGCCGCACGCCGACGGCAGCATCGGGCACTTTCCCCACATCATCGACCGGGCCAAGCCCGGGCTGATCGGGGTGTTGGCCAACGGCAAGCGCTTCGTCAACGAGGCCGACGGTTACTACGACTACACCGCCGCCATGCTCGAGACGGTTCCCGCGGGTGAGGAAGTGGCCTCCTGGCTGATCTGCGACCACCGCTTCCAGCGGCGCTACGGGCTGGGTTATGCGCGGCCCTTCCCGCTGCCCGTGGCACCGCTGGTGCGCAGCGGCTACCTGCAACGAGCCGACTCCATCGAGGCCCTGGCGCAGCGTTGCGGCATCGACCCCCAAGGCCTGGCGACCACGGTGCAGCAGTTCAATCAACATGCCCGGCAAGGCCAGGACCCCGAGTTCGGCCGTGGTTCGACGCCCTATAACCGCAAGCAGGGCGATGCCCTGTATCCGGGCCCCAACCCCTGCGTGGCACCGATCCAGCAGGGGCCGTTCTATGCGGTGAAGGTGCTGCCCGGGAGTTTCGGCAGTTTTGCCGGACTCAAGACCAACCCCCAGGCCCAGGTGCTGGACCCGGCCGGCGCGGCGATCCCGGGGCTGTATGCGGCGGGCACCGACATGGCCAGTGTGATGGGTGGCTTCTATCCGTCCGGTGGCATCAACCTGGGGCCGGCGATGACCTTCGGCTACATCGCCGGACGCCATGCGGCGGGGATCAGCGCCCCTGAAGTGATCCTGCCGCAGACGCCTCGACCTGGCGAGATCCCGGACTCCAGCGCGCGCGGCCCAAGCTGATCCGCCTCCGGTGCCTCAAGGGGCGCCTGCAGCGCCGCCCTGCTCAACCACCGGCTGCTGCCGTTGCAGTTGGCCTTCGATCTGCTGGCCGAGGTAATACACCCCGGCCATGACCCCATGCTCGGGGTCGTGCAACTGCTTGAGCCAGGCCTGATCGAACGCGGCGCCCAGATCCTGCCGAGTCTGCGCCTGCAGATCCTCACGGTCATGGCTCTGCACCATGGCCCGCACGCCCGCCACGCCCACCGAGATCAGCGCTCCGGCCACCCGGCCCACCGCGGCAGCCACGGCGCCGGCCACACCGCGGCTGGCGAACTGGGCCTGGAGTTTTTCACTGGTCACCTGTGCCACCTGAGACACCCCCGGCGGCGCCACGCCCTCCTCGGTGGCCGCAGCCCCGTGGATCTTCTGCAACAACGGCCCATAGGCCGGCAAGCGGGCAACCGGCTCGACCCGCAGCAGTTGCCTCAACGAGGCGCGCTGGTCGGCGCCCGGGCCGAGGTCGATGGCCAGGAACCGATCGAGGTGCTGGTCCAGTTGCGACGCCGGCAACTGATGACGGGCAGTGATCAGCGCCAGTTGCTGGCGCAGCAGTTGCACGTAGAACTCCATGGCCTCGCCGGTGATCTCATTGGCATCGATTTCCAGGGCCACCGGCGCCAGCACTCGCTGCTGGTATTGCTCCTGCAGGTATCCGGCCAGGCGCTGCGACGATTGCCCACTGTCGCCCCGACTGTTCAGCGAATACCAGCCAACCTTGAGCGACAGCCACTCCTGGGTCCAGTAGCCACTGAACCAGGGGATGAAGTTCTCGTCGGTCTGTTGATAGACCCGGGTTCGCCAATGCTCCATGGAGCCCCGGGCATAGACCTCGGCCTGCTCGGTGGCGGAACCTGCGGCGTCCAGCAGTTCGCCATCGACCTGGCGCCAGGTGGCCGGGCTGACCGTAGGCAGCGCAACCGGCACCGGGGCGCGTCCGGCGCACCCGGCGATGGCCAGCAGCAACACCATCAGCGCACCGAGACTGAACAAGGCCCCCCCATGACGGCAGCGAGTCGCCAGCGGTAACAAGGCAGGTCCCTCCCTGAAAGACGGTGTCAGGTCCAGCACCGCGCCCCGACATCCATGCAGTATAGGTAGCAGCGTGCCGGGATTCGGAGGAAAACCGCAGCGCTGCCGACCCAGGCTTTTTTCCCGCGCCGCGGAGAATCGCCGCCCACGATTGCCCCGCCATCGGTATATTGCCCCGGGCGCCTGCGCCACGGACCTGCCTCTCATACAAGGACCCCCCATGCTCTACCGCATTGCCGCTGACAGCCTGGTGCTGTTTCACCTGTCATTCATCCTTTTCGTCCTGTTGGGCGGACTGCTGGTACTGCGCCAGCCACGGCTGATGCTGCTGCACCTGCCCGCCGCGGCCTGGGGCGTGGCTGTGGAAGTCTGGCACCTGGAATGCCCGCTGACCCGCTGGGAAAACCTCCTGCGCCATGCTGCCGGACAGGACGGCTACGGCGCCGGGTTCATCGAGCATTACCTGATCCCACTGATCTATCCCGCCGGACTGACCCCGGGCATCCAGCTATGGCTGGGCAGCCTGGTGCTGCTGATCAACCTGTCGGTCTATACCTACCTGGCACGCCGCTGGACCCGCAGTCGCACGCGCAGCGCCTGACGCTGCCCCGGGGCCGGAACTGCCTGCCAGTCCCGGCCTCGCCGCCTTCCCCAAGCAAGCCATATCCAGATGCATCAGCACTTGAGCCGGACACAAGCGTTTCGCTATATACTTTTGTATATTGCGAATATCGAACCTTGAGACGTCCCCATGCATCGCCCTTCACCGACCACCGCTGCTGTGCCCCCACCCGCCATTGAGGCTCACTCGGGACAACTTCAGGTGGACGCGCCGGCGAGCCGGGAACGCCGCTCCCGACTGCGCCACCGGCAACTGATTCTCGACGCCGCTCGCAACGAGTTCGCCGCCAAGGGCTTCAGTGGTTGCCAGACCCTGGACATCGCGCTGCGCGCCGGGGTGCCCAAGGCCAATCTCTATTACTACTTCCACACCAAGGAAAATCTCTACGCCGAGGTCTTGCAGCCGTTGCTGGAACCTCTGCGCCTGGCTTCATTGCTGCTGCATGAGGACGCCGACCCCGGCCCCGCGCTCAAGGCCTACATCGAGGCGCGGGTGCAGATCGTCCAGGGGTTTCCTCTACGCTCGAAGATCCTCTGCAGCGAACTGCTGCACGGCGCGCAGCAGTTGCCGCGCACCTGGCGCGAAAGCCTGGAAGCGCAGAACCGCAGCGAAATCGACTGCCTGCGCCGTTGGGCCGAGCGTGGCCTGATCGCCGCCATCGACCCGGAACATCTGTTGCTGTTCATCGGCGCGGCGACCCAGACTTACCCCACCCTCGGCTGGCAGATCGCCTTGATGAACCACAACAACGGCCCCAGCGCCGAGGACTTCCAAGGCGTTGCCGCGACCCTGACGCGCATGGTCCTGGGCGGCGCGCTTCCGGCCTCGGACAGCCGCCCCGAGCTGCCGGCCCGGGCCCTGGCGATCTAACCCGGTTCGCTTGCCGCAAGGCCTTCACAAGCCTCGGTCAGCGCCTGCCAGGTCGACTCATCTGCGGGTATCAGGTGCTCGATGCGCAACGAGGCGACGGTGATGTCCTGGGGCATGCCGAAGGTGGTGAAGGTGGAGAGAAAGCGCAGTTCGCCCAGGGGACTGCGGACCCGGGTCAACAGCAGTGGCGTGGCCAGGTCAGGCGTCGCCACCGACTCTCCGGGAAACGGCAGGCTCGCCAGCCAGGTCGCCAGCCCCGGATCAACCGCTGCCTCGCGCGCCGCCCGCTGCCAGGCCACCTGACGAATCTCCTCGGCATTGATCAGGCAGTCACCGAAACCGCCGGGCGCCAGCAGGGTCGCCAACAGGTTGAAGCCCTGCTCGATTGCGTCCAGCGGCAGCCCCAACAGCTGAAACAAGGCAGTGGTTGCGCGGTTGGCCGCCAGTACCTGCCAGTGGCTGTCGATGACAATCGCCGGCGCCGGATTGTTGGCCTTGAGCAGGTGCATCAGCGCCGTGCGCACCGGCTCCAGGCCCGGATCATTCAACGCCAGGGCGGCGTAGCGCGGGGCGTAGCCGGCAGCGAGAAACACTCGATTGCGGGTTTGCAACGGGGTATCCAGGGTGCCCAGCACGCTGTGCAGCAGCCCGGCACTGGGGTGCGCGCGACCGGTCTCGACGCAGCTCAGGTGCCGTTGCGACATGCCCGCCTGCAAGGCCAGCTCCAGCTGGCTCAAGCGCGCCTGCTGACGCAGTTCACGCAACAACATGCCCACGGAAAGCGAGCCGACGGCGGCGGATTCATGAGATTCGAGCATGGGGCGGGGTCGTCCTGTATGGGCGCATTCTGCGAAAGCCTTGGCGATCAGCGCACAGGCTTGAAATAGATCAGTTCAGGATCGTTCTGGTCAAGGTTCTCCACCACTCCGCTGGGCAGGAATCCGGCCTTGGCAATCAGCGCCCGGGCCGCCTGGTTGGAGCGGTTGGTAGAGATGAACAGCTTGGCTGTCCTGCAGGCCTGCTGCGCCGCCTCCAGCAGCCGCAGGGCCACGCCCCGACGTTGCTGGTCGGGCGCCACCACCACCAGGGAAACGAAGCCCTGGTCGAAAAAATCATGGCTGAGCAGCAGGTAGCCGAGCACGCTGGCGGACTCGACCTCGACCCAGCACTGGCCCTGCTCGACGGCCCGATGGATCGCCAGGCCACGCCCGGGGTGGGCACTGGCATAGGCATCGAAGCCGAGCATGGCTGGCACATCCTCGGGGCGGGCTGCACGGATCAACCGGCCGCTGGTAGGGCCCGGTGTCTGTTCGGTCATCACTGCTCGCTCCTTGAAGGTGATCGTCGTGCCAGGCACAGCTGACAGGATTGGCCGCCCTCCTGTCTATGACCTGTGGGGTCATTGAGTGACGGCTGGGTTGCCACTTAGCCTGTTTGCTTCCCGTAGTTCAAGGAGTTTCACCGTGAGAAAAACACTCTGGGTGCTTTGCGTGGCCCTGTTCGCCGGCCATGAACTGGACGCCGTGGCCCAGTCCGAATGGCGCCTGCTGTATGGCTTGCGCCACCTTGAGCCAATGCTCGGCCAGGAGCTGTTCATCGCCCTGCACATCCCCCTAGTTGCCGGGTTGATCTGGCTCGCCGGGCATCCGCGTCCTGGCGTGCGCCGCAACAGCCGACGGCTGCTGACAGGCTTCGCCGTGGTCCACGCCGGGCTGCACTTCAACCTGCGCGAACATCCGCTGTGTCTGTTCGACTCGCCGTTGTCCCAGGCTCTGATCTTCGCCTGCGGCGGTGCCGGCCTGCTCTGCCTGCTGCTGGACCTGAGCCGGCAACGCCGCCAAACCGCCTGCCCACGCCCTGACTGATCGAGGACTCTTGCATGCACCGTCCCTATCCCGCGCTCCTGGCCCTGCTGGCCTTCAGCGGCTACACCCTGTTCACCCTGCTCCAGGCCGAGCAGTCACTGCTGCAGTTCGGCCTGCAACTATTGTCGCGGCCCGACACCGCACAAGTGGTAATCGATCTGTACCTGATGGCGCTGCTGGCCTCGGCCTGGATGTTGAGCGACGCCCGCCGCCGCGGGCGCTCGGTATTCTCGGTGCTGCCCTACCTGCTGCTGACAGCGGTCTTCGTCTCTATCGGGCCGCTGCTGTACATCGTGATCCAAGGTTGGCAGCGCCTCCCGCCAGCCCAGGCCCGGAGGAATTGAAACCCGGCTTCAGATCCGCCACGGGGTCAGTATCCGAGCCATGCCCCGAATAACCCTGCGAGTTCGATCTGGGTGGACAAAGCCACTGCCGCTGCACCGTACGGCTTGGTGTCGCCTCTGGGCCAAGGGTGATGCCCAGCACACTCACGGTACACAGCCCAAGGTAAAGATCACGCTTGAGGTGTCGGCAAGCACTCGATAAGTCACTTAGCGAACAGCACACTAGTTGAGAAAATCTTGATGCATGTCATAAACCGATTCCGCTTCAAGACACATGATCGGATGTTTTTATTTTCTGTTTGAGCATGACAACAGCGCTGCTGCCTAGATGATCTAAAAGCCATAAAAATTTAAATTTTAGTAGCGACCTTGCTTTCATGACTTTCTGTGCTAAAAATATGTTCTCCAATCACTTAGTGCAACTAGGAAGGGAAATTACTAGTTAAAATAAAGATTCTCAAAGCGAAATAACCTTCGCTCTTGGCAAGTAATGAATGAGTCATTTTTGCTCCTGCACACTCATCGTCATGGATGAACACTTAAACAAGGATGCTGTATGAAAATCGTAGGACTTTCAGGAATTCTTCCTTCGCGAATCGTTACAAACCAAGATGTTCTTGAATTGGTTGAGCAACACTCGAAAAACACCTTCCAGGATGACTTGCCAAAAACACTGAAAACCATCGGCAAACTACTTGATAAAAGTGGAATCGAAACACGGCATTGGTTAGGCGCCGGAGAAAAACCAATGCAACTGATGGAGGCGGCATTCAACTCAGCGTTAGCACAGGCCAACATCAGCAAGGCAGACGTTGACTTGTTAATTTACCCCAACGTTACACGAGGGTTTATTGAGCCAGCCAACAGTACGTTCATCGCCAAGGCCCTGGGCCTGAGCTGCAGAAATTTCGATGTTGTCGACGCCTGCAACGGCTGGGTGACGGCCATGGACGTCATCAACAGCAAGATGGAAGCGGGTGAGATACGCCACGCGGTCATTGTCAACATGGAGTTTGGCATGTCTGACGGCGGGCCAGTGATGCCAAAGAACTTTACGTTAGAGTCCCCGTCAGAACTGGCGTACAAGTTCCCAAGCTTTACCATCGGAGAAGCAGCAACAGTCACCATACTCAGCAATGAATCACCTAAAAACTTCAGGTTCTCTTATATCAGCAGGCCTGACTTGAGCGATCTTTCTACCATTTCCCTGCCAGATTGGAAGCTGTTCTGCAACGAGGAGGATACGCCTCGCATTTCACCAACAGGCGGGGAGTATCAATTCAACTCTTACGCTGCGGCCTTGCATGAAGATGGTCGAAACGAAGCGATAAACGTCTTTAACATGCACAAAGTAACTGGCTCGGACATTCATAAAATGTTCATCCACACTGGCTCACCAAAAATGTGGGATCACATTGGCGAGATCATCGGCATCGATGACAAACTGCATCACGTCGGGCATAAAACAGGCAACATCATTACCGCATCGATACCTTTTGGGATTTTCGATGCCATTAGTCGAGGCGTAGTTGAAAAAGATCAGTTCTGCATGGGTTGGGCAGGAAGTGGCGGGATGGTTTTTTCTGCCCTTTCATTTAAATTGTAGAGCGCCATTGAAAAACATCACAGGGTGAACTTCCGGTTAACAGCCGCCAACAAAAACTGTAGCCAAGTTCTCTAAGAACCCCCGATCAACTTGTCGCGACCACGCGGCAAGTTGAATACGCCATACCGCTCGGTGCGATTTATCGCGAACTCTCGCATGCGCACCGCTGTGCTGGGTTTCTCAGCTCATCTCTCTATATGAAACGCGCAACACCGGTGTACCCAACGTCGGCATACCGCGCGTTTTCACCTGCCCGCAGCAACTCGGCAACCTGAGTGACGTCCGCCACAATCGCCACCATACAGTGGTCTTGCCTCCCCCCCTCCAAGGGTTCCTGACTTGAGCGCCAAGACGGGTTGAATCCGCTGTCAGATCAGGCGCTGGATCTGTTTGTGCCGCCAGACCAGTTTGAAATAGCAGGTCTGCAGCACCAGCATGGTCAGGTACGCCACCGGGAAGGCCATCCATACCCCTTGCAGGCCATAGTGCGCATCCAGCAAATAGGCCGCCGGCACCTGCACCCCAAGGATGCAAAAAATCGAGATTGCCACCGGCATCAACACCGTGCCGCTGGCGCGCATGATGCCGCCCACCACCGCCTGGAAACCGAACACCAGGATGCTCCAGAGCATGATGTGCAGCAGGTGTTCGGCCTGCACCAGGGCCGCCGGATCGATGATGAACAATCCCAACAGCCAGTGGGAAATCAGGTAGCCAAGCAACACCAGGGCGCCGGTCAGGCACAGGTTGATCGCCAGCCCCGTGCGCAGGATCGGGGTGATCCGCTGCAACTGTCCGGCACCGATGGCCTGGGCCCCGAGGATCGAGGCGGTGATGGCGATCGACAGTGCCGGGAACTGCACGTAATTGACGATCTGAGTCACCGCGCCATACGCCGCGGTGGCCTGGGAACCATGGCGGTTGACCAGGGACAGGATCACCAGCTCAGACAACGAGATCACCACCATCTGCACCCCGGTGGGCAGGCCGATGCGCAGCACCTTGGCGAGGATCGCCGGGTCCAGTTTCATCGCCGCGAACAGTGCCCGGTCCGGGGCCAGGGGATGGTTGCGGCCACTCAAGCGCCAGACCAGAAACCCCATGGCGAAGATGTTCCCCACCAGCCCGGCGAAGGCCGCACTCTGGATGCCCATGGGCGGCAGGCCCAGCCAGCCAAGGATCAGCGCCGGCGTCAGGAGCAGGCCCACCAGGGTCGAGACGATCAACGCCAGCAACGGCGACAGGGTATCGCTGACCCCCCGCAGCAACTGGGTGAACAGCACGAACACCAGCAGCAACGGCATGATCAGCATCATCACCCGGGCATACCCCACCGCCTCGTCCAGCACATCCAGGGGGGTGCCCAGCCCTTGCAGGGCCGGCCGCGCGAACAGGCTGCCCAGCACCGCCCCCAGCAAGCCGATCATCGCGCCGAGCAACAGCGTGCTGCCCGCCACCGACTTCACCGTATCCAGCTCCCTGGCCCCCCAGGCCTGGCCGATCAGCACCGAGGCACCGCCCCCCAGGCCGATCACCAGGGCAATGAAGAAGAACACGATGGGGAACATCCCCGACACCGCCGCCAGCGCCTGGGTACCCAGCATCTGGCCAATGTAGATGCCATTGAGGGTGCCGGAAAACGACTGCAGGAAGTTGGACAAGACCATGGGCAACAGGAAGATCAGATACACCTGCCAGAGCGGGCGCTGAGCGACAATCGACATGGAGCAGGCAACCTCGGATCAAGGGCACGGCGGGCGGCAAAGGGCCCGAAAAAGTCTGCTGACCGGCTGTTTTCAGGCTCAGCGGTGCAGCACCGATGCCACCACAGGAATCGTCCGTAAGCGGCAAACAGCACGAACGCGCCATCCTACTCAACCCCCTGGGAGGCGTCCATGCTCAACCCGCGCGCTGGCAGGCCAGTGCTCCCCGGGGCCCCACTTCGCCAGCTGCGGATCGCCGAGGTAATGGGGCGACAGGATCTGCACCCCGTCCCCGCTCAACACATTCTGGAAATAGACATGGCAAGCCGCGGCTTCGCAGCGCGACCATGACGCGGCTTTTACAACCTGACCGAACGGATTCCCGAGCGTGTCCCACCTACCGGAAAAAGCCGCCGAACGCGGCGACCTCGTCCCTCTCATACAACAGGCCCCTCAAGCATGAGCAATGCCTTGACCATGGCCTACTATCAGGGGCGAGACAACCACCGCGGCTATGTCGACGACTGCCTGCAAGCCTTGGCGCTCGACCCGCAGGCGATTTACCGGGTGAAAAACAGCTGGAGCAACTGTGATCGGCTAGCAGTGCCGATGGATCGCCGACTCGCGGCCTGGCGCGCCATGGGTCGACCGCGGAACTTCGAGTGATCGCAGTAACCCGGGTCAGGGGTAGCTGATGATGAAGCTCACATTGCTGACCCAAGGGCCTACCCGCAACTTGTCCTTGGTGCGTTCGAGATAGATATCGATTGTTTGCCTGAGGGTGGCTTTATCGGTCTGCGCAGTGCCGACGTTGAACCAGACCGAAGAGTCCCCCGTCACCGCTGCCGGATTGCCAAACCGGATGTCCGCGCCATTGTTGGCATTTTTCAAGCGGATATAGAGTCCATCGATGATCCTGTCATCGGTTGTCGACACCACCAGGTTCTGGTACTTGCCCCTGGACAGGTCACGGTAGGAGGCAAAATGGATATTGGGCTTCACCCCTTTGCCGCATTGACTGAGCACGATTTCGACACTGCGCTTCTGACTCAACTCGTAAAGCGCCAGCTCATCGGAGGCCAATGGCGGCCAATCGACCCCGAGGAGCTTGGTATCCAGCGTACACGTTGACTGGACCGGATCAGGGATTTTCAGGTTCAGGTCCATTTCTATCCAGGCATGTGCATCCCCTCCACAAACGCCTGCAGGAAACGTCGCGACAACCATCACTGCGTATAAAGCTTCGATAGTCCCGCCCTTGGTAAATTGATCATTCATTTTCACAACCTGCTGTTTTAGCACCGCATATTGATTCGAGGGTTCCTGATAAGGCTGGAACCTTCCGGCCTTCAGCAGAAACGCACCCTGAGTGATGATCTTGCCGTCCTCGGTGGTATAACGGATACCGAGTCCATTCAAAAACCCTCCTCCATTAGCAGTACCATAAACCGATGCGGCATAGCTCGGCGGTTGGACGTTGGTATTGCTCCAATATCCATTGATAACAAAGTCCTCCACCAAGGCAGTTGAACCTATCCGCTTGAAGGATACTTCCACTGCAAGAGTTCGCTCGAAAATCACACTGCCAATGGGCAGGTTGCCATCGATATTCAAGATTTTCTGTGACCAGGCCCCTTCAATACGGCGTTCATAAACGCAAGACATGGCCGCCTGTACCGATTGCGCAAAAAACCCGGCGCCCATCAGCAGGCAAAAACCGAAGATACGAAAGTTAGCCTTTATCCTGTTCATCTAGTGCCTACTCCAGGCCTGGCCTGATCATCTATAACATTCAAGAGCCGCGACTCATCCGTAACAAAAACCTTCATCAGCACGCTCAGTCGCATTTCAAATCGGCGTTTTCAAAATTCAACGCCTTGTCGCGCGGCGCCAGTCGGTAAGCGGCGGTGCAGGTCTGCTTATCCCACTTGAGGGTGAGCACGCCCTGGTCCTCACCGAGCAAGGTCAGCGCCTTGCCATAAGGATCGGAAATCGCCAGCAGCTTGCCCTGGGCATCCTCGACCCGGGCACCAAACCCCAGGGGACTGCCATCGGCCTGATACAGCTGGAATTGCAAGCGCCGGCCCTGCTCGGCCTGATACCGGCTGTGCAGCACCGCGCCCCGGCGCGGCACCAATTGATGCACGGCGTTTTCCAGCTCCACATCGGCGCCCAGCTCGCTGCTGTCCAGGCTGACCCAATTCAATCGATACGGTTGCAGGGTCGGCACGATGGCGTAGCCATTGGCGCCGGTACGCACGCCGATGTGATTGCTCACGCCCACGCCTGGGGTATCAGGGACTTCCACCAGGGCAAAGCTCTCGCCGACCTGCCGACCAAAGTTGAAGCCGCCACCATGGGCTACCACCGAACCGCTGGCCCCCAGGCTCAAGTTGCTGTAGTCACGCCCCTGCCCATAACCCAGGTCGAATCGGCCCACCGCAGTCTCGGTACCGACGCTGGCAAATCCGCTGCTGCCGCCAACACTGTCGTTGCCGGCCTGCAACGAGTACTGGCTGGCCCGATCGAAGTGACCGCTGAGCCCGGCCTGGGTGTTGTTCTGGTTGTTGCTGTCCCGGGTACTACGCAGATGCAGACGCGGGGCCTGTGAGTCCTGGCCCAAAGGCAGGGTCAGCGAAACCGCGAGCTGCGAGTCACGGCGGCTGCCGTTGCCGGTATTGAGGGTACGGGTGAAACCTATATCGTAGGTCAGGCGTTGCCAGTGGTTGCTGTAGCCCGCGGAAATACTCTGGGAGCGGTCGCTGTTGTTCCAGTAGCTCTGGTCGCTGGCCGTCAGGTAGGCGCTGCCGTACTGGCGCTGTGGTCCGAGACGCTGCTGCAAGGTCAGATCCAGGCGTGCCCTTGAGCGGCCCAGGGTTTCCTTCGCCGGGTCGTGGCCGACGGCTCGCACATGGTCGTCCAGGGTCCGGTAGTTCTCGGTGGAATAGCGATAGGCGGCCAGCATGAAATCCGTGTCCGTATGGATAAAGGTCTTGGAGTACAACATCCGCACACTCTGCCCACGGCTGGTCTGCCCCTGGGCGGTGCTGCTGGATTGGGTGAGGTCCAGAGACACCGCGCCAATAAAGGTATTGCGCCCTATCCCCAGGCTCATGGCCTGGAACCCCTCGCTGGCCTGGACACCGAGGACCCCGGTCAGGTTGTCGCCAATGCCATAGGCAAAGGCGGAACTGAGAAAGGCCGGGCTGCCCAAGGTCGCGTCATTGCTGTGGAACTTGCCGGCGCTGGTGCTGAAGGTCAGCCGCCCCTTGCGCACCATGATCGGCACGTTGCCGAAGGCCTGGCGGGTCACCCGACGACGACCGTCGGCCTCGATGATGATCACTTCCAGATCACCGTTGGAGCCACTGGGATATATGTTGGTCAAGGCGAAGGGGCCGGGGGTGACGGTGGTGCTGTAGAGCAGGTAATCGTTCTGGTACACCTCCACCGTGGCGTTGCTTTCGGCCACGCCACGGATCACCGGGGCGTAGCCACGCTCGCTGTCGGCCAGCATCGCGTCATCGGACACCAACTGCACGCCCCGGTAGCGAACGCTATCGAACAGACTGTCCCGGGAATAAAGCTCACCCAGGGCAAACTGCGCCTTGAGCACGGTGACATCGTGCTCGGCGAAGTTGCGGTTGCTGTTGAACTCGGTAGGCTGCCCGGTGCTCGTGGTCAGGCTGGACTCGTTGCGTAGGCGCCAGGCACCGAGGTTGAGTCCGTTCTGCAGGCCCAGGTAGGTGGACGTGTCATAGTGCTGGTTGCTCTTGTTGCGCCGCAGGTTCAGTTGATAGTTGCTGAAAGCCGCATTGACTCCCTGATCCCAAAGCGCGGGATCCACATAGCCCTGAGCCCCCGCCACCTGGTAAACCTGGGGCACGCTGATGTTCAAACGCAGGCGCGAGGCGTCGAACTCCACCTCGGCTTCCTTGATCAACTCCACCAGCTTGATGCAGCTCTCGCCCCGCGCCTGTTCAAGGGCCGCGCTGTCTTTGAGCCGGCCAAGATCGATGGCGAACTCCTGGAGCATGGCCAGGGTAAGGCAGGGTTCAACCTGGTCGCCCGCGTCGTTCAAGCTGAAATCAAGATCGCGACGACTGTTGAGATCACCGTTTACATAGATGTCGACACGGTAGGTACCAGGCATCACGCTGTTGCCGGCCAACAGGAACTGCAGGCTTTCAGGTCGGCTGCCGCCCTGAAAGAAACCACTGCCAAAGGCCGTTGAAGGAATGACCTGTTGCTGGGACTTCTCCGGGGAGACGATGTCCTTCTTGCTGGTCTCTGAACCCAGGACCAGACATGGAAAACCGAGCAGAACTATAAGTTGATACTTGTTGAAACCCAGTCGACTTAAAACGCCTTCAAAACAAGTCAGCGCAACGGATAAAGGCCGCATCAAGCCACACACATCAAGTGCGCTCCGTGGTGAGTTCATGGTATCCATTCAACGACCCTACGGATTTCACACACCTGAAACGGTGCCGCTATCGAAAAAAACCATGCGCTTTACTCTTTGGCATTGGCTACGGCCACTTGCCCCTCCAACAACTTCACCGAGTAAAGATCGCGACCTCCATGATCGTTCATGCTGCCGAAGTTCAAGACAACGCCGGCACTGCCTTTGACCTTATCCAGCGGCAAAATCACCGAAGCGCCAGGCGCCAGCATCTGCACTTCAGCCAATCGAACCTTTTGCAGACCTTGTTCAAGATCAAGGTCCACCAGGCTTACGTAATAAGGCCCGGAGTTGCTCACCGAAAGCTCAAAGGCTTCACTATTGCGTTGTAATTTCCACTGCAACTTCGTGGCGGCTTGAATCGGCTCCCCGAGCAATCCCTTGGGTCGATAGAAGACTTTGATGCGCTGGCGAATGGCGAACTGCAACGCATTCTCGGCATCGGTGGATTGCGGTATCTCCTGGACGTTAAGCCAGAAGATCGACTCTTTGTCGGTTGGCATGCCCGCACCGGAATACATGATCCGCAACAGCTGCTGTTGCTTGGGCGCGACCCGGATCAACGGCGGCGTGACCACGAATGGCAGATCCCTGACCTCGACCCCTGCGGCCGGCTCCAACCAGGACTGTACGAGAATCTCGCCGCCGTCATTGCGCACGACAAGGCTCTCTTCTTTCCTGCCTTCGTTGAACACCAGACGTGTGCTGGAGAGGGAAATTCCTGCGTGGGCCGCGCTCGTGAGCGCCATCCATAGCAGCAGACCAGTCATGGAACAAAAAGTAGGTGACATGCAATTACCTGAAAAACCAAGCCGTGCGGGGTCTTGGGCCCCCGCACTGCAGAGAGCCGTCACTCGTAGGAGAGTACGAATGGCATTTTCGCGTTGGCGGTACCGGCCGTTACATCGGTTGACGTGGAACCGGTGCTGATGACATAGGCGGCCTTCAGCGGAATGTTGATGGTGCCGCCCGTGCTCCCGTTGCCAAAGCTGGCCTCATAGAACTCGGTGTCCAGGTTCATCACGCTGCCGTCGGCTTTGAGCATGACAATCGCCACGTTCTTGGCAAAACCCGCACCGGTGACCCCTTCGTTGACCCGCAACGCCTTGCCGCTTTCAACCTTGTCGGCCGCAGCCGGCTTGAAGGACATCTGTACCTTGGTCCCGGACGCACACTTGATGGTCAGCGGAGTGCTGGCCCCGGTACCGCCGACTGGCGCAGCGACAGTCCCCAGTTCACGCGCCTGCACTTCACCCAGGGGAACACTGACATCAGTGGTGCCATTGACCGGATAACAGGTATCGGCCTTTACCGAGCCGGTGAAGTTGACCACCCCGCCACCGCCGGCAGTAGGTACAGCCATGGCCAGTTGAGAGAAAGCAACTACGGAGGACAAGCCCAATGCGACTGAAAGCCTTTTCATATTAGATACTCAATGTATTTTCAAGATAAACAAAAGCCTCGAAAGCGAAGCTTTATTACGCAGCCACCAGACAATGCGTCTTTCCAGATCCAAGGGGGGAACTTGAACCTTCACCCAACAACGGCAAAAGCCTTGAGCAAACACCCCAAGTTTTTAAACAGTATTCAACCTACAGAAACATCACAGCGATCCTGCTACAACTGATCAACCATCAAGCCTGAAAATCAAAAACCTAGACGCCAAACTAGAATAAAACAGAAAAACCAAAAAACACTTGAGAATATTCTGAATACCAAAAAACATCCTACACAGACCGAAAAAACCATCTAAGGATGGTCTGAAGTAGTCATGTATTTCTGGCTGACTTCAGCCCCACCGATTTTGATCCCGGCGAATCGATCAAAGACGATCAGGTCACCCGCTCATTTCTTTGTTTTTTGCCGCCGCGAGCACCTCGCGGCAACTATTCCCCACATTACAGGCGCACCTTTCCTGTACTCGTCAGTAAATGTCTACGCACCATCCACAGGTTCGACAGCGCGAACGGTGTCACCAATTGCGCCGTGTTCTTCGCCAGACCACGGAAACGCGTCTTCACATAACCGAACTGGCGCTTGATCACTCGGAATGGGTGTTCGACCTTGACCCGAACCTGCGCCTTGGCCTTCTCGATCTTGCGTTTGGCTTTGTACAAAGCGCTGCGCTTGCCCAGCTTCTTGTAAGTACTGCGGCGTGCCGTGATCTGCCAGATCACCTCGCGCCCATAATGCTCGGTACGTTTCTCAACACCGGTATAACCGGCATCGGCGCAGACCACGTTCTCCGCGCCGTGCAGCTGTTTGTCGACCTGAGTGACATCCGCCACGTTGGCCGCCGTGCCCATCACGCTGTGGGCCTTCATGCCGAAGTAATACTGGTTGACCTTCTTGGTCTGATGCATGTCCGGGTCGCGCCTACCGTCCTTGTTCTTGGTCGAGCTTGGCGCATTGATCAGCGTGGCATCCACGATAGTGCCTTGGCGCAGCGACAGACCTCGGTCGCCCAGATAGCCATTGATCACGGCCAGGATTCCGGCGGCTAGTTCGTGCTTCTCCAGCAACCGGCGGAAGTTGAAGATGGTGGTTTCATCGGAGATGCGCTCCAGGCTCAACCCAGCAAATTGTCGCAGGATAGTGGTCTCGTACAGCGCCTCCTCCATCGCTGTAGCCGAACCAGTTTTGCATCAGGTGGACACGCAGCATCGCCATCAGCGGATAGGCCGGACGACCACCATTCCCCTTCGGGTAATGCGGCTCGATCAGGGTAATCAAGCCCTTCCACGGCACCACCTGGTCCATCTCGATCAGGAACAACTCTTTGCGGGTCTGCTTGCGCTTGCCGGCGTACTCGGCATCGGCGAAGGTCATTTGCTTCATCGGAAAACTCGGCGGGTGGAGTCCCGGCATTTTGCCAAAATCAGGAAGTCTTCTTCAGGATTTCCCTAAGGATGCTCCGATCAACTTGCCGCAAGGTGGCAACAAGTCGAAAATACTCCGACGCACATCGCTATTTGCAGAAAACCGCTTTGTGCATAGCCGCCTGACGGGCTTTTCCGTCCGGTTCTCCGTGTTAACCGCACAACTCGCCCATACCCATCAGTTGTGTTCGAGCCAGCCAAAGGTTCGGCAGAGCAAATAGAATGCTCAGTTGAGCATCGGCATAGTCGGATCCGCTTTGTCACGCCAGCTGAGCGTCATGGAAAGCTGGATGATCAAATCCTGGCGCGATGACATGAGCTGTACGAACCTGCTCGAGAGAAGAGCCCGGAACGCTGGCCAGGCCAGACGCGAAACTGGCAGCCAATAGGAATGGTGCTGCTGAACCCGGACCGGGAACAGCAGATCGAGAAGAAAGCCGTATAGTAGAACGGTTGACGCGACCTTGAAAAACGTCGATTTATCAACGACGCATGCAAATCGAAGAAGGCTTCCTTGGGGTAGATTTGTGGGGTATGCCCGGGCATCGTTTTCACCGAAATCAGATTTTTTCGCCGTTTTTTTGTATTCGCCATTCAGAAACAACGAGCCCGCATCCTCATGATGAGGCGCGGGCTCTTGACTGGCCAAGTCTGTAATCAGAAACGCATGCCTTGGAACGGATTCCAGCTTTGTTCACCTTTCACTTCTTTCAGGTAGTACGAGTAGTTGGTCATGAGCGCATAAGTCATGGAGACAGCGATGTTCAGACCTGCGTTCAACGGTTTGGGAAAGTCCATGCCAATGATCGCAAAAATCACACTCAACACGACATTGATCGCAATGTATGATACCCAGTATGGCAAGGTTTTTCTTCCAGAGGCCCAGAACGAACAGGTAAATCGGGCCGAAGAAAAATGCAATCACGTTGGCGTTAATGCGCATTTTATTCTTGAAGCCAGGCAGCGTCTTAATTGCCGCTTTGTATCGTGGATCGCTCGGCGAACCATAAGTATCAAAGAAGTAAAAGCGCTCCTGCCACTTGGCGCTGTATTTACCGGTGCTTTGCACTTGTTCATTTGCGTTCACTCTTGCGACTCCTGATATTCCATAATGTAGTTCCTATTCTTCCGTTACTTCCTGTGCTTCTGTTTTTTCTTATTTTTAAACAAGCTGATTATACTGATTTGTTGAGGAGGGGGGGGGGGATTAAAGTTGATTTTCTGAAACGTTTGATCTGCCCGCTTTATTGCGGATCCCACGGCGCTTGGATACCCAGCCCACGATCATTTGGACATTCGTTCCACGTCCACTTGGAGCGCAGCGACGCAGGTTCACATCGTTAGTCTGAAGCACCCGCCATCGTCAATTTCGTCGAGCGCCTGCGCACCGATTCACCCTTGAGTTCGATGCGGTAAGTGTTGTGCACCAGCCGATCAAGGATCGCATCGCCCAAGGTCGGGTCGCCGATCAGCGCATGCCATTTAGCCACGGGCATCTGGCTGGTCACCAGCGTCGAGCGCTGTCCGTAGCGGTCGTCCAGAAGTTCAAGCATGTCTCGTCGTTGCGCAGTGGTAAACGGTGCCCAGCCCCAGGCGTCCTCGCGGTCGACCATCAGACCCAGACGTTCATCGACGCTGAGATCGTTGATATCGGGCATCGTGTGCTGCTCGCCAAGGGTCTTGATCATGCCCAAGATGCCGGCTGCCCGTTCATGTTTTCCCAGCAGACGACGGAAATTTCGGCACAACGCACGCCCATCAATCGACTCACGATTCGGGCCGCTGCCCCGATCCCGAGAGTCATGGCGGATCACTGCGCAATCAATTGTGTTTAAAATGCCGCCCCGAATATTGCCGGTCCCGCTGATGACGCCTTTAGCCCTCGCCACCCTCAACCAACATTTACTCGACGCCCTGGACGCCGCGCCCACTGAAACCCGGCGTCTGTTCCATGGCCGCGGTCGTTGCTGGCCGGGGCTGGAGCAACTGACCGCGGACTGGCTGCAGGGCGTGCTGCTGGTATCGCTGTTCAAGGAGCCCGAACCCGAGCAGCTCGCGGCCCTCAAGCAATTGCTGCTGGAGCTGGGAGACACCGCGCAGTGGACCGCCAGCGGCGCCAGCTGCCTGATGCTGCAGCACCGCTACCTGCCCGACAGTCACGGCGAGTGGCTGCTGGGAACGCCGGTGGAGTCTTGCACCATCACCGAGGAGGGCCTGCTCTACCAGGTAGACCTGGGCAGCAAGCAGAACAACGGGTTGTTTCTCGACATGCGCTATGGGCGCAACTGGGTGCGGGACAATGCCCAGGGCAAGAACGTGCTGAACCTGTTTGCCTACACCTGCGGTTTCTCGGTAGCGGCGCTTGCCGGCGGCGCCGAGCGGGTGGTCAACCTCGACATGTCCCGGGCGGCCTTGAGCCGTGGCCGCGACAACCACCGGCTCAACGGCCACGACACCGGTCGGGTGAGTTTCCTCGGTCACGACCTGTTCAAGTCCTGGAGCAAGGTCAAGCAAGGCGGTCCCTACGACTTGGTGATCATCGATCCGCCGTCGTTCCAGAAAGGCAGCTTTGTGCTGAGCAAGGACTATGCGCGGGTGCTGCGGCGCCTGCCGGAGTTGCTGACGCCCAATGGTTGCGTCCTGGCCTGTATGAACGATCCGGCGTTTGCGCTGGAGTTTCTGGTGGAAGGAGTGGCCGAGGTGGCGCCGGGTTTGCGCTTTGAGCAGCGGCTGGAGAATCCGCCGGAGTTTCCTGATGCAGATGTGCAGTGTGGCTTGAAGGCTTTGGTGTTTCGGCAGGGGGAGTAGATTGCTCGAGGGTGCATATCCGTTGCTGCAGCCATGACCACAGCAACGTATATGCACCCGGAACAAAACCATCAGGGGCCATCACCTCAGCAACGAATATCCCCCCTCCAAAAAAACACCGCCGCCAAGACCCTCTCCCCTACACCCCCATCCGATACTCAATAAACCCCGACTTCTGCGCCACCCAATCATAGAGTTTCTGCGCCCGCTCATTAGTCTCATGAGTATGCCAATACAACCGCCCACACCCCTGTTGCCGAGCAAACCCCTGCACCCACTCGATCAACAACTTACCCGCCCCACTGCCCCGGATCGCCGGGGCGACGTACAAATCCTCGAGGTAACAGAAGTCGCTGGAAGCCCAGGTCGAACGGTGCAATACCGCATTGACGAAGCCGATCAACTGATCGCCCTGCACCGCCACCGCCGAATACACCGGCTCCTGCGGATCGAAAAAGCGCTGGAAGGTCGAGAGACTGACCTGCTCATCCAGACTCACTTGATAGAAGTCCTGGTAAGCCAGCCACAGCTGCAACCACTGCTCATGGTCGCTGGGTTGAATCCTGCGGACCGTTACCGGTTGTTGACGATCATTCATTGCGCGCTCCTCCTGAAAGCCCGGGACAAGTGCTGTCCCCCTAGGCATTGAAGAGCGCCAGCTTAGGGCCTTAGCGGACTGCCTTATCAGTCCAATCCTATAAATATGGGCAGACCACTTACACTGCGCAAAGTCAGCGATTGCTTGCTTCACCCCAGGCAGCCTGAGCCTAAACACAAGGCCTGTGATCGATCACACAGCGGGTGCCGCCCCCCTGCCCATCCTTGACCGAGCGCGGCGTACAGCTCAGCCGCTGAAGCTGCAACCCGCCGGGCTCCATCACCATCAGGCAAGCGCTAGCCAAACCAATTGCGCTGTTTACCTTGGTCGGTGGCGTCAGGCCGCTTGGGCATCAAGCCGCCATTGGCCAGCCCATCCAGCAAGGCGTTGGTGACTTTTTTATAAATCTTGCCTTTGAACACAACGACAGCGGTTTTGCTCAATAGCCTGTAAGACCAGCTCAATTCCGAGTGGGCGATGCTGTAGCTGAAAATCCTGTTCATCCGCGCTTTCATTGCACTTTCAATGCTGGACATGCGGAACATGTCATAGGGCCAATCACCCAGCGCTTCGGTCCGCCCATCGGTCAAACCGCCACTGAGGTCCTTCGGCAAAAGACTGTCTACCAATGGAATGATCGGCAACTCCAGACCTCGGGCACCCTTGCGTACCCACTTCGTGCCAGCCACCTTCTGCGTCTCGTCCAAGGGGTCGAACATGCTATTGGCAACCGGCAGGGTAAAGACATCCGAGAGAAATTTCTGCGCATTGCGCCGGCCCAGCAAGTAGTCATGCTGGCGAAAATCCTGAGTCAAGAAACCCGAGAAACCTCCCAGGGCACCGCAGGCCAGAGAAGGCTTGGTCGGATCGAGATCACCACGGGACGGTGCAATCAGAAAACGGCTGAAGACATTCTCGTCTGCGGCCAGGGCCAGGTCCTCGGGCTTGAAGCGTGCCTGGTACTTCCATGCCTGCAGCAAGTCCCCGATCACCGAGGTCAACACCGGAGACTGTCCGGCAATCTTGTCACTGCCTTGCTCTTCAGTGTCCGGAAACGGATCAATCATCAGCAACGCCCTGCGTGCTAGCACCCCATCACGGGTGTTACGTCCGATCAGCCCCGCCAGTTCCTGATGCGCCAGATCAACCGGCTCATTGTTCATGGTGCCGCCGTCAACAATGAAGCTGTTGAACAGCGGCTCAGGCATGCGCTTGGTGTTGGGCTGAAGTCGCACCGCCCTGATCGGATCAGTATGGGTGGCTGGCAGGATGACAAAACGATAGTTGTAATCCGACGAAGGCCGGGTCATGGGCCGTGGGGCAAGGCCCACCGGGAAGGCTCCGCTGGACACCGCGGTCAGCCCCAGGAGACTCCACTGCGCAGCCGATTGAGGGCTCCAGTCCAGGGCCAGGTCATCCGCACGAAGGGTCTGCGCACCGGCCCCGAGGCTGTAGCTGACGGTGAAGCTGCGGTAGTCACGGTGCATGGACATGCCCAGCCCCGTACCCGGCTGGGAGCTGAATGGCAGGAAATAAGGCACCCCGCGCAAGTTGGCCAGAGCAAAGATGAACCGGGTCGGATTGCTCAGGTATTGCCGATGCACCACGCCATCGCCCTTGAACGCCAGGCAATCGTTGGTGATTTCCATCAGCGAAGTACTGTCCAGCAAAGACTGCAACACGCTGTCGGGCGCGTCCAGATCACGGGTGGTGAGCAATTTGTCCATGGAGATGTCTTGCACCCAGGCCCTGAAGAACGGATTTTCCCGACCGCTGTTGTAAGCCTGGGTGCGTTGCGCCAGATTCTGCTGCGAATGGCACTGGGTACCCAGTTCGGCGCTGCCCACATGCTTGAAGTCATAGCGCCCTGCCACCGCCATGATCGCCGCACTCATGCTGCCGGCCGAAGCGGCAGCCACTACCTTGATGATCACTTTGTGCTGGGGGATGTGCTGCTCCTCGGCCGTGCCTCGGGCCTTGAGCTTGGCCGCCTCCCAGGCGTCCAGGGCCTCGAACAGGTAATCCAGCACACCGGCTTCGTAGGCTCCGGCGGAAATTGCCCCGGCCATGACCAGGCCGATCTCGAAGGTATCGCCATCCGGCAGTTCGGTTTCCTCAACGTACTTCCCCTCCAACGTGGCCATGAGACCCTCCCTGAGTGGTGTCGCCCCTTGCGCTGCCAGGATGGCTCGCGTCACA
Organism: Pseudomonas sp. Fl5BN2; assembly: GCF_009908205.1. Taxonomy (NCBI): domain Bacteria; kingdom Pseudomonadati; phylum Pseudomonadota; class Gammaproteobacteria; order Pseudomonadales; family Pseudomonadaceae; genus Pseudomonas; species Pseudomonas sp. Fl5BN2. Next base: position 47,254 of record NZ_JAAARL010000024.1, on the reverse strand, counting down.
GGGCCAGGCGACCGGCCTGGACTGCACGATGCCGGCCCTAGGGGCCGGCCTGGCGATGACCTGGCTGAGTGAATCCGCACGTGTGAATCAACCTGGCCAGCCCCTGGATCAGGGTAGCCAGCCGGCGTGCGTTTGCTCGATTTTTTGTTCGTGGCGAGCGCGCCGAGGTCATGCCCCCTGTGCTTAACTTGGACAAATTCGCTTGCATCGGAAGCTCGCCATGAAGCACTCCCTGGATCCCTTGCCCGGCAGCGGATTGCTGCATACCGCCGCCGGCATGCACAAGAACCCACTCGGGCTGATTGCCTTGTTCATCGTCATGGTCTACGCCATTGGCGGGATCGTGCTGTGGACAGCCAAGGACCCGTTCTACAACAACCCAAGCCACCCGGTGGTGCTGTTCCTGGCGCTGTTTCCGGTTGCGGTATTGCTGGTGTTCTTCGTCCTGGTCGCCAAATACCACACTCACCTCTATGGCCCCGGCGACTACAGCAACCAGGAGCACTTCGTCCTGACTGGCGCGCCCAAGGAATGGAAAGGCTCAACCACCGGTATCGCGGTCAACGGCAAGCCCGTGGCCCTGGACGATATGCCGCTGCTGGACCGCTTGAACGCCAGCTACGCGCAGATGCTCGAATGCGGCTTTGTCTTGCTGCACCAGAGCGAAGTCCTGCATCCCAGGACGGCGCCAGGCAACGGTCTGTATAAAGTCCGGGTGTGGATCGAGGCACTGGACAGCACCAGCCCTCTGGAGGAAATCGAATCAGTGACCTACCGCCTGTGGAACGACTTTCCACAGACGGTGATCGCCACCTCGAATCAACCGTCCTCCTTTGACCTGTGGCTGAAGATCTATGGCGAATTCCCGATCATGGCGCTGATCAAGAAGCGCAACGGCGACACCTTCGAGCTGACCCGCCACCTCGACTTGCCGGGGCGGCCAACGGATTGAAAGGCGCGCCCAACCCTTGATCGCTCACACCTGCGGCTGGTGATGGGTAACGCAGTGAATGCCTCCACCACCGGCGGCGATGGCGTCGATGTCCAACTGGATCACCTTGCGCTCGGGATACAGCTCACTGAGCAAGGCCAGGGCCTTGGCATCAGCGCTTGAATCGCCGAACTGCGGGGAAATCACCGCGCCATTGATCACGAAGTAGTTGATGTAGCCGGCAGCAAAATCGTCGTTGCCGCGGCTGAAACGGCTCTTGCGCGGGTTCAGCGGCGGCGACACCGTATGCACCTGCAATTTGCGGCCGTCGGCATCGGTGGCATTGCGCAATATCTCCAGGTGCTTGAGGGTCACCGCGTGGTCATAGGAGTCCGGGTCGTTGTCGAGGTTGGCCAACACCACCCCGGGCTTGACGAAGCGTGCATAGAAGTCGACGTGGGCATCGGTGATGTCCTTGCCCTTGATCCCCGGCAACCAGATGATCTTGCGCAGGCCCAGGCGGGCCTTGAGCTCCTCTTCGACCTCGGCCTTGCTCCAGTCGGGGTTGCGGTTGCGGTTGATCCAGGAGCTTTCGGTCATGATCCCGGTGCCGTGGCCATCCACCTCGATGCCGCCCCCCTCGCCCACCAGTTCGCTGCGCTGATACACCGCATCGGCGGCATCGGCGACTTGCCGCGCCAGCTGTGCGTCCTTGGCGTGACGCTGCTTGTTGCCCCAGCCGTTGAAGTTGAAATCCACCGCGCCCAGGCCACCTTGCTCATTGATGACGAAGTTGGCGCCGATGTCGCGCATCCAGATGTCGTCCAGCTCGGTGATCACGTAGGTGATATTGCGGCGGCCACAGAGCTCTTGCGCGAGGTCGTGCTCGTGTTCGCGGCAGAACACTATCAACGGTTCATAGGTGGCAATGGCTCGGGCAATGCGGCCAAGGGCCTCTTGCACATCGCCGGTGAAATCTTCCCAGATGGCTTCCTGGGCGCCAAAGGACATGTAGGCCTGGCGGTGGCGATCGCCTTCATCGGGCATGTACCAGCCCTCCTGTTCCTCGGCTTGGGCCTGGCGGGCGTTGAAACCCAGGCCCAGGGACGCCATGGCGCCGAAACCGGCCACCAGTGAGGCCTGCTTGATAAATTCACGTCGGGTCGACATCGATCGTTCTCTCATGGGGGCTGTACAGACGGTAGTACAGATTGATCACGCTCAACCCGCCAGCAGCATACGGTGGCTGAAGGGTTGGTGCGCACGGCTATTTGACCGGCGCGGTCTTGAATTTGGTCCAGGTGCGCATGCGTGCACGCATGTCGGCCTGGGGGATGTCCTTGCCGGGAATCAGCCGCTCGTAGGTCGCCGCGTCCAGGTAGATATCCGGGTTGTTGCGCATCTGCGGGTCGACACTCGGCCGCGCCTTGGCGTTGGCCGTGGGGTAACCGGTGAAGTTGCTGATGGCCGCCATGTTCTCCGGGCGCAGGACGAAATTGATGAAGGCATAGGCGTATTCCGGGTGCCGGGCATCCTTGGGGATCGCCATGTTGTCCATCCACACCGTGGTGCCCTCGCGAGGGATGCGGTATTGGAAATCGACCTTTTTCCCCGCGGCATCGGCGGCCCGCTGAGCCTGGGTCATGTCACCGCTGTAGCCCAGGGACAGGCACAGGTTGCCATTCACCAGGTCGGTCACCGGCTGCGACTGGAACTTGCGAATGTAGGGCCGCAGCTTGAGCAGCAATTCACTGGCCGCCGCCAGGTCCTCGGGCTTGGCGCTGCGCGGTTCGCGCCCGAGGTAGTTGAGCACCACCGCCAATACCTCGTCGGGGGAGTCGATGATCGAAATACCGCAGTCGGCGAACTTGGCCGCCAGCTCCGGCTTGAACAGCAGGTCCAGGCTATTGACCGGGGCGTTGGGCAGGCGCTGGGCGATCTGCTCGGCGTTGTAGGTCAGGCCGATGGTGCCCCAGGTGTAAGGCACGGTGGCCTTGCTGGCGTAGGGATAGTGGCTGCGCAGCTGTTGCAGGCCAGGCTCGATATCCGCCAGGGCGGCGATCTTCGTCGGGTCCAGGGCTTGCAGGCTGCCGGCGCGCATCAACCGCTCGGCCACGGTGTCACCAGGGAAGATCAGGTCATAACCACTGCCGCCGGTCATCAGCTTGGCTTCCAGCACCTCACTGCCGTCCATGACGTCGTAGATCACCTTGATCCCGGTTTGCGCGGTGAACCTGGCCAGGGTGTCCTCGGCGAAATAGTCCGCCCAGTTGTACAGGCGCAGGGTCTGCTCTTCGGCCTGGGCCGACGGCAGTGCGCCGCCGAGCAGCAGACCAAGGGAGGCGAGCAACAGCTTGTGGGTGGTGTGCATGTCAAACCCCTTGAGTGGTCCAGCGTGGGTCCAGGTGACGACCGTCCAGGCTCAGCAACGCGCCGTACATGTCCGGGCGCCGGTCGCGGTAGATGCCCCAGGTCAGGCGCTCTTCACGCATGCTCGGCAGATCCAGGGCCTGCAACAGCACGCCTGGGGTCTCGCGGTCGGCCTCGGCCAGCAAGCGGCCCTTGTGGTTGCAGATGAAGGACGAACCGTAAAAGCTCATCTGCAATGCCGGGTCGGTGGTTGCCACTTCGCGGCCGATACGGTTGGCGGCCACCACCGGCAGCAGGTTGGCCGCGGCGTGGCCGCGCATGGTCATCTGCCAGTGATCGCGGGAATCCAGGTCGGCAGCACCGGGCTCGGAACCGATGGCGGTGGGGAACAACAGCACCTCGGCGCCCTGCAGCGCCAGGCAACGGGCGGTCTCGGGAAACCACTGGTCCCAGCAGATACCGATGCCGAGGCGGCCAAAGGCCGTGTCCCAGACACGGAAACCGGTGTCGCCTGGGCTGAAATACTCCTTCTCCTGGTAGCCAATTGCATTGGGAATATGGGTCTTGCGGTACACCCCCAGCAGGCGGCCATCGGCGTCGGCCACGCTCAAAGAGTTGAAGTAGGCATTGCCGGCGCGCTCGTACCAGCTCAGCGGCAATACCACTCCCAGTTCCCCGGCCAGGGCGGCAAAGCGCTTGAGTACCCGGCTGTGGGCGTACTCCTCGGCCAGCGCCAAGTGTTTGTGGTGCTGCTCGATGCAGAAATACGGCGTGGCGAACAGCTCCTGCAAGAGGATCACCTGGGCACCCTGGGCCGCAGCCTCGCGCACCAGTTGCTCGGCTTGATCAAGGTTGTGTTCAAGGTTCCAGGTGCAAGGCATCTGGGTGGTGGCGACCGTCAGCATGCTCATGGTTCAGCCCCTCACCGGCCAGGCCGGCTGCTGCTGGGTGATGCAATGCACCCCGCCACCGCCATGCGCCAGGTGATTGATCTGCACCGGCACCACTTCGCGCCCCGGGAAGGCCTGGGCCAACACTTCGGCCGCTTGCTGGTCGGCGGCAATGCCATAGGCCGGCATGATGATCGCGCCATTGGCGATGTAGAAGTTGGTGTAGGAGGCGCAGAACACCTCGGCCTCGGTGTCCACCGCCTCGCTGGCCTCGAACAGTTCGAGCATCTCGAAACTGCGGCCCTGGGCATCCCGCGCCAGCTCCAGGGCGCGGCGATTTTCGCGCACCACTTCGGCATACACCGAGCTCTGGTCGCGGGTCGCGTCCACCAGCAGCACGCCAGGACGGGCGAAGGCGCAGACGCCATCCACATGGCCGTCGGTCATGTCGCCGGTGACGTAGTCCGGGTCGCCGGGCAGCCAGATGGTCTTTTTCACCCCCAGCAGGCGGCTGAAGATCTCTTCGATCTCGGCCTTGCCCAGGCCCGGGTTGCGGTTGGGATTGAGCAGCACCGACTCGGTGGTGATCAGGGTGCCCTCGCCGTCCACATGGATCGCTCCGCCCTCGTTGGCCAAGGAGGTGCCGAAGCATTCCAGGCCGAGCTGGTTGAGCAGGCGCCGGGCCAGGCTTTCATCCTGCTCATGGGCCGACTTGCCGCCCCAGGCATTGAAGCGCCAACTGACACCCGCCAGCCCTTGCTGCGGGTGGCAGACAAAACTCGGGCCGGAGTCGCGACACCAACTGTCGTTGACCGGCTGCACAACCAACTCGATGTTGGCTCCGCACAGGGCCCGGGCACCTTCCAGGGCAACAGGGTCGACCACCATTTTCACCGGTTCGAAGCGCGCAATGGCATTGGCGACCCGGGCGAAATCCTCTTGCACCTGGGCCAGGGTCACGCCCCAACCGGACTCCCACAGCGCCTGGTTGTGCGGCCAGACCATCCAGGTCGCCGCATGCACCGCCCATTCCGCAGGCATGTGCCAGCCGTTGTTTTGCTTGTCATTGCACAGCATGGAAATCGCACCTCTCAGTTAAGGTTTTGTTATCAGCCAACAAACACCAATGAAGAACAGTGCCCATGCTATGGCTTTGAAAAAGACTCAACAAACGATAGATTTAGCGCAATTCTGATTAGCCGAGCTTATCAATCATGTTAAAACACTGGCCTCCCCTGAACGCCCTGCGAGGCTTTGAAGCGGCCGCGCGCCTGGGCAGTTTCCACAAGGCGGCCGAAGAACTGCACCTGACCCAATCGGCCATCAGCCAGCAGATCCGCAGCCTGGAAACCTTCCTCGAACAGCCGCTGTTCTACCGCAGCGGCCGCAGCGTCAGCCTGACCGATGCCGGGCATGACCTGCGCAGCACCACCCAGTCGTTGCTGCAGCAACTGGCGGTGGGCATCCGTCGCCTGGAGCAGTACCGCAAGCCCAACCAACTGGTGGTCAACACCACCCCGGCGTTCGCCCGGCACTGGTTGCTACCGCGGCTGGGGGAGTTCCACCGCCTGCACCCGGAAGTCGACCTGTGGCTGTTCACCTCCTTCGACCCGCCGGACATGAGCACCCAGACCATCGACCTGACCCTGCGCGACGACCTCAGCGCCCAGGCCGAATGCAGTTACCTGGAGCTCTACAGCGACCGCCTGTACCCGGCCTGCCACCCCTCGCTGCTGGGCCAGCCCCGGGAGCTGCGGACCACCTTGCATGGCGAGCGGGAAATGGACTGGAGCCACTGGGTGGTGGAAGGCGGCGCGGACATCGGCCAGCACAGCAATGGCCTGAATTTCTCCGACCCCGGGCTGCTGCTGGACGCCGCCTGCGCTGGCCATGGGATAGCCCTGGTGAGCCAGTTGCTGGCGCAACAAGCCCGAACTCAAGGTTTGCTGGAACCCTTGTGCGAACAGCAGGTGCGCGGCCCGACCTGGGCCTGGCTGATTCACCGCGACAGCGAAAACAGCCCACTGACCCGCAGTTTCAGCCAGTGGTTGCAGCGGGTACTGCACGACTCGCAAGCGCATTGAGACACGCCCCCGGCCTGCGGCCTGCCCAGTGCAAAACCGCTTTCCATTCCTGGCGGTAACCCCGGCCACGGCGGCGCCTTAAGCTGGCGCCGGTGCAATTCGCACCGCCTTCAAGGAGCCCCGCCTGTGCTACCGGTCCACGACATCAACTGGCCCCTGTGGCTGTCCACCATGCTGCCCATGGCCCTCAGCGCCGGGCCCGGCAACCTGATGGTGGCCAGCTCCGGCGCCCAGAGCGGCGTGCGTCGTTCTCTGCGCTTTATCCTCGGGCTCGACCTGACCTATTTCCTGCTGGCCTTGCTGGTGGGGCTGGGGCTGTATCACAGCCTGGCGAACCAGCCGCAACTGCTGTGGGGGCTGCGAGTCGCCGGCAGCCTGTACATTTTCTGGCTGGGCCTGCGCCTGTTGCTGCGGCCCCTGCGCAAGCCTGGCGAGCGGGCCGTGACCCTGCAGTTTCGTGACGGCGTGGTGCTGCAACTGGGCAATGTGCAGGGCCTGGTCATGTTGCTGGTGATGTTCTCCACCTTCAGCCCGGGGACGGACGTGGGCAGCACCGCAGTGCTGACGCTCAGCGCCGCACTGATCGCGGTGAATCTGTTCGGTCATCTGCTCTGGGCCTGCCTGGGCTCAAGCCTGCAGGTCCTGCTGCGGGCCCGCCCCAGGCTGCTGGTGGCGCAGAATGCCCTGTTCGGGCTGATGCTGATGGCGGTGGCAATCTGGATCTTCCTGCGCAACGGCACTGCCTAGCCGCTGACGCCCTACCCTCACGCTTGGTGCAGCGCCTGGCGCTGCAGCAAGTCACAGAGAAATTCCACCACCCGATCGACCCGCTCCTGGCCCTGGGTCGCCAGGTTGCGCAGCAGCCAGATGTCGGCACGGTGCGCCGGGGTCTCTGGCAACACTCGGCACAGCCCCAGGGGCTCAGCGATATAGGCCGGCAACGCGGCAATCCCCAGGTCCGCCTGCACCGCCTTGAGTTGCGCCTCCAGGTTGCTGGTACGCATCCACAACGGCTGGCCAGCGCTGAGCCGATCCAGCCAGCGCGCCAGGGGCAGATGGGCCAGGGCCTCGTTCCAGCCGATCAGCGCATGCTCGCGCAACTGCGCAGGCTCGCTGGGGCAGCCATGGATGGCGGCATACCCTGGGGAACAGAACAGTGCCTGGGTCAGCTCGCCGACCCGGCGCAGGGTGAAGTTGCCGGCCTCGGGCCGGTGCAGGCGTAGCAGCAGGTCACTGTGGCTCTGGGTGAGCTTGACCGAACGCGCGCTATTGACGAAATCGAAGCTGATCTGCGGGTGCCGCGAACGAAACTGCGCCAGGGCCGGAATGATCAAGTGGCTGCCCATCAGCTCCGGGCAGTCGATGCGCACCACCCCCGCCATGCGTGCGCCGGGCTGGGACATTTGGCGCGCCATCAGGGTGAAGCGCTCCTCGGCTTCCAGGGCCATGGGCAGCAAGGCGTGGCCCGCCTCGGTGAGGAAATACCCCTGGGTGGTCTTCAAGAACAGCAAGGTGTTCAAGGCCTCTTCCAGCACCAGGATCTTGCGCGAGACCGTCGACGCGGAAACCTTCAGCGCCTGTCCTGCATCGGTGATGTTGTTGGCGTTGGCAACCGCAATGAAAAACCGCAGATCATCCCAGTTCACGTTTACCTGCCCTATCCCTGAAAACCCAAGCCTGGAATCTTATGCGAAATACGTACTGCGGCGGTCAGGGTTTTCTCTTGTAAAGTGAGCGCACTGAACCCAGCCAGGACAAGGAACGCCTCATGCTGCACCTGCACACCGATCGCTTGCACATGCAACCGTTGACCAGCAACGACTGGCAGCTGTTTCTAACGCTGCACAACGAACCCGAAGCCCTGCGCTACGTCTGCGACCCGTTGTCCCGGGCGCAGATCGAGGAGCGCTTCGCCTCGCGCCTGCCGCACTGGCACACCGGCGCCGAACACTGGCTGTGCCTGGTCATCCGTGCTCGGCACAGTGGCGAAGAACTGGGTTTCACCGGCCTGCGGATGATCGCGCCGCACGCCGCGCAAGCCGAGGTCGGCTACCTGTTGCGCTCCCGGCACCAGGGCAAGGGCGTCGCCACTGAGTCGCTCAAGGCATTGATCGAGCATGCACGGGAAGGCCTCGGCCTGAAGTCACTCCAGGCCACCGTGACCGACGGCAACCACGGGTCCCAACATGTGCTGGAGAAGTGCGGTTTTGTCCTGGAGCGCCGCGTTGAGCAGGCTTTCCGGCTCAACGGCGAGGACTTCGACGACCTGATTTTCCACCGCGACCTGACGGTTTGAAGCCTTGACCGTGGAGACCTCCAGCCGCCCTTCCCTTGTTGGTTTTTCTTGACAGCGGAAAATCCCAACGACTATTGTCTGACAACCTGATTACCTGAGTTTCCCCATGCTTGAGCTCCAACGTCCCGACTCTCTCGTGGTGCGCGTGGTCAATGCCATCCGCACCGAGATCGACTCTGGCCGCCTGGCTCCCGAGTCACGCCTGCCCACTGAACAGCAGCTCGCCGAGCAGTTGAATGTCAGCCGCTCGGTGATTCGCGAAGCCATTGCCCAGCTCAAGGCCGACGGCGTGCTGATCGCCCGCCGTGGCCTGGGATCGTACATTTCCAAGACCCCGGCCGGCACCGTCTTCCGCTTTCCGCAAACCCAAGGGCGTCTGGCGGACCTGGCGCAGATGTTCGAAATGCGCCTGTGGATCGAGACCCAGGCCGCGTCGATCGCCGCCCAGCGCCGCGACGCTGCTGACCTGCAGCGCATGCAACGAGCCCTGCAGGAAATGCACGACAAACGCAGCGACCTGGAAACCGCCGCCCTGGCCGATGTGGAGTTCCACCGGGCCATCGCCGAAGCCAGCAAGAATGACTATTTCGTGGCTTTCCATGATTTCCTCGGCAGCCAGCTGGCCAGTGCCCGCAAGACCGCCTGGGAAAACTCGGCGCTGCCCCAGGTAGGCGGCTCAGCGGATGCCATCCAGGAACACCAGGCGCTGTACCAGGCCATCGCCGATGGCAACCGGCAAGCGGCCGCAGCCTGCGCCGATGCCCACTTGCGCGCATCGGCCAAGCGCCTGGGCCTGGAACTGCCGACGACCGATTAACCACTGCTAGAAAATTCAAGCCCCACGCTGCACATTTGAGAGCCGGCGCAAGCCTGCAGAGTTTTGTCGGATTAGTTAGTCTGACAACCTGATAACCAGACCTTAAACATGTGATCCAAGGTACCCAGAACAATGATCTATGACTTTTGCATCATCGGCGGCGGCATCGTCGGACTGGCCACCGCGATGGAGATCCTCAAGCGCCAGCCCGGCGCGTCGCTGGTCATCCTGGAAAAGGAAACAGTGCTGGCCAAACACCAGACCGGGCACAACAGCGGGGTGATCCATGCCGGGATCTACTACGCGCCAGGCAGCCTCAAGGCCGACTTGTGCAAGCGCGGCGCCGAGGCCACCAAGCAGTTCTGCAGTGAGCACGGGATCAAGTTCGAGGTCTGCGGCAAGGTCCTGGTGGCCTCCAACGCCCTGGAAATCCAACGCATGGAAGCCCTGTACCAGCGTTCGCAACAGAACGGCCTGAAGGTCGAGCGCCTGGACGCCGAGCAACTGCGCCAGCGCGAACCGAACATCGTCGGCCTTGGCGGGCTGTTCCTCGACGCCACCGGCATCGTCGACTACCGCGAAGTCTGCGACACCATGGCTCGGGTGATCCGCCGCGACGGTGGCGAAATCTGCCTCAGCCAGACCGTGACCGCGATCCAGGAAAGCGCCGACAGCGTCACCGTCAGCACCCACGGCGGTAGCTGGCGGGCGAAGAAGCTGGTGGCCTGCGCCGGCCTGCAATCGGACCGCCTGGCGACCCTGGCCGGGATCAGCATCGACCACCAGATCATCCCCTTCCGTGGCGAGTACTTCCGTCTGCCAGCGTCGAAGAACGACATCGTCAATCACCTGATCTACCCGATTCCCGACCCCGAGCTGCCCTTTCTCGGGGTGCACCTGACCCGCATGATCGACGGCAGCGTCACCGTCGGCCCGAACGCGGTGCTGGGCCTGGGCCGCGAGAACTACCAGAAGTTCTCGATCAACTGGCGCGACGTGGCGCAGTACGCCAGCTTCCCCGGGTTCTGGAAAACCATCTGGCAGAACCTCGGCTCCGGCACCACCGAGATGAAGAACTCGCTGTTCAAGTCCGGCTACCTGGAGCAGTGCCGCAAGTACTGCCCGTCCCTGGAAGTCGACGACCTGCTGCCCTACGAAGCGGGGATCCGCGCCCAGGCGGTGATGCGCGACGGTAGCCTGGTGCACGACTTCCTGTTCGCCGAAACCCCACGCATGTTGCACGTTTGCAACGCGCCCTCACCCGCCGCCACCTCGGCCATTCCAATTGGTTCGATGATTGCCGACCGGATCTTCCAGGCGGATTGAAACACCCCGCGCCATGCCGCTCTTGCCCTGTGCCCAAGCACAGCCAGCAGGGCTGCGTGCCGCCGCAACACCCCCGGCAACGCCTTTTTTCGGCGCGCTGGACATGGCTCGCGTCAACTCGACAATAAATACAATGATCCAAGAGGATGTACAGAATGACCGCAGTTGAAACCGGCAGTACTGCAGCGGAAACCCCACAACAAACCAAGAAGCGCCTGCGCAAGGTCGCGGCGGCGACCATCTTCGGCTCGATGCTGGAGTGGTACGACTTCTACCTCTACGCCACCATGGCGGCCATCGTCTTCTCGAAGATCTTCTTCGATAACAGCGACCCGAAAACCGCCACCCTGATGGCCTTCTCCACCTTCGCCATCGGTTTTATCGCGCGCCCCTTCGGCGGCATCCTGTTCGGTTACCTGGGGGACAAGTTCGGCCGCAAGCAGGTCCTGGTGCTGACCTTCTGCCTGATGGGCGTGTGCACCGCGCTGATCGGCCTGATTCCCAGCTACGCCTCGATCGGCATCTGGGCGCCGATCCTGCTGGTGGTGATCCGCATCATCCAGGGCCTGGGGGCCGGCGCGGAACTGTCCGGCGCCGCAGTCACCTCGTACGAACACGCCAGCGAAGGCAAGCGCGGTAGCCAGGGTGCCTGGCCGGCACTGGGGTTGAACCTGGGCCTGCTGCTGTCGTCGCTGACCATCTACCTGCTGACCATCAACGGCAACGAGTTCCTGCTGGCCGGCGGCTGGCGCATTCCGTTCGTGTGCAGCATCGTCCTGGTGGCCGTCGGCCTGTGGGTGCGCAACAGCATTCCGGAAACCCCGGAGTTCAATGAGCTGAAAAAAGACGCGCCGAAAGCCCAGGTCTCACCGCTCAAGGCACTGCTGAAGAATGACCTCAAGGGCCTCGGCGTAGTGTTCTTCGTGGCCATCGGCTACAACGCCTTGAGCTACATCTTCAAGACCTTCTCCCTGGCGTACCTGACCCAGTACAAGGGCGTCGACGTGCATGTGACATCGCTGTCAGTGACCATCGCCAGTCTGATCGCCATCGTTGCCGTGCCGTTCTTCGGCTGGCTCTGCGACAAATGGAGCAGCAAGACCGTGCTGGTGCTGGGCGGCGTGTTCTCGCTGCTGTTCGCCTACCCGTTCCTGGCCCTGCTCAACACCGGCGAAAGCTTGATGATCTACATCGCCATCGGCGTCGGCACCGGCATCCTGGCGCCAATGATGTTCGCCCCTCAGGGTTCGTTCCTCAGCCGCCAGTTCCCCACCGCGACCCGCTCCTCGGGCTTCGGCACCGGGCGCGAGATCGGCACCGCCATCGCCGGCGGCCTGGCGCCGCTGGGCGCCCTGTCCCTGGTGACCGCCTCGGCCACCCACTCCACCGATGGCGTGGTGATCATCCTCGCCGTCGCCGCGGTGCTGGTGGTGGTGTTTGCCCTGTGCGACCAGGGTCTCAAGCACTCGGCGTTCAAGAACTGAGGTTGGCTGCTTCCTTCCCAGGCCGCTGCAGCGGCCTGGGGAGACTCTGCTAAGGTGGCCGCTGAACTCGTATTACGGGCCACCCCATGCCATCCAACAACCCATTCGGCGTCGATGCCGACGGCTTGATCACCCTTCCCGCCGAACCACCCTTGCAGCCCGAATACCGCGCCCTGCTCGACGAGCTGCGTGCCGCCCTCACCGCTCCCGCCAGCCCACCGCTGCACAGCCTCTACCTGTACGGCAGCGTCGCCCGTGGCACGGCCACACTCGGGGCCTCCGACCTCGACCTGTGCCTGGTCCTGCAAGATCCCGCCGATACCGCCCAGCTCCTGCATTTGGAAAATCTGCGCCAGACGCTGCAAGCGCGGCACCCTTTAGTGTCGAAGATCGATTTCGATATCGGCCACCTTGAACAGGTGCTGGCAACCCAGAATCTCGACAGCTGGGGCTACTGGCTCAAGCACCATTGCCGCTGCCTGTGGGGCGAAGACCTGCGCCTGCGCTTTGCGCCCTTCAGGCCCAGCCGGAGGATTGCCCTGGCAGTGAACGGCGATTTTTTCGCGGTGCTGAACGACTATGCCGCCGACATCGAGCGCGAACGGCAGCCCGCGCAAATCCTCCGTCTGCAACGGCAGGCCTCGCGCAAACTCATTCGCGCCAGCAACCTGCTGCGCGCAGAACATGAGCCGAGCTGGCCCCACAGCCTGGATGAGCATGTGCGGCTGTTGCTGCAGCGCAACCCCGAAATGACAGGTCCCATCGACGAGCTGCGCCAGACCGCTGAAGCGACGACTCCCGCCGATGCCGGTTTCAGCGACCGCTTGCGGCAAATGGCGCAATGGATGAACCAGGAACTGACCCCGCCGTCACCCAGGAATTGACCCATGCAATTGCACCGTCCCCGGCAACTGCGGCACCAGGGTTTGGCTCCAGATCAGCCCCGCGAGGCGCTGCCCCATGATCTGCAGGCCGCCCTGGAACTGGTGTCGCTGCCGGACAACGATTTCTGCTGGTGCCGCTGGGCCGACCAGGCCCAGACACTGCTCTGGTAAGGCCGCCGGATCAGACCTGCAGCACCTCGATTCCCAACTGTCGATAACCTTCGATATCTGCACCCGGCACCTCCTGCTCGGTCACCAGCCGGTGCAGGCGGTTGCACGGCACCACGACAAAGGGCTCCATGGCCCCCAGCTTGTCGGCAGTGGTCACGGCGATGACCTCGCTGGCGCTGTCGAACATCGCCTGCTTGATCGGCACCTCGTCGAAATGCAGGGAGCTGATGCCGATCTCCGGGTGGATCGCGCAGACCCCGGTGAACAGCAGGTCGGCCTTGATGCCCTGAATCATCCGCAGCGCTTCATGGCCGCTGGCGGACAGGGTTGCCGGGTTGAGTTGGCCACCGGCGAGTATCACCTTGACCTTGGGGTATTCGGCCAGGGCTACGGCAATCATCGGCGAGGCGGTGACCGCGGTCAGGCTGATGCCCGCCGGCAGGGACTGGGCGATATGCAGGGTGGTGGAGCCGGAATCGAACAACACCGTCTGACCATCCCGCACCCACTGCACGGCGAACTGCGCCAGGCGCACTTTCGCCTCGCTGGTTTCACCGACCCGGGTGAAGTAGTCCTTGCCGCTGTCCTTGGGCCGCGGCAGCGCGCCGCCATGGACCCGCTGCACCAGGCCAGCGGCGTCCAGCTCCGCCAGGTCGCGGCGGATGGTGTCTTCGGAGACCGCGAAATGCCGGCTCAGCTCGGTGGCCATGACCTTGCCGTCGCGTTCCAGCAGCAGCAGGATTTTCTGTCGGCGCAGGGATGGCAGCTCAGCTGCCGAGTGCAGGTCTTGCATGTTATTGCCCGCTTTTGCGTGTTTTCGCGAGATTAGCCAAGCCGCCAAGCAAAAACAACCGCTCCTGGCTAGGCGATCAGATGGGGCGCTGGCGAGCTGTACAGCGCCGCCTCACCCAAGCGTTCACGGACTAACGCCTGGGCCTGGCGGGTCATCTGGTCCAGGTGCCGGTCACGCTTTTTCTCTGCTTCGAGCATCGCCTTGCGACCATGTTGGGCCAGCAGGTAGGTATGGATTTGCCGCACTTCCACCGAGGCGTAGATCGGTGCCACATCCAGCACCGCCAACAGGCCATCGCTGCCATGGTCGCGGGTGTTCATCAGCACTTGCGGGCCACGCGCGCCCAGCAGCTGGAAACCCAGCGCTTCGAAGCAGCCGACCTTGGCCACGCTGCACGCCAGCTCGGCATGGGGATAACGCGCCAGCACCGCGTCCAGCATCTGCCGGGCAAGCCCCTGCCGGCGCTGGTTCTGCAGCACCGCCATATAGGCCACGGCGCACGCCTGGGGGTCGTCCTTGAGTGGCAGGTACAGCACAAAACCCAGCACCTGCTCCGGGTCCTGACTGTCGCTGGCGACCACCAGCTCCACCGGAATCCCCCGGGAACCGTCCATGGCCTGCAGGTACAGGTGCACCTCAAAACCAACGCCGTACTGGTACAGGTTGTACAGCGGGTTGCTCGGGGCAATGGCCACCGCGCTGACGTCGGTGATGTAATCCACCACCATCTGCTGGATCTGGCTCTGGATGGCTTCGGGCGGCGGGGCTTGGAACAGGGTGATGCTGGACATCGAGGCGGTGACTCCGAGAATTGAGGCGTGCCCGAAGGCTGCGGGCGCCGCCATGATAACCCGTCACGGGAGGCGCAGGCGCATGACAAGCGCGCCGAGCTGAACGCGGGCACTGTCGAAAAACGGGGGATGCATCTTCAGGGAAGCGCTGGCAAGGCCAGCCAGTAGCGACCGCAGCAAAGCTGCCGCCGCTACCCAAGCGAGGGGCGGATGCGCGAGGGCATCCGCGGCTGCCCCACCCGACGAACGCGGGTGGGGCCGAGGCTTACAGCGCCATGTCGGCCGCTGGATTGCTCTCTGACTTGGCCTTGCTGGCGGCCGGAGCCTGAGGCGCGTTGCCATTGACCGCCGGAGGCGTGGTCAGTTGCAGCACTTCGGCGGTGTACGCCCACTCTTTGGCTACGCGCTCAGGGCTGCCATTGAGCTGGGTGCCGTAGCTCGGCACGATTTGGTGCAGTTTTGCCTGCCAGGCCGGGGTTGCTACCTGGTCCTTGAAGACCTTCTCCAGCACGCTGAGCATGATCGGTGCAGCCGTCGAGGCACCTGGGGAGGCGCCCAGCAGGCCGGCGATGCTGCCGTCCTGGGAAGCGACGATCTCGGTGCCCAGTTTCAGCACGCCGCCCTTCTCTTCGTCACGCTTGATGATCTGCACGCGCTGACCGGCCTGCCACAGGCGCCAGTCTTCTTGCTTGGCGTTGGGGAAGTATTCCTTCAGGGCGTTGAAGCGGTCGTCATCCGACAGCATCAGTTGGCCAGCCAGGTATTCCACCAGCGGGTACTGCTCGATGCCGACTTTGGTCATCGGCCAGATGTTGTGGGTGGTGGTGCTGGTCAGCAGGTCCAGGTACGAACCTTCCTTGAGGAACTTGGTGGAGAAGGTGGCGAATGGGCCAAACAGGATGACCCGCTTGCCGTCCAGCACACGGGTGTCCAGGTGCGGTACGGACATCGGTGGCGCGCCTACCGAAGCCTTGCCATAGGCCTTGGCCAGGTGCTGCTCGGCAACGCTGGCGTTGTCGGTGACCAGGAACGAACCACCCACCGGGAAGCCGGCGTATTCGTTGGCTTCAGGAATGCCCGACTTCTGCAGCAGGTGCAGGGCACCGCCGCCAGCGCCGATGAACACGAACTTGGCGTCGGTCTCGGTTTTCGAACCGTCTTTGAGGTTCTTGTAGGTCACGTGCCACGAACCGTCTTTATTGCGCTCGATGTCCTGTACTTCGCTGGACAGCTTCAGGGCAAAGTTCGGCTGGGCCTGCAGGTGGGCGACGAACTGGCGGGTGATCTCGCCGAAGTTGACGTCGGTGCCGATCGGGCTCCAGGTCGCAGCAATCTTCTGCGCCGGATCACGACCTTCCATCATCAATGGAACCCACTTCTTGATCTGCTCGGCGTCTTCGGAGTACTGCATGCCGCTGAACAGCGGGCTGGCTTGCAGGGCTTCGTAGCGCGCCTTGAGGAACTTGATGTTGTCATCGCCCCAGACAAAGCTCATGTGCGGGGTGGAGTTGATGAACGAACGCGGGTTGTTCAGCACGCCGTTCTTGACCTGCCAGGACCAGAACTGCCGGGAGATCTGGAACGCTTCGTTGATCTCGATGGCCTTGGCGATCTCGATCTTGCCGTCCTTGCCTTCCGGGGTGTAGTTCAACTCGGCCAGGGCGGAGTGACCGGTACCGGCGTTGTTCCAGCCGTTGGAGCTTTCTTCTGCGACGCCATCCAGGCGCTCGACCATCTCCATCGACCAATCCGGTTGCAGCTCATTGAGCCAGACCGCCAGGGTCGAACTCATGATGCCGCCGCCAATCAGCAGTACATCCACTTTTTTCGGCTCAGCCGCGTGCGCGGTCGTAAGGCCTATGGACATCGCCAGCCCGATCAGGGCCGTGTTCATCTTCTTAAACATTGTTTAGTACCTACGATAGAACGCCATCCGCCGCCCCATCCTCGATCCTGCGCTGGCGCATTCAAAAGAACTGGAGGGTGGGCACACAAGGCCGACGAGACTGGCTCGACCTCAGTTTTATATCGCTCCGGCGCTGACTTCTTATCGTTTTTAGCTTCAGCTACTTGAGTGACAGTGTTGCTCAGGGCACGTCACGGGACGCAACCAACAGGCAGTTTCGCCCCACTCTTGCTCCTGCCCGCCAGTATCGAATCGACGAGCAACGCTGGCGCCCGCATTCGCGGGGCCAGCTGGAAAACAAGGGGTCGGGTTCAACCAAAGACGGTAAACGAACACTGCCTGACATTACACTCGGCGGGTTTGCCCAGACACTCCCGCACGCTTGCAAAGGACCCGATCAGGCCACTTGAAGCAAAGCATAAGGAGGGTATTTCTGCACAAACGATGAACCGATTCAGCGCAAGAATATCATTACGGCATCAGCCTGTCTTGGCCGGAGCCACTGGCCGGGCCGCCCGCAAAACCGCGAATCCCTACGACACTCGCCGCAGGCAATGCGTCACAACGACGCTGTCCAGGACCTGCCCCAGGCACTGCGCCTACCCTTGGCGTGCAGCGACGCGGCGGGCATCATGGCCGGCGGTGAGACCCGCCAGACCATCGTCAAGGACAAGAAGAACAACCATGCACGAGACTTCCCTGCAAGACACCACCGCCCCCGAAGGCGTCTGTTTCGGCTGCGGCAGCAGCAACCACCATGGCCTGCATATCAAGAGCCACTGGCACGCAGACGGCGTGCACGTGATCGCCGAGCACCTGCCGGAAGCCAAGTACTGCGGCTGGCCGGACTTGGTGTACGGCGGCCTGATCGCGATGCTGGTGGACTGCCACTCCAACTGGACCGCCATGGCCTACCACTACCGCAACGAGCAGCGTGAGCCAGGCAGCCTGCCGCGCATCGACTGCGTGACCGGCAACCTGGGAATCAAGTTCATCAAGCCGACGCCCATGGGCGTACCCCTGACCCTGCGGGCCAAGGTCGAGGGCGAAGTGGGGCGCAAGAGCCGGGTGATCTGCGAGGTGTATGCCGGCGAGGTGCTGACCGCTGTCGGCGACTCGGTGTTTGTCCGAGTCGATACCGGGCAGTTGGCCGCCGCGGCTCACGGCCGCGACGCCTGAACCTGGAACCAGCGCCGCGCTCTACAGGGCATCTGCCTGGGACAGATGTCCATAACCCGCGGCCCGGGTAAAGTCTGCCAAGTGCCAGAGGGCGCCGTTGGCTCCCCATGTGCCATCGGGCACCTCCTCCAGCAAGATCGAGGTCATCAACGGCCGTGAGTCCGCCCCTGCACGGCAACGCTCCAGAGCCTGGTGCAGGGCTTGGACATAGTCCCGACGCCGGGCAGCATCGAGCACCCCGACCGGCACCTTGACCTGGACCATGCATGGCGCAAGCCGAGCGCTGGCATCGACGCCACCGCAGGTCCAGTAACCCGGTGCCAACTCCTCCAGCAACACCCAGCACAATGCGCGCTGGCGCGGGTCGGCGCCTATCTGTTCGACTGCCAGCGCGACCTGGGTTACCTCGTGCATCACCTGCTCACGCTGTCGGGCATCGAAGATACCTTGGGGAACCTTGATCAGGATGTTGGGCATGGATCTCACCACTCAAGCAGAAAATGAACCGCTATTGAGCCTGTTGCCGATCCCGGCCAACAGCGACCGATTTGACATCTTTCAGGCATAATCAGCCAATGAACGATTTCACTGTCCTGCTGCTTCCCGGCGCCTTTGCCTCCAGCGTCGCCCTGACCCTGGACATACTCTCCACCGCTGCCCTGCTGGCACCACGCCTGGGGCTGGGCGCGCCGCGGTGGCGGGTATGCGCCCTGCAGGGGGGCCAGGTATCCCTGGGCCAAGGCCTGCTGCTGGAGGTCGAGGCCCTGGGCGACGGCGCCGCCGACCGCTCCTGCTGGATCCTGCCTGGGCTGGGCATCGATGTTCCCGAGGCCATCGAGCAGCGCCTGCAGCAAGCGGATATAGCGCCACTGCTCAGTGTTTTGCGCAGACATGTGCAAGAAGGAGGAGAAGTCGCGGCCTCCTGTTCGGCGGTGTTCCTGCTGCACGCCGCCGACTTGATCCGAGGACGCCGGGTCACCACTTCCTGGTGGTTGGCGCCACTGCTGCAAGAGCGCGCCCGCGACAGCCACGTGGATCCGGATCAGATGCTGATCGTCGATACCCCCCTGACCACCGCGGGTGCCGCCCTGGGCCAGTCCGACCTGTTGCTGCACCTGCTGCGCAGCCGCTTCTCGCCAGCCCTGGCGGATGCGGTCGGACAGGTGCTGCTGATCGATCGGCGGCAACTGCAAGCACCTTATGCGGTGCCGGCGATGATGGCCCAGGGCAACGTCCTGATCGGCCGCATCATCGCCCATATCGAAACCTGCCTGCCCAGGCTGCCCAGTGTCGGCGAACTGGCAGCCCAGTTCGGCATGTCCGAACGCACCTTGGCCCGCCAGGTGCGCAAGGCCACCGGCCACAGCAGCCTGCGCTTGATCCACAGCGTGCAACTGAACCGAGCCCGGGGCCTGCTGCAAAACAGCAAGTACTCGGTGGAAAACATAGCCGAACAGGTGGGTTACCAGGACGCCACCGCGCTGCGCCGGCTGATGCGCAAAATGCTCAATGCCACCCCGCGCCAATTGCGTTGACTCCTGACGAACCGCAGATGCCTGCGACTTTTGCTACATTGCCCGCTTTGTCTTTCCCCACATAGGAAACCGTCCCTGACCATGGATATTCAGGAGCTCCAGCAACGCCTGGCCAAACCTGCGGTAAAGTTCAACGCCGGCGGCTTTCGCCCCAGCCACAGCGATGAAGAAAGCTGGCTGGGCCGGGTTTTTCTGTTTCGCGAAGATGAGGAGCTGCCACGCAACGCCGCCGGTGAAACCCTGCTGCCCTTCGCCCAGTTCCATCTGCCCAGCCTGCCGTTTCACAGCCCGCTGCTGCATGGGGTGCGCATCCTCACAGTGTTCGTCGCCAACCCCTTCCCCAACCCACTGGAACCCATGGGCGAGCGCTGGCTGATCCGCGAATACCGCAACGACGAGGTGCTGGTGCGCAAGGAGCTGACAGCCCCGGGAGCGTTCCTCAAGCCCTTCCCCTTGAAGGCCGAAATCGTGGCCGCGGACTACCCGTTATGGGATCGCGGTGGCGTGCCCGAGGACCTGGAACAGGCAATCGTCGAGCTGGAACGCGCCGGCACCATCGAGTGCTACTACGACCTGGTGGAGCACTGCTACGAACACAAGCTGGGGGGCTACCCGTCCTTCTGCCAGTCGGGGATCGATCCGGGGGAAGGCTTCGAATTCGTCATGCAGATTTCTTCCGACGCCAAGATCAACCTGAATGTGGTTCATAGCGGCAGCCTGATGTTCTGGAAGCACCCGGCCAGCGGCGAATGGGCACTGTATTTCGACTTTTATTGAAGCCTGCGCGCTTAACGTCAATTTCATCCCGCAGCGGATGAAAAGCCCTGGCGCTGGGTGCATCATGGCGCAGTCAATTTCTGGGAGAGCTTCATGCGCTTGCGCTTATTGCTATTGCCTGCTGTTACGTTGTCACTGGGCCTGTCGGGTTCGGCCAGCGCGGCGGCGGATGATCAGTCGCAGCTGATCGAGTCGATCAACGCCTATCGCAGCCAACCACAACGCTGCGCCAACCAGGCCTCGCCGGAACTGCCGCCACTGAACCGCGAGCCACGCCTGGTGCTGCCGGTGGACAACGTCGGTGACCTGCAGCAAGCCCTGGTGCGGGCTGCCTACCCGATGGTCAATGTGCAAGCCATCAGCCTCTCCGGCCCCCGGGATGCCCAGGCCGCCATGCAGGCGATACGCGAGAGTTTCTGCCAAGTGGTGCTGGACCCGCAGTTCGTCGATATCGGCATCAATCGTCAGGCCAACCAGTGGCGCATCGTCCTCGCCCGCCCACTGCTGTCCGCGCGCCTGGGGGACTGGCAAGCCGAAGGCCAGCAACTGCTGGTGCAGATCAACAGTGCCCGCAGCCAGCCGCGGCAATGCGGCGGCCAAAGCTTTACCGCCACTGCGCCACTGACCTGGAACGCCACCCTGGGCAGCGCCGCGCAAGAGCACAGCCGGGCCATGGCCAACCAGAACTACTTCGATCACAAGGACCATGACGGCCGCACTCCGGCTGACCGCGCCGAGCTTGCAGGTTATGCCGGCCAGCAAGTGGGCGAGAACATCGCCGCCGGCCAGGACACCGTGCGCAAGGTGGTGGACGGCTGGCTGGCCAGCCCCGGGCATTGCGCCAACCTGATGAACCCGACCTATAGCGAACTGGGCGCAGCCTATGCGGTGGACCCGAAAAGCGACGCGGGCATCTACTGGACGGCGATGTTCGGCGCGCCATGAACCCGTGTATTGAAGACTCA
Source organism: Pseudomonas sp. Fl5BN2 (assembly GCF_009908205.1). Classification (NCBI taxonomy): domain Bacteria; kingdom Pseudomonadati; phylum Pseudomonadota; class Gammaproteobacteria; order Pseudomonadales; family Pseudomonadaceae; genus Pseudomonas; species Pseudomonas sp. Fl5BN2. The sequence continues at coordinate 26,055 of NZ_JAAARL010000024.1, read as the reverse complement.
GGCCCGGGCCTTGTCTCGCCTCCTCTTTCCATGAACCGCCCAACTGCGCCGTGGCCCGGGTGAATATGTGTACGGCTATGCCAAGCAAGACCTGCAGGCCAAACCCTTTCTCCTGGGCTGGCACCTAGAGGTACTGGCCTCCACCTAGGGCCCGCAACAGCGCTTCAGCAAATTGCGCCAGGACAAAAAAGCCCCGAACATTCGGGGCTTTTTTGCGCAAGCGGTACCTGGGTCATTTATTGGTCGCAACCTGCCCCGCCTGCCCCTGGGTCACCAGGGCCTTGAGCGATACGTCGAACTGTTTCAGGGCGTCGACCTGCAGCTCGGTCTGCTGGTTGATCTGTGCGGCGATCTCCGGCGCGGCCTTGCCACGGACCCAGACCGAAGGCAATTCCTTGGCCTGGAGACCTTCGGCCTGACCGATATATTGCAGGTTGGCGTCGTAGAACTTGGCAATGAAGCGCGCCTCGACCTTGCTGTTGCTCTTGGTCACCAACTGGTTATAGGTATCGAGCATCACCACCACATCGGGATGGGCCTGGACCACCGCGTCGAGGCTGTCGTAGACGGTCACCGAAGTGAAATGTTGCTGCAACGAAGCCATCAGCCAGTTGATTGCCAGTTTCGGATCGGAACTGCTGATGAAGGCCTGGCTGATGCGTGGATCGAGGCCGGCATGCTTGGCGCCGTTGAGCGCCACGGAGTGATAACGCTCCAGGTACTCGAGGGTATTGACGGTGTTTTCGCTGTACAGCACTCCCACCGATTGGGCGTGCTGCAAATCGACAGTGCTGTCGGCCATGGGCAGGAAGTGGCAGGACGCATCATCCGCGGCGGACACCATTGCAGAGGCACCGGCTCCCGCGATCAAGACAACGACAAAGGTCAGTAACGTCGAGATTCTCATCGGGTGCATCCTTCTGCAGCAGGTACGGTGTAAGTGCCATCTTCCTCCTTTATCAGAAAAACGGAACCTGCACTTTTTGATGATAACTATCGATTGCAACAATGGTTGACAATGGATCTGAGTACGCCTGCGCGCCACCGGTGCAGCGACTGTTGCAAACGGCAAGCGGCAGACCAGAAGCGATCATTTTTTGGCTTACAGCGCGTCACGGCCGCTATAGAATCATCCCCCCTCTTTCTCCCAACGAGTCCGAAACATGGATGCTCACTCGATACTGACCTACACCCTGGTGGCCGCGATCGCCATCGCCAGCCCTGGCCCGGCGACCTTGATGGCGCTGCATAACAGCGTGGCCTACGGCGCCAAGTCCACCTTGTGGTCGTCCCTGGGCAATATCAGCGGCCTGTTCTGCATGTCCGCTGCGGCGATGCTCGGCCTGGGAGCATTGATCGCCAGTTCCGAATGGATCTTCAACGCGGTGAAAATTGCCGGTGCCGGCTACCTGTTCTACCTCGGGGCCAAGCAGTTGTTCAGCAAGAGCCAACTGCTCAGTGATGCCAGCCTGAACAACGGCCAGGTCAGCAACCCGCCGCGCCTCAAGTTGTTCAAGTCGGCGTTCCTGACCGCAGCCACCAATCCCAAGGCGACGATCTTCTTCACCGCGCTGTTTCCCCAGTTCATCGACCAGCACGCGGCGCTGTTGCCACAGTTCTTTATCCTGACCCTGATCTTCATGGCTCTGTCGCTGATCTCCCTCAGCGTCTACGCCCTGCTCGCTTCCCGGGCCAAAGGCGTGCTGACCCGCCCGGCGCTGTCCAAGTGGGTCAATCGTGTGGTGGGCTCCACCTTCATCTTCTTCGGCAGCACCATCCTGGCGATGCGCCGGCAAACGGCTTAGGCAAGCACGCGCTATGCACATCGATCTGCTGAACGAATCGCTACTGGGACACTGGCAAACCCGTGCCGGGGTGATGCAATGCGAACTGCAGTTCGGCAGCCGCCTGATCTACGTCCAGCACCCCTGCAACGAAGCGCCACAACCCAGGCTGGCGACCGCACAGAAACAGGTGCAGGCCGCCTGGGATGACATCCCCCAGGCTCTGGCTTTCGCCGAGCAGCAGTGTGAGCCGGGCATCCGCAAGTTGTGGCAGCTGTACCAGCAGCGGGTCTTGCAGTGCCCGCCGCTGGAGGTCTATTCGATTCATTTCGAGATCGACAGTGCGCATCCGTCCTACAGCATTTCGCAAAACCCTGACTTCGACTGGCACCAGGTCGTGATAGTCCAGGACCACCTGGGTCTGGAGCATCCCCTTGAACTGGCGCAGTTCGAGCCCAGGGATGACTTCTGGCTCAGTGTGCGACGCCTGGGTGCCGGGCAGTTTCAGAACGACGCCTGACCCGCCGGCGACAAGTCCGCAACGCGACCTCAGCCCTTCTTCTGCAAGCTCTTGAGCCGTGCGCTGGCGCGCTGCACCGCGGCCATCTTCTCCGGGCGCTTCATGCGTTTCCATTTGCGGATATCGTCCTTGGTGCGCCCACAACTCACGCACAGCTCACCACTGAGCTGGCACAGGGCGATACAGGGATTGTCGATTTCCTTGGCCATAGATCAACCCCGTCCCGGGCGCAGAGGCGCCAGACGCTGGGCCCAGTCGCCGCCATTGATTCGGCGGCACTGTTCTTCGCTGTCGAAGAACACATGGGCCGCCAGTGGATCAAGCTGGATATCGGCCTCGCCCAGTGCCTGGGCAGTCAGTTCGATCATTCGCGCACCCTCACCGGCCGCCAGGGCCCGGTTCTTGTCGGCCTGGCTGACGAAGACCCAGACCACCGCCAGGCTGGCAGGAAAAGCCGCGTAGTCAACGGCATGGCTCAACCAGGAAAAACCGACAATTTCGGCCTTGGCGGTTTCGCAGGCTTCGGTCAGGGTCTCGGCTAGCAGGCGCTCCATGGCCGCCTGCTGGCGTTTGTTCAGTTGCATGGACGGCCCCTTGGGTGATGGCGGACGAAAAAGCCGCCTAAGATACCGCAAAGGCCTCGCTTGCTCTGCAGGTTTGCGTCTAGGCTTGCTCCTCCAATCTGTTCAAGGAAGAAAGGTCATGAGACGACCCACGCTCGCACTGCTCCTGGCAGCGATGCAGATTGCCGGTGGCAGTGCCCTGGCGGCCAACTCCGTACCGGTGGCCGACGCCATCTGGTTCAACGGTCCGATCATCACCATCGATGAGCGCCAACCCGACGCTCAGGCGGTGGCGGTGAAGGATGGCAAGATCCTCGCCGTCGGCGACAAGCAGCAGGTGCTCAAGAACCAGGGCCCGGCCACGCGCATGCTCGACCTCAAGGGCTCCACCCTGCTGCCAGGTTTCATCGACCCCCATGGCCACGTGTCGATGGTCGGTTTCCAGGCCGCCAGCGCCAACCTGCTGCCACCGCCGGACGGTGCCAACAACAGTATTCCCAAGCTCCAGGAGACCCTGCGCAACTTTGAACAGCAGTCGCCTATCCCCGCACAGTTCGGCGTGCTGTTCGGCTTTGGCTATGACGATTCCCAGCTCCAGGAACAGCGCCACCCGACCAAGTTCGACCTCGATGCCGTGAGCCAGGACGTGCCCATCGCCATCGTCCACCAGTCTTCGCACCTGGGGGTACTCAACGGCAAGGCCCTGGAGCTGGCAGGCATCAACGCGTCGACCCCCAACCCGGAGGGCGGGGTGATCCGCCGGATCGAGGGCAGCCAGGAACCCAACGGGGTACTGGAGGAAAATGCGTTCTTCACTGCCCTGGTGAAGATCTTCCCCAAGCTGACCGCAGACCAGGCAGTGGACATGCTCAGCGCCGGGCAGAAGCTGTACATCAGTTACGGCTACACCACCCTGCAGGATGGTCGCTCCTCGCCGGATCAGGTACGGACCGCCATCAAGGCCGCCGGCGACGGCAAGCTCCTGGCGGACATTGTTTCCTACCCCGATATTCTCACCAAGGGCACCAAGGAGTTGCTGGTCGCGCCCTGGTATCACCCGACCAATCAACCCGTGGTCTATAACCAGCACTTGCGCATCGGTGGGGTCAAGCTGACCCTCGACGGCTCCCCGCAAGGCAAGACCGCCTGGCTCAGCCAGCCCTACTTCAAGCCGCCCCAGGGCCAGGACGCCAGCTATGCCGGCTACGGCGTGGTCAAGGATGAGGACGTGCTGGCCATCTACAAGGAAGCCCTGGCCAACCGCTGGCAGATCCTCACCCACACCAACGGCGACCGGGCGATCGACCAGTTGCTGACGTCCATGAAAGCGGCGGAAAAAGCCTACCCCGGGGTCGACGTGCGCCCGGTGATGATCCACGGCCAGACCCTGCGCAAGGATCAGGTGGCCCAGCTCAAGCAACTGAAAATCTTCCCCTCGCTGTTCCCCATGCACACCTATTACTGGGGCGACTGGCACCGGGAATCGGTGCTGGGCCCACAGCGCGCGGAGAACATTTCTCCCACCCAGTGGGTGCTCAAGGAAGGCCTGAAATTCACCACCCACCACGATGCACCAGTGGCCCTGCCAGACTCGATGCGCGTGCTGGCGGCCACGGTCAACCGCACCACCCGCAGCGGTTACGTACTGGGGCCGGAGCAGCGTGTGACACCACTGCAAGCGCTGAAAGCCATGACTTTGTGGTCGGCCTACCAGCACTTCGAGGAAGACCGCAAAGGCTCGATCACCCCGGGCAAGCTGGCGGACTTCGTGGTGCTGTCGGCCAACCCGCTGACCGTGGCGCCCGCGACCCTGAACGATATCCAGGTGCTCAAGACCGTCAAGGAAGGCCAGGTGATCTACGAGCGTCCGGCCAAGGTGGCACAGCTGCCGCCGTCGTTCGGCATGCATGGCGATCCGTCCTTGCCGACGCCCCCGGGCATCCAGGCGGTGGCTCAGGGCGACGGTGACCTGGGGCCGGCACTGGATGTGATCTACGACAAGCTGGCGCCCGCGCAGCCTTGACGCAGGAATGACCGGGACCAAAAAAGGCGACGCTAAGCGTCGCCTTTTTCATCCTCGGCCGCTCAGATCTTGCTGCCCAGTGCCGTCGACAACACCTCGTCATGCCCATAGATATCCGGGGCATACAGCAGTTGCCCATGGTTGTCGGCCTGCACCGTCCAGTAGCTGAGCAGGATCGGCACCGGCTTGACCAGGCGGAACTCGTGGGTCAGGCCGGTGGACAGCAACTCATTGGTTCGCAGGCGCTCCGCCGGGCTCAGCAGCCAGTCGCGCAGTTGCAACGCCTGTTCGACCCGCACGCAGCCGGAACTGAAGGCCCGCGGCCCTTTGCTGAATAGCGCCTGGCTCGGCGTGTCGTGCAGGTACACGGAGAACGGATTGGGAAAACGGATGGCAATCCGACCCAGCGGGTTGCGCGGGCCGGCGCCCTGGCGCAGGAGAATGTTGCCGGGGCGGTCCCAGTCGATGTCCTCGGGGGCCAGGGGCTGGCCGTTGGCGTCCAGCACCTGCAGGTTCTGGCGACTGAGGAAGTTTTGGTCACGGCGAATTTCCGGCAGCTTGTCCTCTTTCAAGATGGTCGGCGGCACGGTCCAGGTCGGGTTCAGGGTCAGCCGCGTGACCTGGGATTTCAACAGCGGCGTCTGGCGTTCTGCGCGTCCGACCTGGGTACGGGTCTGCCAGACCACCGCATCATGTTGATAGAAGGTCAACTGCGCCGCGGCAACGTTGACCAGTACCAGGTTCGGCTCAAAATCCTGGGCCAGCCAGCGCAGGCGTTCGAGGTTGATGCGCAATTGCTCGCGACGCTGGGCCGGGGTGATGTTCAGCTCCTTCAAGGTGCCCGCACCGACCACGCCATCGGCTTGCAGCGAATGGCTGAGCTGGAAGCTCTTCACCGCACTCACCAGGTCGTCGTGGTAGGCGTTGTCCGGGTTGGCCGAGGTGTTCTGCAAGTAGCCGCCGAGGTACAGGCGCTGGGCCAGTTCCGGAACGCGCTTGTCCTGCATCTCCGGGCGCAGCAGCTGTCCGCTGGCCACCGCCTGCCAATGGGGCAAGGGTTGCTGGCGCTGTTTGGCATAGGCCTGGCGCAGGTTGCGGTACTGCTCGAGGTGCGGACGCGCCTGCTCGAAAGCTGCGGCGAGGTTTTCAATACCCGGCACGGCAATCGCCAGCAGCGTGGCCTGACGATCATCCGGCAGCGGCTGGGCTCGCCACACAGGCTCGAAACGGGTCTGCGACAAACGCCCATAGTGCAGGTCCTGCAGGGCTCGCAGGTACTGGTGGGTGATATCGATATCGCTGCACAGACCATCGCCTGCCGCCACCGGCAGGCGGTACTGCCCCGGCTCCAGCCCGTCATCGAGCATTTGCGTCAACTGCGCCTGCAGGGCGGCCAGCCGCCCCTCGACGGACCATACCGGCTGCTCGCCATGGCGCTGGTAGAAGCCCTGCAACAACTGTTGCGTGGGTGAGTCCAGGCGCGGCGCCAACGCCGGACAAGTCGCCGCCAGTTGGGTCAACGCCAACTGCATCGGGCTCGCCGCCACCGCTGGCAGGTCCGCGGCCAGCGCGACCAATGGCGCTGCGAGCAAGCACAGGCTCAAGTAACATGCGGGTTTTTTGAACAACTGCTTTACTCCAATCCGTGGCCGTCAGCTTGAGGGCCAATCGTTACGGCAGATACGGAAGATAATCAGGCCTGGGTATTAAACATATAGACCAGGCTGCCGGGGGAACGACAGGACGTCAGGAGCAAATTTGACCATGGGGACGTTCTATACATGTTGACCTTCTTGTGCCGATTCTGCCTGGCGGCCATCGCCTTGGGCGCCATTTGCAGTCCTTCTTTCGCCGCCAGCAAAGCTCACCCCACAACCAGCCCCGCGCTGTACGCCAGCCTCGCTCACGCCGCTCCGGAACTCAATCCCCAAGCACTGAAAAGTGCCCTGAACGCCATGCAATGCGCGGTCAACAGCGGTGCCCGACAAGCCCGGCACCTGGCGGTGATCGACTACTCCCAGCCCTCCACCGCCCGGCGCCTGTGGATCTTCGACCTGCGCAGCAAAAAACTGGTTCTGCGCGACCTGGTAGCCCATGGACAAAAGTCCGGGGAAAACTTCGCCACCCAATTCTCCAATCGCCAGGGCAGCTACCAATCCAGCCTGGGCCTGTTCCGCACCCAGGAAAGCTACGAAGGCAGCCACGGCTATTCCCTGCGCATGGACGGCCTGGAGCCCGGGATCAATGACCGCGCCCGCGACCGCGACATCGTGATTCATGCCGCCGACTACGTGAACCCGCTCTGGAGCCAGCGCCAGGGTCGCATCGGCCGCAGCCAGGGCTGCCCGGCCGTGCGTCCGCAAGTGGCGCGCCAGGTGATAGACAAGCTCAAGGATGGCCAGTTCATGTTTTCCTGGTATCCGGATAAGCGCTGGCTCAAATCGTCTGCCTACCTCAACTGCCAGCCGCGGCAGGTGGCGAGCATTCTCGGTGCCAATGGCGGCTGACCGATAGCGGCCCACAGGTTTGTTTGACGTGGCGCAGCGAGCCCAAGCCCAACCGGGTTAAACTCGCGGCACGCCCCTTTCAACCTGAAGCAGCCTACTTCGAGCAACAGCCGAATGACCCCACCACAAATAGACCTGTTCCCTGATTTCATCCAGGACCCGCACCAGCTGTTCAGCCACCTCAAGGACTCGGTGCTCTGGGACGAGCGCATGCGTGCGCGCAAGACGGCAAGTTTTGGCGCACCCTACGACTACTCGCAAATCACCTACCCGGCCGTGCCAATGCCCGCGGCCCTGGAGCAACTGTGCTCGCCCATCGAGCAACGCCTGGGCTTTCGGCCCAATAACTGCCTGCTCAACTGCTATCCGGATGGCCACTCGTCCATGGGTTTCCACTCCGATGCCAACGAGCAACTGGAAGCCGGTACCGGGGTGGTGATCCTGTCCCTGGGTCATCCCCGGCTCATGGTCTTTCGCCACAAGCAAACCGGCGCGACGTTCGACTATCTCCTGGCCAGTGGCTCACTGCTGCATATGTCGGATGCCCTGCAAATGGAATGGCTGCACGCGATCCCCAAGGCGCCGGACGCCGGCGAGCGCATCAGCCTGTCGTTTCGCCTGCTCAAGGTGCAGTAATGCTCGACCCGGTCAGGATCGCCCCTTGACTCGGGTCCCGGCCTGTCGACAATGCCCACCTGTCATTACCGCTGCTCCCGAGGCCCCATGCAGTTGCTTCCCTGGTCCTACCCGTGCCCCGAAGGTTTCACCCTGCGCGGCCTGCGCTCGCCGCCCTCGGGCAAACCGCTGCTGCACTTTCTGCACGGCAACGGTTTCTGCTCGATGGCCTACCGCCCCATGCTGGCGCTGCTGGCCGAGTCGTTCGACCTGTGGCTCAGCGACGTCCAGGGCCACGGCGATACCGACCATGGCGGGCCCTTCCTGGGCTGGAACCGCACCGCAGAACTGGCGGCCGAAGCCTTCGAGGCCGGGCTCGGCGCCTATGGCGAAGTACCGCGCTACGCCGTCGGCCACAGCTTCGGCGCCGTGCTCACCTGCCTGATCGTGGCCGAGCGGCCGCAGCTGTTTGGCAAGGCCGTGATGCTCGACCCGGTGATCTTTACCCCGTCGATGATCGGTTCGCTGAAACTGCTCTCGGCCCTGGGGCTGAACCGTCGTCACGCCCTGGCACGCAAGGCCGCCCTGCGCCGCCAGCACTGGCCGGACCGCGCCTCGGCCAAGGCCGCGCTGGCCAACCGGGGGATCTTCAAGGGCTGGAGCGACGAGGCCCTGAATGCCTATGTCGAGCATGGGCTCAAGGACGACGGGCAAGGCGTGGCACTGAAATGTGCACCCGAGCGCGAAGTGGACATCTTCAGCACCTTCCCGCGGCGCCTGTGGCGCTCGCTGCGCCAGATAGAAACCCCAAGCCTGGTGATCCACGGACGCGACAGCTACCCCTACGTGGCCCGTTCGGCCCAGCGCTGGGCCGCGCTCAATCAGCACCTGCGCACGCAGGTGATCGAGGGCCAGCACTGTTTCATGCAGGTCAACCCGGCGCAAAGCGCAGGCTCCATCAAGGACTTCCTGCACGACGTGGCTTGCTGAAACCTGTCATCCAGACACCCGCAACGGATGTCATTGTGCTATCATTGTCGGGTTTTCAGTCAGGGGTCGTGCGCCCCTCCGACGCTGGACAACCCTCGATAAAGGCGCCGCCTAGATGCGCCTCCCGCCTGCCTTGTGTGCAAAAGACCGATGGCGCCATGGAGCCTGCTCCACAGCGCGCCGCACTGATGCAAACCGCGATCGCTATCGCCGGTTGGACTTTTTGCCGCCACAAGGAACACCGTCATGCTCTTGAGAACGATGAACATTTCCCGCCGCGCAGGGTTGAGCTTTGCCCTGATCGCCCTACTGGCACTGGGACTGGGGGGCTTCTCGTTGCTGGAAATGCAGCGCATGAACCAGCAGTCCCTTGAGGTCGACCAGAACTGGCAGCCGTCGATCGTGGCCGCCAACGCCGTGGCCCTGACCAGCACCCAGATCCGCACCATTACCCTGCGCATGCTGGTGGTACGCGATAGCAACGATGTCCAGGCGTTGCTATCGCGTGTCAGCCAGCTCGACGAACAGCTCAACCAGCAGCAAGCCACCTATGAAAAGCTCATCAGCGAGCCTGAAGAGCGCGCGGCCTACGAGCGTTATGTCAGTGCCAAGGCGCTGTACATCAAGGACCAGCATCAGGTAGTCGAGCAGGTACGCCAGGGCCACAAGGAAGCGGCGATCGACATCGTCGACGGCGGCCCGTTCCTGGCCAATGCCGATACCATGCTCAAGGAACTGCTGAGCATCATCGACATCAACACCCGCGGCGGGGTCGCTGCGGCGGCGCAAAGCAACCAGGTGTTCCAGGGCGCCATTGGCATGGTCCTGCTGATGATGCTGATCGTGGTGGCCTTGACCATCGCCCTGGCAGTCCTGCTGACCCGCAGCATCGTGCGCCCTCTGGGCCAAGCGGTGAGCGTGGCCGAAACCATCGCCAGCGGCGACCTGGGCCAGACCATCGCCGTCAGCGGCAAGGATGAACCGGCGCGCCTGTTGCAGGCCCTGCAAACCATGCAGGACAGCCTGCGCACCACCCTGCAGCGGATCGCCGACTCCTCCAATCAACTGGCCTCGGCCGCCGAGGAACTGCAAACGGTTACCGACCACTCCAGCCAGACCCTGCACCAGCAAAGCAATGAAGTGGAACAGGCAGCCACCGCCGTCAACGAGATGACCGCCGCCGTGGAAGAAGTGGCGCGCAACGCCGTCAGCACCTCGCAAGCCTCCCAGGAAACCGACCGTACCGCCCATCACGGCCGCGAGCAGGTACAACACACCGTCGACTCCATCGGCCAACTGGCCGCAGACGTGACCCAGACCTGCGAGCGGGTCGAGCACCTGGCGGTGGACGTGCGCAACATCGGCCAGGTCCTGGAAGTGATCCGCTCGATTGCCGAGCAGACCAACCTGCTGGCGTTGAATGCCGCCATCGAGGCGGCCCGGGCCGGGGATGCCGGACGTGGCTTTGCCGTGGTCGCCGACGAAGTGCGGGCCCTGGCCCATCGCACCCAGCAGTCGACCCAGGAAATCGAAAGCATGATCAACACCATCGAGGAAGGCACCGAAGGTGCGGTCAGCGCCATGCGCACCAGCAACGAACGGGCGCACCTGACCCTGGAAGCTGCCCGCGCCTCGGGGCTGGCCCTGGACCAGATCACTCAGGCCATCACCATGATCAATGAGCGCAACCTGGTGATTGCCAGCGCCAGTGAAGAACAGGCCCAAGTGGCCCGGGAAGTGGACCGCAACCTGATCAATATCCGCGACCTGTCGACCCAGACCTCGGCCGGGGCCAATCAGAGCAACGCCGCCAGCCAGGAACTGGCGCGGCTGGCAGTGGACCTGAACGGCCTGGTGACCCGCTTCAAGCTGTAGCCACAGCGGCTAGCTCTGCGCGGCCAGCGCTACCGCGTCAATAGGCGTAGCGGGCGATCACTTGCCGGACCTTGATCAAGGCCTCGCGCAAACCGTCCATGTCCACCGAGCCCAGCGCCAGGCGGATGGCGTGGGGCACCGGAGCGGCGCTGACAAAAGGCTCGGCGGTGGACACCGCGACGTTCTCGCGCAGCAGCGCCATGGCCACCTGATCGGCGCGCACTTCCTCGGGCAACGGCAGCCAGAGGAAGTACGAGCTGGGGTGGCTGATCTGCTCCAATCCCCCCAGTAACTCCCGGGCCAGTGCCTGGCGCTGGCTGGCGTCCTCGCGTTTCTGTTGTTCCAGGCGGGCCACGGTGCCGTCCTCGATCCAGGCGCAGGCCATGGCCGTCATCACCCCGGGAGTGTTCCAGGTGGTGCTGCGGATCGAGCGTTCGAGCAGCGGCACCCAGGCCAGCGGTGCGACCACATAACCGACCCGCAGGCCGGTGGCCACGCTCTTGGAGAAGCCGGACACATAGACCGTGGCCTCCGGCGCCAATGCCGCCAGGGGCACCGGCGGATCCTCTGCGAGAAATGCGTAGGCCCCATCCTCGATGATCAGCAGCCGATGCGCCCGGGCGATCGCCACCAGCCGCTCACGCCAGGCCAGGTCCAGCACCCAGCCCATGGGGTTGTGCAGGGTCGGCATGGCGTACACCGCCCTCACCCGCCGATGCCGGCACAGACGCTCGAAGGCATCCAGATCCGGGCCCTGGTGGGTCAGCGGAATGGCCAGCAGCTCCACGCCATGAGCGTCGGCCACTACTTTGAATCCGGGGTAGGTCAAGGCATCGGTGGCCACCACGTCACCGGGCTTGAGCAGCGCCATCACCGTGGTCGCCAGCCCGTGCTGGGCGCCGCTGACCATCAGCACTTGCGCGCCTTCCACCGTCAGCCCGCGACAGGCCAGATGCCGGGCCACCAAGGCCCGTTCATGGGGGCGGCCGGCGTGCGGCTGGTAGCGCAGCAAGGCTTCCAGGTCCCCGGAAGACGCCAGTTGGCGCAGTGCACCACGCAATAATTGCGCCTGCCCGGGCAAGGCCGGGTAGTTGAAGTTCAGGTCCAGGGTGCCGGCCGCCGTGACTTGCTGGTCCACCCCCTGTCCGGGCGGCAAGGCAGTCTCCCGGACAAAGGTGCCACGCCCGGCTTCGCCGCTGACCAGGCCCATGGCTTCCAACTCGGCATACACCCGCGAAGCCGTCACCAGCGCCAGGCCTTGGTTGGCCGCCAGCTCGCGATGCGTCGGCAGACGGGTGCCGGGGGCCAGGACACCGGCACGGATGTCGGCGGCAAACGTGTCGACCAACTGTTTGTAGCGGGCACGGGCCATAGGCGCTGCATCCATGACAATTTTTTGATTGTGCTGATTTTCAATCCTAGGATGCGCTCAACGCAAGGTCCGTCGCATTGGCCACGGACCTGCCCCGCCAACAGCAGTGAGCACCCCCTGAATGGAACAGACATCGAACCTGCAGTCCCCTGTGCTGGAAAACACCACCCGCGGCTGGCTCAACGGCTTTATCGGGGTGCTGATCTTCAGCGGCTCGCTACCGGCGACCCGGGTCGCGGTGCTGGAATTCGATCCACTGTTCCTCACCATGGCCCGGGCAACCAGTGCCGGGGTCCTGGCCCTGTGCATTCTGCTGCTGTTCAAGGAGCGGCGTCCGAGCAAGCAGCAGTTGCTGCCTCTAGCCATCGTCGCCCTCGGCGTGGTCCTGGGCTTTCCGCTGCTGACCGCCCTGGCCCTGCAGTACGTGACCTCGGCCCACTCCATCGTATTTGTCGGCCTGCTGCCCCTGGCCACGGCAGCGTTCGGCGTGTTGCGCGGCGGTGAGCGTCCACGCCCGGTGTTCTGGCTGTTCTCGATACTGGGCAGCCTGCTGGTGGTGGGTTATGCGCTGTCCCAAGGCCTCACGGCGTCGCCCAAGGGCGACCTGCTGATGCTCCTGGCCATACTGGCCTGCGGCCTGGGTTATGCCGAAGGCGCCAAGCTGTCGCGGACCCTGGGTGGCTGGCAAGTGATCTCCTGGGCCCTGGTATTGTCATTGCCGATCATCGCCGCACTGGCCCTGCTCAGTGCCCCGCCCACCTTCAGCGGCATCAGCCTGCCGGCCTGGATCAGCCTCGGCTACGTCTCGCTGTTCAGCATGCTGATCGGCTTTGTCTTCTGGTATCGCGGGCTGGCCCAGGGCGGGATTGCTGCGGTCGGGCAATTGCAACTGCTGCAGCCATTTTTCGGCCTGGCCCTGGCGGCGGGCCTGCTGCATGAACAGGTCAGCCTGGGCCTGCTCGGGGTCACTGTGGCAGTGATCCTGTGCGTGGCCGGGGCGCGAAAGTTTGCCAAGTGAAGGTCAAGGCAGTGGCAGCGGTCATCAGGCCTGCCACTGAATACGGTGGGGAGGTGCAGCAAGAACCGTGAACGGTCCCGGGAACTAGGTTGGAGAGATAGTAGCAAGCGCACCGATTGCGACGGTCAAGGCTAAAAATCCAAACAAGAAAAACGCCATCTTAGTCATCAGGCCTCCTGAACATTAGGTTTGCGGTGCAGCGGACCAGGTCTCCAGCCGGGAGACCAAGTGGGCGCGCCATTTTCGAACCTTGGCTGTTCTGATTACAGAGGCAGATAAGCAAGAAAAATACGGATCAGATGAAAAACCGGCGAGTGGTTCTCCCCTCTTCAGCGTAGTACTGGACCCCGATCCGGATGCTCTGCGCCCCTTGCGCCCGGCGCAGGGTGCTGAATGTCAGCCCGGGAATAACAGATAGGCCGAAAGATCCGGCCTGGCGCATGAAGTCCGCGTGAGAAGGCATGGGTTCTCCTGGATTACCGACGGGCCAACTTGTACCGAACGCAATCCTCGTAGAAGCTTTTGCGCAACACCTCGGGCTTGATCCGCGAGCCACTGTCGTAGGTCTGCTCAGTGATCCCCAAGGCCATCATGCGCATCCAGCCCTTGTTGAACTTGTAGGCCTGAATCTTCTGCCGCGCCGCATACAGCGACACCCCGGACAACTTCAGCTCCTGGGCCCGGGCAGCAGTCCCCGCCCCCCAACTGCAGACATAGCGGTCATTGGCCAGCAGCTCCCTGGCCTGGGCCGCTCCCACCCCACCCAGCAGGGCAAACGAAGTCAGCGTAATCAACACATGGCGCATTTATCGGTCACCTAACCACCTGAAAATAAAGTGATTTTGCCGATGATTCCGCCGGTGCGGGGCCAGCAAATTGCCTTATTGATCAAGGCAAAGTGCCTGCCACTGCTGGCCAGTCATCCGGTACAGGCGCACCGGCCGCTGATGAAACTGCATCACCTGGTACTCGCAGAACCCGGCTTTCTCCGCCACCCGCAGGGAAGCGCCATGGGCCGGTTCGATAATCACCACGACCGAGGCCAGTTGCCGCTGGCCGAACACCAAGCCCAGTACCCCTCGAACCGCTTGCGACGCCAGCCCCTGGTTCCAGAAACGCCTGGCCAGGCGATAGCCCAGGTTGGCCTCTTGCACCCCATCCACCTGCTCCGGCCCAACCCCACAGAATCCCACCAGCTCGCCACTGACCTTCTCCACCAGGGCCCAAGGGCCCATTCCATGCTCGGCGTAGCACGCCAGGCACCAGTCGATGAACTGGAGAGTGGCCTGTTCGTCACAGACTCCGCGCAAGGAGTGCTTCATCACTTGGGGGTCACTGAGGATTGCGCTCAATGCAGGCAGATCATCACGGCTCAGGGGACGACCGATGAGACGCGGCGTTTCGAATAATTGCACCTCTGGGGCTCCTTCCCTGGCTGGCTCCCCAGGATACTGCCACAAACAGCGCCTCCAGGGCCGTGGCCAGACACCCCAGGCAACGGCTGCGAAACCGCCGACCTTGAGGCCTGACAACCCGTACCGCAGGCAGGCCGCCTGCGGCTCGGGCCTGTATTCCAAGCAGGAATACAGGCATGAAAATCATGCATTTTATTTATCCCGCAGGATCTCTTAGCGTGTCCTTCCCCTACTGGAGATGATGCCGTGACCGCTTCCTGCCCGCGCCTGTATGTCGACGCTCAATTCACCAGCCCCTACGCCCTGTCGGTCTTCGTGGTACTGAGGGAAAAGGCCATCGACTTTAAACTGCTGCCCCTGGACCTTGAAGCGTGCGAGAACCAGGCGCCCGAGTACACCCGGCTGTCCCAGACCCAGCGCGTGCCGACCCTGGTGCTCGACGGTTTCGCCTTGTCCGAATCCTCGGCCATCAGTGAATACCTGGAAGACTTGTTCCCCGACATCCCGGTCTACCCGCGCACCCCACAACAACGGGCCAAGGCGCGCCAGGTCCAGGCCTGGTTGCGCAGCGACCTGCTGCCGATCCGCCAGGAACGCTCGACCCTGGTGGTGTTCTATGGCTGCCAGGGCCAGCCGCTGTCGCCGCAGGCCGAATCAGCGGCGCGCAAACTGATCGCGGCCGCCCAGGAGCTATTGGCGGATGGCCGCGAATACCTGTTCGGCCAGTGGTCGATCGCCGATGTCGACCTGGCGCTGATGCTCAACCGCCTGATCCTCAATGGCGATCCGCTGCCACCGGCCCTGGTGGAATATGCCGCGCGCCAATGGCAGCGACCGGCAGTCCAGGAGTGGCTGCAGTTGCCGCGACCGGCGCTGTAGTCAAATCAACCCTGCGGCTGGCGCAGGTAGGCAAACATATGCTGCGCGTACTCGGCCTTGCCCAGGGGCACGCCGTTATGCCGCAGGATGTTGTAGGCCGTCACCAGATGGAAATAGAACTGCGGCGTGGCCCAGTTCAGCGCGTACTCCTCACCGCTCATATCGAAGGTGATGGCATTCGGCAACGCGATGGCCACGGCCCGCTGCCCGCTGCTCTCGATCACCTGGCGATCCGCAGCAGCAAGAAACGCCAGGGTGTGTTCGATCAGCGCCTTGGCCTCGGCCATGCTGGCCGGTGCTTGCAGTGCTGTCACCGGTAGCCCGCTCAGACGCTGGACCGCTTCCCGGGCCTGGGTACAGGTGAAACGCACCTGTGCCGCCAGGTCATACATGTCCGGTGCCAACCGTGCATCCAACAGGTTCTGCGGATCAAAACCCAGCTCCCGGGCCCGCTCCTCGCCTTTGCACAGCAGGGTGTTCAAGGCACGCAACATCTGAGCAAAGCAGGGTACGGTCATCGCGTAGATCGACATGGCTGTTCCTCGTGGGGTCATTGCCTGAGAGAGCCCTGAGGCGCTATTGCTCAGTGTATCCGCGTCAAGACCGACTGAATCCTAGCAGCTGAACACCCAGGTCCAGCCCCAGTGAGCCTGCAGAAAAGTACCCTTGCCCCCCATCCGGCTGGTATGGTGCGGCCCTGTGAAAATACACCGCCTGACCCTGAGGAAAATGACCTTGAGTAGTGACGCAAAAATGACCGGGGACCTGTTCGAGGTCGACAAACGCCTGGCACTCAAGCCCATCGTCGACTTCAACAGCTACCTGCGCGCGGCCTTCGCCGACGGCCCCTGCGCCTGTGGCCGTTGCGTCGCCAGCCAGGGTGACGAGAGCGGCTACCAATACCAGCACACCTTCAACTTCGCCGGCCGGGTGGTCAACCGCCGCTTCGCCTCCACCGCCGGCAGCGATGTCCTGCTGGCGCTGAAGAAAGCCTGGCTGTCCTTCACCAAGGCCGAGTTGCAAGCGAGCGGCAACCTGGAGCTGGAAACGGTCAAGGATTTTGTCGAACCCGAGTTGCACAAACTGCTGGTGCCACTGTTCGTCGCCAGCGGCCTGACCAAGGAAGTGGATGGCCAGTTGCAGATTCAGGTGCAAGCGGCGGCGTAACTGACCCATCGCGCTTCGGTGATTGCCCCGCCATGCGGGCCCTGTGAATTCGCAAACCATGACCATGCACAACCAACATCAAGGCAGTTGCCTGTGCGGCGCGGTGACTTACCGGGTGTCCGGCGAGCTGAAAGCCGTCACCCATTGCCACTGCCGCAAGTGCCAGAAGAGCCATGGCGCAGCCTTCGCCAGCTACGCCAGCGCGCCCCGCGCAACCGTCAGCATCAGCGACGATAGCGCGGCGCTCAAGGACTATGAATCCTCCCCGGGGGTGCTGCGCCAGTTCTGCTGCCAGTGTGGTTCCTCGCTGTTCTGGTGGGATGCACAGGGGGAGTTTTCCACCTGGATGTCCATCGCTATCGCGACCCTGGACACACCGTTTGCAGCCCCCAGGCAGAAACACCACTGCGTGGCGATGAAGGCCAGCTGGCATGAGATCAGCGATCACTATCCACAGCTAGAATGATCGCCACAGGCAAACCCGACGGCGGCGCCAGGCTTGCCAGCCGCCCGGCCCCAATCGCAATGGATGCTCCTGAAGATGACTCAACCCTTCAGCTACGTATGGCTGCTGCCACTGCTGGAAAGGCCCCATGAGTCAGTGACAGCCGACCTCGACAACGCCATCGCTGCACTGAATATTGCCCCGCCACTGCCCGAGCCCATCGCCTTGCGCGAGGTACTGCTGACCGCCCTGGGGTCCGACTCCGAATACTGGTCGCGATGTGCCGCCCAATGGTTGGAACAAGGCTTTCCACTGGATGCCGACCTGTGCGAGAGCGTGCTGCTCTACGCCTCGCGTAAAATGTTCAGCCAACCCATCCGCCACACACTGGTCAGGCTCGTCAAACGCTGGCAACGGCTGAACGGTCTGGTGTAATACCCCTCCTCTTGCACCTGATCCTCCCCCCCACAAGCCGCCTTGCCCGCCACCCACCACGGCGCTGCCTCAGTCAGTCGAGCAAGCCTGCTTGCTTGAGCATCTCGCCCAGTCCTGCAGGCACCAAAGGCGTTTGCGCAGTGAAGCGGCTGCTGTCATGCCAACAGGCGATGAAGCGGGCGCCGTCGCTTTCCTGGGCATCCAGATGAGTGCGCTGATAGACACTCGGGTCTTCGAAGCGGGCGTCGTAGACCTGGACGATTTCATGACCGGGTTTACCGTCGTACACAAACAGGCTTTCCAAGGTACCGATCAAGCTCAGGTGGTTGATGGACAACCCCAACTCCTCCTGCACTTCCCGGACAATCGCCTGGGCACTGTGCTCCCCAAAGTCGATGCCTCCGCCAAGCGGACGGAACAGCATCTGTTGCTGATCCGGATCGTGGAATTGATTGACCAGGATCTTGCCGTTGTGGTGAAAGACGCAGAGCGCCAGGGCGCGGATACGTGATTCAGTCATGGGATGAAGTCCGTTTGCTCGATTGAGGCGCGGCATTAGAGCATGGTGCGAAGCCCATCAGCCAACGTAGAAATACTTCACCGCCAACGCCGGCACCGCCTCCATCGCCGTCCCGAGTTGCGGGGCCAGTTCGCCGCTGCTCAGCACTGGCCTCTTGCAGTGCAGAAAAGCGCGTCAGGGGTTGGCGCAGCAGCAGGCCATCGGCCCATTCCAGGCACAGCGTTGTCGCTAATAGGGTTGTCGCGCATCAGGCAAGTCCTTCCTGGCAATGTCTTGAACAAAGGTTCGCCATCTATGGCTTGACCGTCGGTGACGCCCTCCGTCGAGTCGGGGCCAGTTGTCTGAGGCCCGTGAGCAGTATCCCGGCCACCAGGCCTGGCAGCACGAAAGCCATGACGCCATGAGTCAGCAGTGGCACCCAGAAACCCAGGCCCGCTGACAGCCCCTGCGGATTGAGCGGCGCGCCCGGAGCCCCCGAGAACAGCCAGAGCACCAGGCCACTGAACGCGCCACCGATGACATAACGCCAGCGACTGGCAAGCAGAAACTCCACCAGCCATAGCAGCGGCCAGGACACCAGCATGCTGACCCAGCCCCCCACCGTCGCGCCGAACAAAAAGGCCGCCAGGGTTTCCGAGCCCTTGGGAAGAATCCAGGCAACGATGCTGCCCAGGGTCAAGCCACCGGCCAAAGGCACCGCCACCACCCGCCACCAGCCCTGGCGCGCAGCCCCATGGCGGGGCAGCGGAAGCCTCTCTACGGCATGGAGCATCAGGCTGGACAGCGCTCCCAAGGTCAGCCCTGCGGTCACCGACAACAGCAACAACTGGGTCGAGGACATGCGCAGCAACAGGCAGGCGACCAGGGCCTGGATCAGGCCGCTCAGAACATGCCGGCCCCTGAACCCCGGGCAACGCCGATCGCCCCACAACAACAAAGGAATGCCCAGCACCAGGGCGAACACCGTACCGAACAGAAAGCCCGAGAACAGCTGCGTGGCGTTCCAGCCATTGATCAGCCCCTTGGCCACCCCATAGACCAGGCCACCACACAACAGCACGGCGCATAAACGGAGTTCCGGGTTGGGTCTCATCGCGTCCCTCATGGATGGGTATCGTGCAGGGCGTTCAAGAGTAACGGTTTGCCTGCCGATAACAGGCTCCATATCGCGCCGAACATTCGGCCATGACAACGGCTGCAAAAGGTCAGGAATCGATGCTCTCCGAACAACAAGCGTGCGCCATCGTGCTGGCGCGGCACGCCGGCATTCTACGGGACGGGATCGAGGAGCGCTTCGTTATCCAGTCCTGTGAATTGTCGGCGAACGGCGACTATTGGGTGGTGCGTTGCAACACCGAAGACTGCGTGGTGCATGGCATCACCACGCTATGTTATGTCGGGGTCAACGCCCATCTGGTGAACCTCGGGACCGGCGAAGTCGAGACGGTCCCCAGCCCTGTCAGTATCGAAGACCATCTGCAGGACTGCTACGATCGGAACACCGCAGCAGGCAGGCCCTATGTGCTGGCGCCAACCTTCGGCCGTGACAACCAGCCGGCCATGATCAACCTGCGCCAAAAACTGGCATGCTCCTATCCCGAGGTCATTGCCCTGCTGTCCGAGGAGCAACGCCATTGGCTCACCGGCACCCGCAGACAGTTGCAGGAAGCCCAGCAACTGCTCGCCAGCCAGGGCATTGCAACCGCCATCGAGCTGACACCGCAAGCACCGGGAGCCGTGGCCATCGGCGTCGAAGTCTGGCATGTGGATGCGGCCATCAAGGCGTTGCGCAATAGACTGCAATGACTGCACTGTCGCGACTCAATCAGGAAACGTTGCCACGACCATGAAAATCTACCTCGACGATGAACGCCAAACCCCTCAAGGCTGGGTGCGCACCTATTGGCCGGACGAAGTCATCGAGCTGCTGCAAGCCGGCGGCGTCGAAGAGGTCAGCCTCGACCATGACCTGGGAGATGATCAACGCGGTACGGGCTACGACGTGATCCTGTGGATCGAAGAAGCCGTGGCCCTGCACGATTTCTGCCCGCCAGTGATTCACGTGCATTCGGCCAATGCCTCCGCTGTGGAAAAGATGCGTGCGGGTGTGCGATCGATACGCCAGCTCGCACAAAAGCACAGACAAGACCACGAACTGAAGCGTTAGAGGCGCCGGAATCAATGAGCGGCATCCTGTATGGATTCATCCATTGCTTCAAGGCCACCCAAGACGCCGAAGCCCACAATCAAGCGGTGTTGCAAAGCTTGCCGCTGACCGGCGCACTGATCATCAGGCCGCTTTTCAGTGTGTTGCCCAATAGCCGAGGACATTGCTACTACGGTCACCTGATGCACTTTTCCAGTTTCATGAAAGACAGTTACGGCTTCGATGAATGTTGGCTGGAACAGTACGAGGCGTTGCTCGAGCGTTTGTTCTGGGACAGCTCCGAGGTGCTGCATACCTATTGCGGTGAACGTCGGACCTGGGGTTCGAAAGGCACCACAGAGCTCTCGCGGCCAACAGCAATGAACATCTGCACGAGGAGCCGGTACCCCTCGTACCATGATCTGCAACCGATTGTGGACGTGGATGCCGCGATCATCCCGCGCAAAACCTGAATCGCGAATCAACTCAAGAGCTGCGCCGTTTCGCCACGTTTTCAGCTCCGGTGCCCTGGACACGGTGCATGCCAGAAGCACAGCTGTTTGGCCCAGTGAGCAAGCCCCCAGACATCACCGAGCGACAACGTCCGCCCTCAGAAGCGAGCACTGAACCAAATCATGATGGGCCCCCAGCCAATACCCCGCCTCTCGTGCAAGCCCTTCCCGGACAAACCCTGCTCGCTCCAGCAATCTGAGGGACGCCAGATTCTGCGGATGCACCTGGGCCTCGATCCGGTTCAACGCCATCTGTTCGAAGCCCCAGCGGACAATGGCCTGCAGCGCCTCCGCCATCAGCCCCTGGCCTTGCGCCGAACGTGCCAGCTCGAAACCGATGGCGCAACTGCGCCACTGGCGGTTCCATTTGAACAGGCCGCAGGTGCCTAGCAGGCCCTGCCCGGCTTTGCTCTCGATGCCCCAGCGAACGCCGGGATTGGCCAGGGTCCGCCAACTGGCGAACAGTGCCAGCAGCTGTTCTGCCTGGGCATATTCGGTCAGTGGCTCGGTGCCGAACCACTGCATGGTTTCGGCGTCGCGGTGAATCGCGAACAGCACGGGCACGTCAGCCTGGCTCAGTTCTCTGAGGATCAGGCGCGGGGTGTCGATAACGGGAAAATCACTCATGTGGATGGTTGCGGGTCCCTAGCCCGTGAGCTTGTTGCTGATGATGCGCGCATATTCGCTCTTGATCTGTTCATAGCCGTACTGCTCTTCCAACCGCTTCACGGTGAAGTGCCCCCGGGCCATGTCCTGGTAAAAATCGGTGAACAGCGCATTGATCGCGGCGCCGGTAAAGGCCCCGATCACCGGCACCGCCTGGGCGGCGAACTTGCTGGAAATGGTCACGCCATAACGCGCCGCGACTTTCTCGATCAATACCGCCAGCCACTTGCCCGCCATCCCCGGCGACAATTTACTGGCCACTTTGCTGCCCTGCTTGGCGGCGATCGCCGCCAGCTCCTTGGACAGCTGCTGCATGGCCTGGGTGGTGAAGCTGCGGGTGATGTAGTAGCCGGTCTCGGTGGCATCATCGGCCTGGCTGTTGCCGCCCATGGCAAATACTTCGATGCACGCCTGCTTGGTGGCGAAGTCGTTCAAGTCGAAACCTTCACTGCGCGCCACATCCGCCACCGAGCGCATCATGATGGTGGTGGAAATCGGCAGCTCGACAAACAGCGCGGCAAATCCGAAGGCACCACCGACCGCGCCCGAGGTGGCGGCATAGACTTTGTGCAACAGCGTCGAGGCCTGCTTTTTCGGGTGGTTTTCCAGGCTCCACAGCGCCGCATCGGCAGACGTATGCAGCGCTGCCGCCACCGCGCCGTTGATCTTCTTCGCCACTGAACCGGGCAAAGCCCTCACCGCGCTTTCAATCGGCGAGCCGAGCAAGCCGGACAGGCGCGCCGTCAGGGAGGGCGACTCCAGCAGAGCAACGGCGCGCTTGAGGTCTTTATAGTCCTGCGGGTTGTCTCTGATACTCACGACCTTCTCCTGACAATGAACCGTACACCCAGTGCAAGGTAATGAGTTTGCACAGCACGCTCAAGATATCCGCAACCCGCTACATGCGCCTATGGCGATGATCCACCGGGGCTTGTCGAAACCAGCACCGGCCCGATCCCCAGCCAGCGCCGGCCTCTGGCACCTGTCAAAAAGTTCATTGGGCGGGGAACAAGGTGAAATGTCGCTCGCTCTAGGATTAGCCCAAGCCAGCAACTACTGCGATGGCTGAACCTGAAGACTGGAGACTGAGCATGAAAACCCTTAAAGCCCTTTTGATCCTGACCTTGATGAGCGCCTCTGTAGCGGCGATGGCAGAAGGCGGTGGCGACACAGTGATGGCGCGGATGGAAGCGGCCAGAGACGCGGCCATGACCACCCACCAACAGTCCGAACAGGTGACCGCGGTTGCCAGCAATCAGAAAGCGGCCGCCAGCGATGCCGCGCGCTCGAACTGAGCGCAGGCGCGACCTGACAGATCGATTGGCAGCCAGCCACCGGCTCCTGCGCTTTGAGCGTCATGAACACGGTCTGGAGCACTGCCGCAAGGACGCCCCCACAGAGCCGCTTGCTCGCAGTATTGCAGTAGGGGTTCACAACTTTGGAAAGGTTGCAGAGCTTGGGCCTGGGTTGCGGGGTGCACCGACAATCCAGGTGCCGCCAGGCCTGGAATCAATAACGCGGCGGTTGCCAGCGGGCCGGCGGCGCATCCCTAGTCACTGGCTGCGGCGTCTTCCGGCAGGCCCTGGTCATCAAGGCAATAACCTGCGCCCGGTATGGTCACGATCAGCGGCGCACCAAAGCCTTCTTCCAATTTGCGCCGCAAGCGATAGATGTGCTTGTCGATAACGTTGTCATTGGGGTCGAACTCGTAGTCCCAGGCACTTTCAAGCAACATCGAGCGCGTCACCACCTCGCCGCCATGGCGCATGAGTTTTTCCAGGATCAAGGCTTCACGGGGGGCCAGGGTAATAGTCCGCCCCTTGCGCGAGAGCGCGCGCGCGGCGCAATCCAGCGTGAGCTCGCCCACGCACAAGCTGCCCTGCGCGCCCGGTCGCGGATCACGGCTGCGCACCAGGGCATCCAGCCGCGCCAGCACCTCGATGAAGGCGTAGGGCTTGCCCAGGTAATCGTCGCAGCCGGCCTGCAGCCCCTCGACACGCTGCTGGGTCGAAGCCAGGGCGCTGAGCATCAGGATCGGCGTGGCCCGGTCCTGCCTGCGCAACTCGCGAACCAACGACAGGCCATCCATGCCGGACAGTGACCGGTCGACAATCAACACGTCATAGATACCCTCCAGCGCCATGGCCAGCCCATCGCGGCCATCCTCGGCGGTATCCACCACATGCCCGCTCTCACTCAAGCCCCTTAGCAGGTAAGAGGCGGTACGCACATCATCCTCAACGACCAAAATACGCACATTGACCTCACAGGCACTCAACTAAACTTTTTTTCATCTTGCCGCCAGCCCGGTGTACAAATTGACTCGGCACACTATGCCACCAACCAGGCGGCTTGACCTGCGCCAGCCACGCTTCTCCTATCCGGAACCCTGAACCACGCCTATGACTCACGTACTGGTTATCGAAGATGATCCTGTCACCTCCCGGGAGATCGAGGCAGCGCTGCACGACCATGGCTTCGATGTGACCCTGGTGGACAACGGCCGTGAGGGCTTGCTCAGCGCCATCAGCGAGACCTTCGACCTGATTGTCCTCGACCGGATGCTGCCCGGCGCCCTCGATGGCCTGGGTATGCTCACCGCCTTGCGCGCCGCCGGCAATACCACCCCGGTGCTGATTCTAAGTGCGCTGAGCGCCCTGGACGAGCGGGTGCGGGGCCTGCGCGCCGGCGGTGACGACTACCTGACCAAGCCGTTCGAGTTCATCGAGTTGACCGCTCGCCTGGATGCCTTGAATCGTCGACGGACACCCGCAACAACCCACCAGCGCGACAGCCGCCTGCGAATCGGCAACCTGGAAATCGACCTGCTGCGACGCTCCGTGCGCCGGGGCGAGCGGCAAGTGGAGCTGCTGCCCCGGGAATATGCGCTGCTGGAATACCTGGCGCAGCATGCCGGGCAAGTGGTCACCCGCACCATGCTGTTTGAAGCCGTGTGGAACTACAGCTATGACGAGCGCACCAACGTGATCGACGTCCATATCGGTCGCCTGCGGCACAAGATCGATGCCGAGAACGACAGCCCAATACTCCACACCATTCGGGGGTCGGGCTATGTCCTACGTGCGGCTGAGTGAGATCCCACGCACCATCAGCTTTCGAACGGCGCTGTTGTTCCTGGCGTTGTTTGGCTGCTCGTTCTTTGCCCTGTTCGGCTACATCTACTGGCAGACCACCGGCTACCTGCTGGCCGAAGTGGATACGGCGCTGCATCTCGAAGTCGACCGCCAGAACACTCAACCACCTGAACTGCGACGCCAGGAGATCCTCAAACATAACGAGCAGGACCCCCAAGGGCGACTCCCCTACAGCCTGTTCGATGCCGACGGCAAGCTCATCGTCGGCGCCATCGCGCAATTGCCGGCCTTGCGTCACTACGACCGGCCGGCAGAGTTCATGTGGGACAAGGCCAGCGGCCATGATCGGCCGATCCGCTTCCTCGCTCATCGGCTGGAAGACGGCAGCACCCTGCTGATCGGCCAGGACATTCATGATATTCGCGAGTTCGATGAACTGCTGGTCAACGCGCTGGTTTCCGGGGGGGCCTTGCTGTTGGTGGTCGGGCTACTGGGTGCCATCGTCCTGGGCATCTCCGCTCGCAGGCGCCTGGACATCCTGACCCGCTCGATCAAGAACATCGTCGAGGGCGATCTCAGCGAACGCCTGCCAACCCGAGGCAACCACGACGATATCGACCGCATCGCCGGTGTGGTGAACGGCATGCTGGATGCCCTGGAACGGTTGATGAGCGAAGTCAAAGGCGTCTGCGACGATATCGCTCATGACCTGCGAACCCCGTTGACTCGCTTGATCGCCGGGCTGGAGCGAGCGCAACGGCGCAACCTGACGGCGCCGGAGTATGACGCGGCGATTGCTAGCGCACTGGAGGATGCCAAGGGCTTGATGCAAACCTTCCGCGCGCTGCTGCGCATCTCGGAGATAGAAGGCAGCGCCCGGCGCAGTCACTTCACCCCCGTGGACCTCAACAAGATCTGCGCGGACGCCGTCGAGCTTTTCGAACCGCTGGCAGAAGAGCGCGGCATGACCCTGGCGTTCACCCCCAGCAACCGCGCCAGCCTCGTCATGGGCGACGCTCAATTGCTCTTCGATGCCACCTGCAACCTGCTCGATAACGCCATCAAGTTCTCACCCGATCAGAGCCAGGTCGAGGTCATGGTCCTGGCGGACGCGACTCACCGCACCATCAGTATCCGCGACCGGGGCCCCGGCATACCGGAGGCGGAACGTGAAGCGGTTTTCCGCCGACTCTATCGCTCCGAATCCAGCCGCCATACGCCCGGCAATGGCCTGGGGCTGAGCATGGTTTCCGCCGTGGCACGCCTGCATGACATGACCCTCCAGGTGCGCGATGCACAGCCCGGGTGCCGGCTGGACTTGATCGGCCACGCCTACAACGCCTGAAGCCGCGTATTCACCCAGGACATCGCCAGGCGCCATGCAGCACCGTGGAGCCTGGCTCACCCACGGGGTACTTGCACCGATATAACCGCCAGGCATCTGGCGGCCCGCGCGACCTGCGCCGACCTCCCTTGCAACTGACCACTGCCCTGCCCTACCCCAACCC
>NZ_JAAARL010000023.1:0-116597 GCF_009908205.1 Pseudomonas sp. Fl5BN2 | reverse complement strand
GACCGTAAGGTAAACGAGCTGGCTACCGAATTTCTTGACGACCATAGAGCGTTGGAACCACCTGATCCCATCCCGAACTCAGTAGTGAAACGATGCATCGCCGATGGTAGTGTGGGGTTTCCCCATGTGAGAGTAGGTCATCGTCAAGATTAAATTCCGAAACCCCAATTGCGAAAGCAGTTGGGGTTTTGTTTTGCCCGAAAGAAAAGCTGCAGGCAGCTCTCTGTCCTTGTTTGGTCGGCCCGGCTGCCAGCATCTTGTAACAGCCGCCAGGGCTGCGCGCCGACGTTACAGATGATTCATGGTCTTGATCTGGTAGTGCGATGCGAGCCAAGGCTTGCCTGACTCACACACGTGCCTCAGGCGTTTTGCAGACGTGCCACCCATTTGCCAACTCGCTCACCGTCCTTCAGTGAGCGGAGTTTTTCCGGCAGTTCGGCAAAACTGAAGGGCAGCAAGGCAGAGGGCTTGAGTTGCCCTTCGGCTACCTGCTTTAACAAAGCCGTGCCATTGCGCTGGTAGGCGCGCCAGTCAGATTCACTGCCATGGGCATGCACACTGTTCAGCGCCACTTCATGTAGCGACAGCGCAGTACTGAAGGCAGGTAACGGAGCTGTTTCCTGGCGATCCTGAATGCATACCAAATGGCCGTTGTAACCCAGTAAAGGGGCGAGTCCAGCTGCGTGTTCGCCGCTCACCGTATCGAACAGGGCATGCAGGCGACGCAGTCCCAGACGGGACTGCAACTCGTTCTGCCAGCCTTGTCTGTGGTAATCCAAGACCCCTGTCACGCCCGCGCTGAGCAACGCCTCATGATGGGCGGGCGAAGCGCTGGCCCAGACGCGAAAACCTTGTTGTACGGCCATCTGCACTAATAAGTTGCCTACCGCTCCACCGGCCCCCACCACCAGAACATCCTCTGTACCGCCTTGTGGCAATTTGTCCAGTGCTTGCAGGGCTGTGAGGCCGGGGCAGGGCAATGCGGCAGCCAGCGCATCGTCAAGGGCGTCAGGCAGGGCAATGGCACACCTGGCGTCGATCAAGCTGTATTCAGCGAAGCTGCCGTCACGGTTTAATGCCTGGTGATAGGCCACCCGAGTTCCTGGGCGCATTGGCACAGCACTGCCTGCAGCCACAATCACTCCCGCGCCATCCACCCCAGGCACATGGCCGTCAGACCAGTCGTCAGGTCCCCATTCGATCATTTTCCAGTCCACTGGATTCAGGGCAATGGCAGTGTTGGCAACCAACAGCTCATGAGCCGCAGGCCGTGGCAGCGGTTTGCGAATCAGTTTCAGGCCTTGCAGTCCTTTGCCCTGGGGCCAGCCCCAGGCCGCGTAGTCAGTGGTCATTGTTGATCCTCGTGATATCGGAAGAAATCGTGCAACGGCCCCGGAGTCTTGTGCCAGCCGGTTTCGGGCTAACAGCCGCAGCAACAACAGCCTTCAGTATCCCCAGCCGAGGAGGTATGAAAAACCCGTGAATCGGAACAAGATTTTTGCGTGGAAATCACCAGTGTCGTAATGCGTGGGCGCCATTGATCAGCCGCGATGGAAATCCCCTCAAAGTCAGTAGATGGTTTTTGGTATGGTGCAGCTCTTTTTTAATGGACTTGAGTTCACCCGCACGGATCAGCGTTGACCTCTATGCAACGAGAAGCCGTAGCAATGCCCGAAGCGATTCCGATCAAGGACCATGAGAAAGAAACCCGCCTGGTCAACAAGCGTTTGCTCGCCTGCGCCGTATTGGTGGTGGGCATTACCTGCGCCCTGGTGGCCCGCATGTATTTCCTGCAGGTGGTGGAGTTCGACTATCACTCCACGGTTTCGGAAAACAACCGGGTGCACGTGCTGCCGATCACGCCGACCCGCGGGCTGATCTACGACCGCAACGGCGTAGTCCTGGCGGATAACCGCCCCAGCTTCAACCTGACCGTCACCCGCGAACGGACCACTGATATCAAGGGTGAATTGGATACTGTGGTCGACCTGCTGCACCTGCCCCCGGAAGATCGCAGCCTGTTCGACAAGGAGATGAAGCAGGCTCGTCATCCCTTTGTTCCTGTGACCCTGTTCTATGAACTCACCGAGGAACAGATCGCTGTACTGGCCGTCAACGAATACCGTCTGCCAGGCCTGGATGTCGAGGCCCAGTTCGTCCGCCACTACCCCATGGGCGCGCATTTCGCCCACTCCATCGGCTACGTCGGGCGGATCAACGAGAAAGAGGCCAAGACCCTGGATTCAGTGGAGTACCGCGGCACCCAGTCCATCGGCAAGACGGGCATCGAGAAGTTTTATGAGTCCGAGCTGCACGGTCGCGTCGGCTATGAAGAGGTAGAGACCAACGCTCAGGGCCGAGTCATGCGGGTACTCAAGCACACCGATCCGGTTCCCGGGAAGAACATCGTCCTGAGCCTCGACGTTAAGCTCCAGGAAGCGGCTGAAGAAGCCCTTGGTGATCGTCGCGGCTCAGTGGTAGCCCTCGATCCCGCCACCGGCGAAGTGCTGGCCATGGTCAGCAAACCGAGTTTCGATCCCAACCTGTTCGTCACCGGCATCAGCTTCAAGGAATACGCGGCGTTGCACGATTCCATCGACCGGCCGCTGTTCAACCGGGTCTTGCGTGGCCTTTACGCACCGGGGTCGACGATCAAGCCGGAAGTGGCGATTGCCGGCCTCGACACCGGGGTCGTTACCGCTTCGACCCGAGTCTTCGATCCGGGTTACTACCAACTGCCGGACTTCGATCACAAATACCGCAACTGGAACCACAGCGGCGACGGCTGGGTGGACATGGACGCGGCGATCATGCGCTCCAACGACACCTACTTCTACGACTTGGCCCACAAGCTTGGGATCGATCGTCTGCACGATTACATGGCAATGTTTGGCCTGGGGGAAAAGGTCTCCCTGGACATGTTCGAAGAGTCGGCAGGTCTGATGCCGTCCCAGGCCTGGAAGCGCGCTACGCGTCGCCAGCCTTGGTTCCCGGGGGAAACGGTAATCCTCGGCATCGGTCAGGGCTACATGCAGGTCACGCCGTTGCAACTGGCCCAGGCCACCGCGCTGATCGCCAACAAGGGGATCTGGAACCGCCCGCACCTGGCCAGGACCATCGATGGCGTAGCGCCAGTGGATGAACACCCAATGCCCAACATCCTGCTGAAGAACCCTCATGATTGGGAGCAGGTCAACCACGGCATGCAAATGGTCATGCACGACCCGCGTGGCATTGCCCGCGCCGCCGCCGCCGGCGCGCAGTACCGGATTGCCGGCAAGAGCGGTACCGCCCAGGTAGTGGCGATCAAGCAGGGCGAGCGTTACGACCGCCTCAAGACTCGCGAGCGCAACCGTGACAACGCCCTGTTCGTTGGTTTTGCCCCGGCCGAGCATCCGCAGATCGTGATCTCGGTGATGATCGAGAACGGCGAAGCCGGCGGCCGGGTTGCCGGCCCTGTGGTGCGGCAGATCATGGATGCCTGGCTATTGGACCAGAGCGGTCACCTCAAACCGCAGTACGCAGCCCCGGCCAAGGTTCCGGGCGATCCCCACGTCTGAATCACTTCAATATCAGGCTGTCCGGCATCTGCTCATGAATACCGAGCATGTGCTGGATGCTTTGCAGCAACAGGGCTTCGGCCTGGCTCATCTTCTGCTCGCGGTTCCACAGCAGCTGAAGGTCGAAATCCACCACGCCGTCCTCTGGTGGCAAACGCCACAGCAAGCCTGGATCGACATCCCGACGCACCAGGTGGATCGGCAGGCCGCCAATGCCGAATCCGGCGCAGATCAGTCGATGAATTTCCTCGAAACGGGTCGAGGAGGCGACGATTTTGCCGGTAAAACCCTGCTGGTCGGGAAACAGCGTCAGCGGTGAAAGGTTGCCCCTCAACTGGTGAATCTGACGAAGTGCTCCGTGGCCAACTGTTGCAGGCATGCTCACCTCTGGTCTTAGCTTGGCTAATGTGGTGCAGGCCAGCGCCTAGAAAAAAGCCTGGCGAGCGCTGAGTGAATCGGGAGTCGTACGGCACTTGCCATTTGCTTGACGCTAACGTCAAGATGCTCGAGCGCCGGTCCAGGCTGGCGCAGGTTTTGCTTGCAGGGTAAGAAATGCAGGGTGGCCCGCTGATCCGGGCGGAGCCCTTTACTGCCCTCTGTACCCGGAGTAGACATTGACCACGGCTTGCGTGCCTCGCGCAATCCAAGGGAGTGGAGCGGGTACAGCGGGCGGACCGATTCGGAGCGCTTGATGACTCTTATAAAAACAATAAAGGGTGAGCAGCAACACGAAGCCCGGCTGGCCCGGGAACGGCTCCACCTGGAAGGCGAGATCCCCGACGGGGTCCTGCGTGCGGAAATCGATGCCTCATGGCGACGCAGCCTCAGTCATGGCGTGCACGTTGGCAGTCAACACCAACTGACCCTGGAATCCAGCGCCAGCCTGGAAGTGCTGCTGGCCAGCAACCGCCTGTTGCTGGACGCAGCGACACCGGCCATCGACTACCTGACCCAGCACCAGGGCCAGGACGGGATGATCATCCTGGCCAACGCCGACGCGACCATCCTGGCGATCGAAGGGCGTGCCGACCGGCTCAAGGACAGTGGCGTGCAGGACATCACCCTTGGCGCCTGCTGGAGCGAGGCCACCCGCGGCACCAATGCCCTGGGCACAGCCCTGGTGGAAGCCCGGCCAACCCTGATCGATTGCGGCGAGCATTACCTGGATCGTCTCAGTCATTTCTCCTGCACTTCGGTGCCCATCCAGTGTCCCCAGGGCGAGATCCTCGGGGTCCTCGACCTGACCCGTGAAGGCCCGCTGGGGCGTGCCCAGGACAGCACCGCGCTGCTGGCCATGGCGGTCAGCCAGATCGAGGCCCGGGTGTTCTATGCCTCCTATCCGCAACAGATCGTCCTGGCTTTCCACAGCCGTCGGCAATACCTGGAGTCGCCGTGGCAAGGGCTGCTGGCCTTGAGCCTGGGAGGGCAGGTCCTGGCGGCCAGCGGCCAGGCCTGCCAATTGCTCAACACTCCGCGCGCCGCGTTGGTCGGACGCCGTTGCGAGGAGTTTCTCGGGGTCGACGGCCTGCAGTTGCTGGCGCGCCTGCAGCAAGGCGCAGTGGGCAGCTTGCAGACCGCCAAGGGCGAGCTGTTCTACAAGGCCCTGCGGGCACCACAGCCTTCGTTGAATCTGCACCGTGGGCCGCGCAGTGCGCCGCCCAAAGCCACACCGATGCCACCAGACCTGGAGGCCCTGGCCGGTGGCAACAGCCGTTACGCACGGACCTTGCGCATGGCCCGCCAAGGCTTGGCCAATGGCTTGCCGGTGTTGCTGTTGGGCGAAACCGGAACCGGCAAAGAAGTCCTGGCCCGGGCCCTGCATCGCTCAGGCAGCCGCGCCGAGAAACCCTTTGTCGCGGTCAACTGCGCGGCGATTCCAGAGGGCCTGATCGAGTCGGAGCTGTTCGGCTACCGCGAAGGCGCCTTCACCGGTTCGCGCCGGGGCGGGATGATCGGACGCCTGCAACAGGCCCACGGCGGCACTCTGTTTCTGGATGAGATCGGCGACATGCCGCTGGCCCTGCAAGCGCGGCTGCTGCGGGTGCTGCAGGACCGCAAGGTGGCGCCCCTGGGCGCGGGCGAAGAGCAGGACATCGACGTCGCGCTGATCTGCGCCACCCACCGCGACCTCAAGCAACAAGTGCAGGACAAGGCCTTTCGCGAAGACCTGTTCTACCGGGTCAACGGCATCAGCGTGCTGCTGCCGGCACTGCGCGAGCGCGAGGATCTCGCGACCCTGCTGGACAGACTGCTGAGCAAGCTTGGCGGCGCCGAAGTGGCGATCGCCGAGGACCTGCGCCGGCTGCTGGTGGACTACCACTGGCCGGGCAACATCCGACAACTGGAGATGGTCTTGCGCACCGCCCTGGCCTTGCGCGAAGAGGGTGAAACCCACATCGGCCTCGAGCATCTGCCGGACAGCATGCTCGACGACCTGAATGCCAGCGAGCGGCCACAGACCGGAAGCATTCGCGAGAACGAGCTGGAGTTGATCCGTAGCGCCCTGGACAACCACCAGGGCAACGTATCGGCCGCGGCGGACGCCCTGGGCATCAGCCGCGCGACCCTGTACCGCAAACTCAAACAGTTGCGCTGCTGATGCAGCGCCTGATCACTCGGCTGGTGGACAGCCGCGATCCCCAGGCGCTGAGCGCCGCCCTGGGCTGGCTCTACAGTTTCGTCCGGCCTCATCGCCTGGCCATCGGCGGCTTGTTGGGCCTGTCGGTGTGCGCGTCGTTGCTGGTGTTGGTGCAACCCTGGCTGACCAAGTTGCTGATCGACGATGGCCTGCTGGCCCGAGACTTTTCCAAGCTGGTGTTGATCGCCGGCCTGATGATTTTCGCCGGGTTGCTCGGCACCTTGCTGTCGGGCGTCAACCGCTACCTGCATACACGCTTGTCCGGGCGCATTCTGTTTGCCCTGCGCGATGACCTGTACCGCCACCTGCAACGCCTGTCGCCGAGCTTCTATGGACAGCGGCGGATCGGTGACCTGATGTCGCGCCTGGACGGCGATGTCGCGGAGATCCAGCGCTTCGCCGTGGACTCGCTGTTCTCCGCGGTGTCCAGCGTGATCGGCCTGGTGGTGGCCCTGGCGATGCTCCTGACCCTGTCCTGGAAACTCTCGTTGCTGGCCCTGGTGCTGATTCCCCTGGACGTGCTCTGGCTGCGCTGGATGCGGCGCAAGGTGGAACGTGACGTGCGCCAGTTGCGCGAGCGTTCGGCGGACATGTCGTCGTTCATGGTGGAAACCCTGCCGGTGATGAAATTCATCCAGAGCGCCGGCCAGCAGCAACGCGAAGCCCAGCGCCTGGATCGCCTCGGCCAGGGCTACATGAGCCAGTTGCTCAAGCTGCAAGTCACCGAGTTCTTCACCCAGGCGGTGCCTGGCACCTTGACCTCGCTGTCTCGGGCTTGCGCGTTCCTGATTGGCGGTTACTGGGTGGTGCAGGGCACCTGGCAACTGGGGGCGCTGATTGCCTTTTCCACTTATCTGGGGATGGCCGTGGGGCCGGTGCAGAGTTTGCTGGGGCTGTACGTGGCAATCCAGCGCATGACCGTGAGCCTGGGCCGGGTCATGGAACTGCGGGGCGAAGAGCCGAGCATCAGCGCACCGCAAACGCCGCGGCCGGTGCCGGACAATGGCGAGTTGCACTTCAAGGCAGTGCACTTCAGTCATCCTGGCCGTGCCGTGACCTTGAGCGGCATCGAGGCGCGGATTCCCTATGGCCGCAAAGTGGCCCTGAGTGGCGCTTCGGGTGCCGGTAAAAGCACCTTGATCGACCTGTTGCAGCGCCACCACGATCCTCAATCCGGGCAGGTGCTGTTGGGGGGGATCGATCTGCGAGAGTTGGACCTGGCGCAACTGCGCCACCGGGTGGCGGTAGTCAGCCAGGACATCGTGCTGTTTCGCGGCAGCCTGGCGGACAACCTGGCCTACAGCGTGCCCGATGCCAGCCGCGAAGCGGTGGCCGAAGTGGCGCGTCTGGCGCAGTTGCAAAGTCTCATCGAGTCTCTGCCCGAAGGCCTGGACAGCCCCCTGGGCGAGCGCGGCCAGCAGCTCTCCGGCGGGCAGAAACAACGCATCGCGATTGCCCGTGCCTTGCTCCAGGACCCGATGATCCTGGTGTTGGACGAAGCCACCTCGGCGGTGGATGAGGCCACTGAGCGCGAGGTGATCGAGGCCATCGACCGGCTGTTTGCCGGGCGCACGCGGATTCTCATCAGCCATCGGCCTTCGACTCTGGCCGATGCCGACCAGCGCTTCGAACTGCTGGACGGCGTACTGCACACCGTGGCGGTGGCCCATGAAGCCTGAGTTGCGCATTGGCGTCATCGACAGTGGCCATGCCGCACATCAGCCGGCCAATGCCGGTCGGCGTTTCTTCCTGACGCCGCGAGGGCTGGAGGAGGGTGAGTTGCAGGAGGACGCTCTGGGCCATGGCAGTGCAGTGGTCGAAGCCATCCGCAAGCGGGCACCGGCGGCACGCCTGTGCGTGGCCCAGGTGTTCGACCAGCGCGGGGTCACCAGTGCCCTGCAAGTGGTCGCTGCGCTGTATTGGTTGCTGGAGCAGGGCGTGTGCCTGATCAACCTCAGCCTGGGCCTGCGCCAGGATCGCCAGCTACTGCGTCTGGCCTGCGCCGAAGCTGCCGCTCGCGGCGTATTGCTCTGCGCCTCCAGCCCGGCCCAGGGTGAGCCGGTGTACCCGGCCAGCTATCCCGGGGTGTTGCGAGTGACCGGTGATGCCCGCTGTAGCGCCGATCAATGGTCCTGGCTGGACACCGCGCAAGCGGATTTTGCCGCCTGTGTGCGAGGTTGCGGCCCGGGGCAAGCCGGTGCCAGCCTGGGATGCGCCGCCTTGAGCGGGCATATCGCCGCCTACTTGCAGACACATCCCGGCGCCAGCCATCCGCAGATTCGCCAGTGGCTGCAAGCGCATGCCGCTTACCATGGTCCTGAACGGCGACACCTGTCATGCCAGCGATCCTGATTCTCGGCGCCGGCCCGGCCGGTGCCGCAGTGGCGCTGGGGCTGCGGCGTCTCGATTACC
Source organism: Pseudomonas sp. Fl5BN2 (assembly GCF_009908205.1). Taxonomy (NCBI): domain Bacteria; kingdom Pseudomonadati; phylum Pseudomonadota; class Gammaproteobacteria; order Pseudomonadales; family Pseudomonadaceae; genus Pseudomonas; species Pseudomonas sp. Fl5BN2. The sequence goes on along the minus strand of NZ_JAAARL010000023.1, from coordinate 107,987 downwards.
CCGTGACCCTGGTCAGTGACTGGCGGCGTTTTCCGGCCCTGGAAGGCGTCTCGGTACGGGTGCTGGAGGCCCTGCGCGGCGCCGGCCTGGAACAGGCGCTGGTCCAGGCCCTGCAACCTTCCCAGCGGCAAGTGGCGTGGAACGGCCAGGAGCATGCGCAGAACATTGAATACCTGCTGGACCGCCCGGCCTTCGACCGTGGCCTGCGCGACGCCTTGCGCTTGGCTGGAGTGCGGATGATCGAGGGACGGGTGCTGGGCGTGCAGTCCACCGACACTGGGCATCGGGTCCAGGTGGAGGGGCATGAGCAGATCTTCGGCGAGTTTCTGGTGGAGGCCCGCGGGCGCCAGGCTCCTGCGCTCGGCAAAGTGTTGTGTCAGGGCGAGGGCTCAGGCCTGCGCGGGCCGGAAACCGTCAGCCTGCTCAACCGCTGGCAGGGACCGCAAGGCCGTGCGGCCAGCGCCGTGCACAGCCTGGAGGATGGCTGGGCCTGGATGGCCCGGCGAGCGGATGGCCAATGCTATTGGCAGCTTACGGTGGATGTGGCCAGCGCTGATCTGCCGGGCAAGGCGCAGTTGCTGGAGTATTGTCGCCAGCGCCGTCGGAGTTCGCCCCTGGCCGAGGTTTTTTTTGCCGGGGCAGAGGAGCACGATCTGCACCTGCATGCCCGCAGCAGTACGGCGATCCTCAGTCCCCAGGTGTGTGGCGACAATTGGCTGCGGGTCGGCGATGCGGCCATGGCGGTGGACCCGCTGTCGGGCAATGGGATTTTCCAGTCCCTGTCCTCGGCTTTGCAGGCGCCGGCAGTGATCAACACCCTGTTGCAACGGCCGGAGCGCACGGCCCTGGCGCGGCAGTTTCACCGGCAGCGGGTAGAGCAGCTGTTCCTGCGTTTTGCCCGCATCGGCCGGGACTTCTACGCCGACGAACAGCGTTGGCCCGAGCAGCCTTTTTGGCAGGCCCGCCGGCAATGGCCGGACCAGCGGCCGGCGCACAATACGCTGGATTTCTCTGCCCTGCGCATCGAGCGCGCCCCGGTACTGCGCGATGGCCTGGTGGATGAAGTTGAGGTGGTGATTACCCCTGACCAGCCGTTGGGTGTCTGGCATGTGCAAGGTGTTGAGCTGGCGCCTGTGCTGCGTCGGTTGCAGCAACATTCGTCCCACGCAGCCTTGTCAGGCCTGGACGAAGAACAGGGCAGGGCGGTGCGCGGCTGGTTGCTGGGGCAGGGCTATCGGCCATGAGGGCGCGGGGCGGGTTTAGCGCGAGCAGTCTTGCGTCGATCCTTCTTCACGGCGCCGGTCGGGCTTGTTCGCGATCCGCACAGCGCTCATCCAGAGCGTGTCGTCCCGATTTGAAGCTGCAAGCCGAGGCCCAGACAGGCCCCGGCTTAGGATGGCTAGCGGTCAGCTACCGGGATTGAGGTACACCCGCTGGCCGCCTTTCCAGGTTTCGCAGATCTTGATGTCCCTGATCGAGGTGGCCGGCACTTTTTCGTCCAGCGGATCCTGCTCGAGAATCACGAAGTCCGCGAAGTTTTTGTCCTGCAAGGACCCGGTCCAGCCTTCGGCATGGCACTGCCAGGCCGCGTCATAGGTGATGGCTTTCAAGGCTTGCTTGCGGGTCAGGCACTCGGCCTCGTTGAGGATCGGTTGCTTGCGAGGGTCGCTGATGAACTGCGCAGGCTGCTGTGTATCACGAATGCCTTCCATCTTGCGGGTCACCGCTTGCTCCATGGAGCGCAGGGGCCCCAGTGGCGTTACCGAGCAGTCGCTGTGCAGGGAGATCTTCAGCTGCTGCTCCAGGGCCGATTGGCACAGGTCGAGCATGACTTCGGCCTTTTTATCAAAAATGGCGTGTCTGAAGGAGTAGCCCCAGTACCCGACATGGCCGATCAGGAAGCTGGGTGACAGGCCCAGGCGCTTCATGGTCGTGAGGCTGTTCTCGGTCAGCAGCGAGCAGTGTTCGATGCGATGGCGTTTTTCCAGGCCGCTTTGGCCTTGCAAGGCATCCTCATAGGCTTGCAGGGTGAACTCGATGGCCCGGTCGCCGTTGGCGTGAATCATCAGTGGCCAGCCAGTCTCGACGGCATTGCGCACGAGGTTCTTGTAGGTCTCGGGGATTTTTACCGGTGTCGACTGCGCAGTGTCGCAGAAATTGAAATTGCCCAGCGGGCTTGCCGCATTGCAGCAGTATTTCGTGGCCTGGTAGCCCGTCAGCCCTTGATTGGAACCATCGGACACCAGCTTGACCGAGCCTTGATAGAAACGCTTGGCCTCTTCTCGGCTGACGGGCTGGTAGCGCGGCAGCGCTTTGATGCTATCGGCCGAGCCATCGCAGGCGGCGGCGTAACCGATCCGGAGGTTCCTCGGGTGAGTCAGGAAGTAGGCGGTCAATACCCGCTTCGACATGGGGTCCATCATCGCGTCATACAGCAGGGTAATCCCGCGGCGGGACGCTTTGTCGAAATAGTCGTCGAGGCGCTTGAAGACCTTCAGCATTTCCAGCTTCTGCTTGAGGGGAATGGCTTTGATGGCGGACAACACGTCGCCTTCCTGCAGGACGCCGTTTTTGGCTTGGATGCCAGTCTTTTTAAACACCGCCTCGCTCGCCGCGGTGTTCAGGTAGGCGGTGTGCATGGATGCACTGATGAGCAGCATTGGGTGCTGCTGGTCGATAGTGTCCAGGTTGCCGACGTCGCCGGAGCCACACTGCAAGGTGATGAGTTTGTTCTGGCCGCCAGGGACGACTTCGAAGGGCATCAGTGCCGGATCGACCATGTGCCCGAGGATCCAGCTCGAGTTGTCCTTGGGGAGGTGGCTCTGGATGGTGTCTTTTAACCAGCCCCAGTCATAGACGGGCCGTAGTCGTTGGTTCTTCTTTTCATCAGGGTTTTCGGTATCAATCGCTCCCAGGTTCAGCCAGCCTTCCATGGCACAGCTCTGCACGATATGCGCGTGGGGTTCGACCAGGCCGGGCAACAGGGTTTTGCCGCCCAGGGACTGCTTCTTGTAGGCAATGCCCAGGGCTTTCATGCGGGCTTCGACGACGGCCAGGGTGCCTGATGCGACAACGTCACCGGCATGGATGCCAAGGGCCTCGACGCGTTCGTCCATGTTGCCGTGGCGCATGGGGTAGATGGTGCCGCCGGTAAAGATGATGGATTCGCCGGTCAGTTCCTTTGCCAGATCCTGTGCGCTATGTGGCTGACTCGCGGAGTGGCTGTCCGGGTCGAGAGTGTCCTTCAAAGCGTTCCAGATCGGGTTGTGGCAACCGCACTGGACATAGTCGTGATCATTTCCATTTGATCTCATGATGCTTTCCTCAGGTTTTCGGTGGTTTGAGGCGTTGCAGGTTGATGAGCCGGGCTCCTGTGCCAGGTGGCGGGTCGGCTCGCGCTGAGCGTAGCAGCCGTTTTACCCATGAACCGGGCATTGGTCGGGGGGACGCCGGTCAGCGGCCGGCGCTCCCTGACAGGGGCTGTCTGGGCTGTTGCAGGCGGCGCTCGCGGGGGGCGCGAACGCCTGATTGGCGCGGGTTAGAGCTTGATCAACACCGATTTCAGCTCGGTATAGTGCTCAATCGCCGCATGGCCCATTTCCCGACCAACGCCAGACATCTTGTAACCACCGAATGGCAGTGCCGGGTCCAGTGCACTGTGGCAGTTGACCCATACCGAGCCGGACTTGATCCGGGGAATCATCCGGTGCACCGCCGCCAGATCGTTGGACCAGATGCTTGCCCCCAGCCCGTAGGGACTGTCATTAGCCATGCGCAAGGCATCGGCTTCATCGTCGAAAGGAATTGCCACCAGCACCGGGCCGAAGATCTCTTCCTGGACCAGGGAGTGTTTCTGGTCGACATCGACAATCACCGTTGGCTTGACGAAATACCCCGGCCCGAACTGCTCCCCGCCACAGGCGATGGTGGCGCCGCTTTCCCGGCCCATCTCGATGTAGCGGTAGACCCGCTCCTGTTGCCGCGCGGAAATCAGCGGGCCCATCTCGACACTGGCATCCAGGCCGTTGCCCAGTTTCATGGCATTGGCGATGCCGGCGATGTCGGCCACCACGTTGTCGAAATGCTTGCGCTGCACATAGAGCCGGGAACCGGCGCAGCACACCTGGCCCTGGTTGAAGAAAATCGCGCTGGCGGCACCGGCCGCCGCGTTGCCCAGGTCGGCGTCGGCCATGACGATCGTCGGCGACTTGCCCCCCAGTTCCAGGGTCACCCGGGTCATGGAATCCATGGCGATCTTGCCGATTTCCTTGCCCACGGCGGTCGAGCCGGTGAAGGTCAGTTTGTCCACCAGGGGGTTGTGGGTCAGGGCGCTGCCGGCAGTGATACCGGTACCGGTGACCACGTTGAACACGCCGTCGGGGTAACCGGCTTCCTGCACCAGTTCGGCCAGCTTCAGTGCGCTCAGTGGCGTCTCATCGGCGGGCTTGAGCACCACGGTGCAGCCGGTAGCCAGGGCCGGGCCGATCTTCCAGCAGGCCAGCAACAGGGGGAAGTTCCAGGCGACGATGGCCCCCACCACGCCCACCGCTTCACGGCGGATGAAGCTGTGGAACTGAGCGTCGGGCATCAGCGGCATCGAGACCTCGACGCTGCTGCCTTCGATCTTGGTGGCCCAGCCGGCCATGTAGCGCAGAAAGTCGATGGACAGCTGCACGTCCATGACCTGGGCCACGGCGGCGCTCTTGCCGTTGTTCAGGCATTCCAGCTGGGCCAGCAGTTCTGCGTCGCGCTGCATCAGGTCGGCGAGTTTCCACAGCAGGTTCTGCCGCTCCCGGGGCCGGGTGCGAGTCCAGGGTGAATCATCGAACGCCTGGCGTGCCGCCAATACGGCGCGGTTGACATCGTCCACCGTGGCCCGGGGCACCAGGCACAGCTGTTCGCCGGTGGCCGGGTTGCGCAGGGACATGGTCTGGCCGTCAGCGGCCTCGACCCAGTCGGCGCCGATCAACATGCGCGGGGCGCGCTGGATAAAGGCCGTGGTAGCGGCGAGCAGTGGGGCAATAGCCATGGCGAAGCCTCTTGTTGTAGGTGAGGCAGGGGCTTTCGCAATGGCTATGCCAGTTCCGCGTTGCTGGCTCAGGCCCGGTTTTCAGGGGGCTTGGGAGGAGGGGCCGGCGCCAGGCAGGCGCCGGTTTTTCGCAAACTGCGACAGCTCGTGAGAATCAAGAGACGCACAGGCGCATGGCTATCTGGGTCATGTCGCGCCGGCGAGGGCCGCGGCGGCTAGATATGCAACCAGGCCAGCGAGCCCAGCAGCACGCTGGCTCCGGCGGCGCCATAGGCGAGTTTCTTCAGCCATTCCTTGCGGGTCAGCAAGGTGATTGCCGCCATCGAGATGGCGATCTGAATCGCCATCATCGCCTGGGCCCAGCGATGGTGCTGGTGCAGGGCAGCTTCCGACTGCTCGTCCCATTCCCGCGCCTCGGCTTCGAGGGCCTCGGCCTTCAGGCGCACCGCTTCCTTTTCCTTCTGGTAGCGTTGGGCCTCGATGCTGTAGTGCGCGGCATCGAGCCCGGGAATATGGGTCGCCAGCTCTGCCAGGTTCTGCCGGCTGGACTTGGCCTGGTAGTAGTTCCATTGGTTGGCGGCTTCGGTCTTCTTCATCGCGGCGTTGTTCTTGTCCATCGCCGCCATGCTCTCCGTGGAGCCGGCCTGATAACTCAGGAGTGCCCCCAAGGTGGCCATGATCGCTGTCATCACCGCGATCTTGCTGGCGAAGTTGTCATTGCGCACATGGGCGTGTTCGGCCACGTGTTCCAGGTGCTTTTCGTGGGGGCTGGGCACTTCGAAGTCTTCAGTCATGGCGTCGACCTGGAGGGGGAGGGTGAAGGTTTCAAATTGTAACTAGGGTAGTGGACGACGGCAGGGCTGGCGTGACTTCGTTCAGCTGGCCGACAGCCTGGGGCCAATCCCCCGCGGCGACAGGGCGTGCGGGCAAAAAAAAGCCCGCAGTGTCGCGGGCCAAATGGGATTCATTAAGGAGTGGCTATCAATCTAGGCAGCGCGAGGTGAAAGCCCCGTGAAAAAAAAGTCGTGCCGAGGAAAAACCTTACGAGTGTTAGTTCCAGTCGCACCGCGTTTTAGGATCGGTCCGATAGGCCTGCCCGGGACGCTCACGTATATTCCCTCCTGCTCGCCCAGCCAAAGGGGGTACTTCGGCTTAGGTGCCACTGCCGAAGTGATGGGCGAGCACTTTTTCCTTCCTGCTGTATCCCGCCTGTAGCTTCCTTCCTCTCTGCTCCTCGTTTATCCCGCTGTCCTTTCTGGCTGTTTACACACCTCGATCAATCATTTGCCAATGGCGCGTCACATTCCGCCGTGCTGTTTCGTCTGGATGGACTTACTGCACAAGGAGTTGCTCATGTCCGATCTACCCCTGCTGATTCTCGGCGGCAGCTACGCCGGCCTGTTGGCGGCTGCCCGTCTGCGCCGCAAGGTGCCCAAGGCGCGCATCCTGCTGATTGCCGATCAGGGGCATTTTCAGCAGCGGGTGCGCTGGCATGAAGCGCTGGCGGGCCGGCGGGTCAAGCGTGCAGCCCTGGCGCCGCTGCTGGCCAGGGCCGGGGTGGAGTTTCTCCAGGCGCGGATCAGTGCCTGGGACCCAGCGGCCCGGCAGGTCGAAGTACAGACCTTGCAAGGACCTCGGATCATTGCCTATCGCGGGCTGATCTGCGCCTTGGGCAGTGTCAGTCAAGGCAGCCAACTGCCCGGCGCTGAATACCTGTGGCAGTTGAGTTTCGATCAGCCCCTGGCAGCGCGTCATGCTGAACTCCAGCAACTGGCCGCCCGGGGTGGGCGTTTGTTGGTGATCGGCAACGGCCTGACCGGGGTCGAATGTGCCAGTGAGCTGGCACAACGTTTCCGCGGCTTGCAGGTGAGCCTGCTGGGTAGCCAGGAGCCCTTGCGGGGTTTTTGCCGCGAGGCCCGGGAGCATGCCGAGCGCCGTCTGCGGCAATTGCAGGTGACACTGCTGCGGGGGCGGGTGCGCTGTCTGCAAGCGGACGCTGCACAGTTGGAGGATGGGCGCTTGCTCAGTGCCGACCGGCTGCTGTGGTGCGGTGGTCTGCGGGCCAATCCACTGCTGCTGGAAAGCGGCCTGCCGCTGACCCCAGAGGGGCGCTTGCGGGTCGGCGCGGACCTGCGCGTCGAAGGCTACGACCACCTGTGGGCGGCGGGGGATTGCAGCGCCGCGACCCTGACCGACGGGCAACTGCTGCGCCTGTCCTGCGCCACGGCGTTACCCAGTGGCGGACATGCCGGAGAAGCCATGGGCGACTGGCTGCAAGGGCGCCAGCCGCAACCCTTTGCCTTTGCCTATATGTTGCGTTGCCTGAGCCTGGGGCGCGGTGACGGCATCTGGCAACTGACCGATGCTCGGGATCGTGCGCAATCTCGTTGGTTGGGGGGCTGGCGCGCGGCGCTGATCAAATGGATGCTGTGCACCCTGGTCTGGGTGGCGCCCCGTTGGGAGCTGAGCCTTGGACGGGCGATCTATCATTGGCCGCGTACGGTGCTGGATAAGGAATCGATATGAGTGACCTGGGCTTCTTCCTTGCCGAACGAGCACGGCTGCAAGCCTTGGCCTATCGGCTGCTGGGCAGCCAGAGCGAAGCCGATGATGTGCTGCAGGATCTCTGGTTGCGCTGGCAGGCCCTGGACCTGCAACCGCTCAACCCCCAGGCGTACCTGACGCGAATGCTCAGCAACCTGTGCCTGGACCAACTGCGGGGGCGACGCAAACAGCTCTATATCGGACCCTGGTTGCCGGAGCCGCTGCTGGATGAGGTGCCTGGCAGCGCCCGGCCCGAGGACGTGCATGGCCGTTGGCAGACCCTGTCCCTGGCGTTTCTCCTGGTGCTGGAGCAATTGACCCCGACCCAGCGGGTGGTCTGGGTGCTGCGTGAGCTCTTCGGTTATCCCTTTGCCGAATTGGGTGCTCTGCTGGGGCGCAGTTCGGCGGCCTGTCGCAAGCTGTTCGAACGGGCCCAACTGCGCCTGGCCGAACAAGCGCCGTCAATCACCCAGGAGGCGGATCGACAACTGGCCCAGGACTGCCTGCAAGCCTGCCTCAGTGGCGACACCGAGGCCCTGCTGAAGCTGTTGGCCACGGATGCGCAATTGCTGTCCGACGGTGGTGGCCAGGTATTGGCGGCGTTGCGGCCGATCCAGGGGGCGGCGCCTGTCCAGCGTTTCATTCATGGGCTACGGGGTAAGTTCAGCAACGATTTCAGCCTGCGGGTCGAGTGCTGCAACGGGCTGCCAGCGCTGCTGGTGTTTCACCGGGAACGGCTGGATATGCTGCTGACCTGCGAGGTGCGCGGGCAACGGGTGGTGCGCCTGCTGCTGGTGCGCAACCCACAGAAACTGCGAGCGCTGGTCCGGGCCTTGGCGCCTCGGGCCCAGGTGTTTAGCCCGGCAGATTGAGCCGGCGCTGGATCTCGGCCCAGAGCTGCGGGTCGTCGAAGTCGTGGATCACCTGATGGGCGCCGGCGTCGAGCAGGGTCTGTGGCGGCTGGCTGGTGGCCAGGCCGAAGGTGCAGATACCGGCCTTGACTGCGGCAGTCAGCCCGGGGATCGAATCTTCAAAGGCCAGGGCCTGATCGGCGCTGGCCTGCAGGCATTCCAGGCCGCTGAGGTAGGGCAGCGGGTCGGGCTTGGCCCGCGGCAGCTCTTCGGCCACCAACACGTGGGCGAAGCGCTCCTGCAGGCCCAGCACCTTGAGCATGTGCTCGGCGTTGGCCCGAGGGGCATTGGTCACGACGCAGACACCTATCCTATGCGCCTCGGCAAAATCCAGCAGGCGCAGCAGGCCGGGCACGGGCTTGAGTTGCGGGGAGAGTTGGCGAAAGCGCACTTCCTTGCGTTCGGCAAAGGCTTCATGTTGCGCCACGCTGCGCTCGGGGAACAGGTAGCGGCACATATTGGCGTTGGCCTGGCCGCTGACATGGGCTTCGAACTCTTCCTGGCTGAAGGTCCGGCCGTCCTCTTCCAGCAGCAGTTGCTGAAGGGCCAGCAGGTGCAGGGCGTCGGTGTCGGTCAGGGTGCCATCGAGGTCGAAGAGCAGAGCTTTGAGCATGGGACAGTTCCTGTCGGGCCCGATCCGGGCCCCTTGGCTGAAACGATCAAGCCCGCATCCTAACAGGCTTGATCGCAACCGTGACCGGTTCGCTCAGGGCCTCAGCCCTGGGCGTTGTCGCCTTCGCCCTGGTCTTCCACTTCGTCGGGTTGCGGGCAGTAGTCCTGAGGGTTGGCTGGCCACAGCACCTGGTCATGGCCGTCGTGCACCTGTTCGGCGCCGCAATCTACTTGGCTGACCTGGAAGCTCGGGGTGCCGTCCAGGCGATACAGGGCCTTGAGGCTGCGGGACTGGTCGTCGCCCATGCCTTCCACGGCATAACCGAAGATCGCGCCGCGGGCTTCGTCCACCACCAGTTCCTGCCACTTGCCGGGGATCAGCCGCTTGCCCTTGAGGTCGTACAGCGCCGAGGTGGCCAGGGCCGAGGTGTCATCGGTGGCCAGCAGGTAATGGCCGCTGTTATCCAGGCGGATGTCGACGTACTGGCCGGGCTCCAGCAGCACCTTGCCGCTGGCGTCCATCAGGCCCACGGTGCGCACTTGGGTGGCCTGGCCGAACAGGGTGGCCTGCTTGGTCGGGCTGTTGGCGGTGCTGAAGACGAACAGGTCGGCGTTGATCGCGCCGATCTGGGCGTAGGTGGGCTTGAACAGCTCGACGCCCTTGTCCACATCGAAGATGCCGAAGGTGGCGCTGAACACGTTCTGCAGCACCGCGACCTGGTTCAGCCCCGGCACCTGTCGGAACATGCCCAGGGGGCTGAAGCCGGCCGGGTCCGCCGAGTCATAGACTGGTTGCACCTTCCATTGGCCCTGGCGATCGATCACCCCGGCCTTGCCGGAGGTGCCGTCGGCATTCTTGGCGGTGACCAGCGCGCCCTGTTTGCCGAACACCTGGCAGCTGCCGAACTGGGCCTGGATCACCGTCTTGCCCTGGAAGTCCATGTAGCCGCAGGGGCTGTCGTATTTTTCCCGGAAGGCCACCAGGCCGTCTCCGGGTTCGCCCATCCAGTTGTAGGTGGCGGCGCTGATCAGCTGGGCCTTGGCATCGGCCAGGGCCTTGCCCTGTTCGGTGCTGACCACCAGATGCTGGTTGGCAAAGGAGTCGATGCTGTCGAAGTCGATCTTTTTCTGCTCGCCGGTCTTGAGGTTCAGCGCCCACTTTTCCTCGCCGCGCTCGGCAAGCATCCACCAGCCGCGCTTGGCGAAGTTATCGCGCACCATGCTGCTGTCATACACGGCGTCGGTCACCACCTCGCCCTTGGCGCTGAGGATGCCGCGCTTGCCGCCGATCTCGTAGACGATGAAATCGTCGTTGCCGCCCACGTACAGATCGTCGAAGCGCGGTGGCTGAATCTGCTTGCCGCTCTGGTCGAGGATGCCCAGCTTGCCGTCCTGGCCGTAGCCGAAATAGCCCGGGGTCAGCAGGCGCAGGTCGTCGGTGAAGGCCGCCTTGAGGGTCTGCTTGCCGTCGGCGCTGCTGAGGTTCCAGGTACCGTCCTTGGCGAACAGGAACGTCTTGTCCAGGGGCAGGGCGACCACGGCGTCGTAGTCGTTGTCGGCGCTGATCAGCACCTTGCCGTCCTGGTCCAGCACCGCGCATTCGCCATTGGCGCAAATCGGCATGACCATGGCCGCCGGCGCGGCGGCCGCAGCGACGGCTGCGGTCTTGGGACTGGTTTCTTCCTTGCATCCGACCAGGGCCAGAGCAGACAACGAGAGGATCAGCGAGCCGAGACGGGCACTGGCGCTTCTATCCATGAACTTCAAGTTCCTTGTGATGAGGGGAGTACAGCGCGCCCCGTATGGCGGGGCGGGCAAAAACGCGGGTGATTCTGCGGTGCCGCCGGATAAATGCAAGAGCCAATTGCAAAGAAAACCATCGGTACAGCCGCACCGCCGGCCTGACGGGCAGTCTTGGCGCTCGGTAATCGCTGTCTCAGACTGAGACGTTTGTCGCGAAATAGAACGTCGGGTAACACCCGGCCGTCCGCCATTGCTCGGCGTCGTCGCCCAAGTCATTGAATCCGGAGTTTTTTATAAGCTGGCACGCTCCGTGTATTGCATACCTGCAGACGTTTCTCTTGCCTCCATGTCCGAGCGTGCCGGGCATGGCAGAAACCATAAAAACGACTCGCTAAAAATAAGAAAGCACCGTGGGAGGTTCGACGTTGATGAAGAGAAGACTGCGCCTGAGGCTGAGCGCCAGCCTGCTGGCCATTGCCACCTGTAGCGCCTTGCATGCCCCTTCGAGTTTCGCCGCGCGCGATGCGCAGAGCATCCTCAAGGAAACCTGCCAGGGCTGTCACACCCCCGAGGCCGGGGAAGCCCTGAGCCGCATCAGCCATCAGCGCAAGACCCCGGAAGGCTGGCTGATGAGCATTGCCCGCATGCAGACCATGCATGGCCTGAAAATCAGCGATGACGATCGTCGCACCCTGGTCAAGTACCTGGCCGACACCCAGGGTCTGGCCCCCAGTGAGACCGACGGCGTGCGCTACGCCCTGGAGCGGCGGCTGAATACCGTCGAGCACTTCGACGAGCAGACCACGCAGATGTGTGCCCGCTGCCACTCCGGCGCGCGGATCGCCCTGCAGCGGCGCCCGGCCCAGGAGTGGGAGCGCCTGGTGAACTTCCACCTCGGCCAGTGGCCGTCCCTGGAGTACCAGGCGCTGTCCCGGGACCGCGAGTGGTTGCCTAGCGCCCTCAAGGAAATGGTGCCCTTGCTGGCCAAGCGTTATCCCCTCGACAACCCGGCCTGGAAGGCCTGGCAACAGGCCCGTCCGCAAGCGGCGGCGCTGGCCGGGGACTGGAGCTTCAGCGGCCATCTGCCGGGCAAGAGTGAGCTGGCTGGGGTGATGAGCGTCAGCGCCGGGGACGGCGATCAGTTCAAGGTCAGCGTCAAGGGCCAGTACGCCGACGGCAGCCCGTTCAATGGCGAGGGCAGCGCGATCCTCTACAACGGTTATGAATGGCGTGGCAATGTCACCGTCGATGGTGTGGTCATGCGTCAGGTGCTGGCGGCCCAGGGCAGCGCGCTGCAAGGGCGGATGTTCGAGGCCGAGCACGACGAGCGCGGCCTCGACTTCATCGCCGCCAAGCAGGACAGCAACCGCCTCCTGGCAGTGCAACCGGGTTATCTGAAGGCCGGTGAAGAGGCCGAGGTGACCCTGGTGGGCGCGGGCCTCGCGGGCACTCCGAGCTTCGGCAAGGGGGTCGAGGTGGTGCAGGTGCTGGAGCAGAGCCCCGGGCGCATCCGCCTCAAGCTCAAGGCTGCCGCTGATGCCCAGCCGGGTGTGCGGCAGGTCAGTGTCGGCAACCTCAAGGGCGTGACGCTGGCGGTCTACAAACATATCGCCGAGGTCAAGGTGGTGCCGGCATTCTCCGTGGCGCGGATCGGTGAAGGCGGCGGTTCGACGCCCAAGGTCCAGGGCCGCTTTGATGCCGAAGCCTGGGGCAAGGGCGTCGATGGCAAGCCGTACCGCATCGGCGTGGTGCCGGCGCAGTGGAAGGTCGAGGCCTTCGATGAGCAGGCGGCCAAGGATGAGGACGTGCGGTTCGCCGGCACCATGCAGGCGGACAGCGGCGTGTTCACCCCCGGGGATGCCGGGCCCAACCCGCAGCGCAAGATGTCCACCAACAACGCCGGCAACCTCAAGGTGATCGCCGCCGTGGATGACGCCGGCAAGGCCCTGACCGGCGAAGGCCACCTGATCGTCACCGTGCAACGCTGGAACAATCCACCCATTCCCTGAGTGCTGTTGAGTGCTACCGACCGATATTTTCAGGTAATCACCGCAGGCCCCGCAGCCGGGGCCGGCACAGGAGGTTGTAATGGGCGCCATTCTGAACCTGGTAGAGCGCAACCTGCACGAAGTGCAGGTGGACGCCAACCGCATGCTGTTCCACATCCCCAGCAGTTCGCTGTTCGCCAGCGATGCCCTGACCGGCAGCATCATCGATGCCTTGCGCGGGCCCGGCTGTAGCCCGCAAGACCTGATCCAGCGACTGGCGGGCGACTATGACGGCGCGGACGTCAGCGACACCCTGCGTGAACTGATCGCCCTGGAGCTGGTCAGCGACGGCTCGCCACTGACCCCGGAGATCGGCGTCAAACGGGTCGAACGCACCGCGATCAACACCGTGGTGCTCAACGTCAATACCGGCTGCAACCTGAGTTGCACCTATTGCTATAAGGAGGACCTGGACAAGCCCTCGGCGGGCAAGAAGATGGCCCTGGAAACCGCCATCGCCTCGGTGGAGATGCTGCTCAAGGAATCACCGGACGAGGAGCGTTTCACCGTGGTGTTCTTTGGTGGCGAGCCGCTGAGCAACCGCAAGCTGATCGAGGCCATGGTCGATTACTGCGAGCAGCGTTTTCGCGCGGCGGGCAAGTTCGTCGAGTTCGTCATGACCACCAATGCCACCCTGCTTACCGAGGAAGTGGTGGACTACCTCAATGCCCACCGTTTCGGGCTCTCGGTGAGCATCGACGGGCCCAAGACCGTGCACGACCGCAACCGCATCACCGTGGGCGGGCAGGGCACCTACGACGTGGTGCGACGCAAGGCGCAAATGCTCCTGTCACGCTACAACAGCCGCCCGGTGGGGGCGCGAGTGACCCTGACCACCGGGGTCACCGATGTCGAGACCATCTGGGACCACCTGTTCAACGAGCTGGGGTTTGCCGAAGTCGGTTTCGCCCCGGTGACCTCGGGGGACATCAGCAGCTTCAACCTCAGCAGCGAAGAGCTGATCGAGGTCTTCGCCAGCATGAAGCGCTTGGGGCAGCGTTACCTGGATGCGGCCCTGGAGCACCGCAATATCGGCTTCTCCAACCTGCACCAGTTGATCACCGACATCCATGAGGGCCACAAGAAAGCCCTGCCTTGCGGCGCCGGGCTGAAGATGCTGGCGGTGGATCACAAGGGCGAGCTGAACCTGTGCCATCGCTTCACCGGCTCGTCGTTGCCGACCTTCGGCAATGTGCTGGAGGGCGGGGTGAAACAGATGGAGCTCAACGACTTCCTGTCCCAGCGCCTGGACCGTACCAACACCGGCTGCGACAGCTGCCGGATCCGCAACCTGTGCTCTGGCGGTTGCTACCACGAGAGCTATGCGCGCTACGGCGACCCGGCGCACCCGACCTATCACTACTGCGATCTGATGCGTGACTGGGTGGATTTCGGCATCGAAGTCTACAGCCGGATCATGGCTCACAACCCTGCGTTCATCAGCAGCTACATCACTCCGCGCAAGGCTCACTGACATGAAGCATCTCAAGCCGATCAATAACAAAGCCCAGAAACTGGCCGAGGCCGCCGCCGAGGACCGTATCGAAGAAGTGCTGGCGATGAACTCCGTGGCCGGTTGCGCCTCGACCACCGACCCGGGCTGGGAAATCGATGCCTTTGGCGGTGTCTCGTCGCTTTGCCAGCCGATGGAGGCCGACCTTTACGGCTGCTCCGACCCTTGCTGGTGGCCGGCCCAGGTGCCGGACATGATGAGCACCTACCCCGACTGGAACAAGGACGCCCAGGCCTCCAACGACAACTGGCGCAACCTCGGCACCGTCTTCCCCAAAGACAAGTAACCGGACAGCACAAGGATTACAGCATGCGAGCTATCACAGTGTGCGGCCTGGCCGCCGGCGCGGTTCTCAGCGCCTGTTCTTTCACCGCCCTGGCCGATGAGGCCCTGGCCCTGAACAGTGGTCATGAATACATGGTGACCACCAATTATCCGAACAACCTGCACGTCCTCGACCTGGCCACCGACAGCCTCTACAAGACCTGCAAGATGCCCGACGCCTTTGGCCCCGGCACCGTGCAGCTGTCGCCGGACCGCAAGATTGCCTACGTGCTGAACAACCACTATGCGGATGTCTACGGCGTCGAGCTGGACAGCTGCAAGCAGGTGTTCCACGCCAGCATCACCCAGCAGCCGGGAGAGAAGGCGCGCTCGATGTTCGCCTTCACCGTCAGCCACGACGGCAAGGAGTTGTACACCGTGGCCAACCCGACCGTGCTGCTCAATGATCGCTACGAGGTCAAGGAGCCGCGGCTGGATGTCTACGCCACCGATGCCGGGCTCGACGCCAAGCCTGTGCGCAGCTTCCCCGCACCACGGCAACTGACCATCATGCAGAGCGGCGACGACGGCACCCTGTATGTGGCCGGACCGGACCTGTACAAGGTTGACGTGAAGACCGGCAAGTTCGAGGTGCTGATCCCCAGCCGGCACTGGAAACGTCCGAACTACAGCGCTCCGGACGTGCTCTACATCTGGAACCAGCAGACCTACCGCCACGATTTCTCGCTGCTCTACACCGCGGCGAAATTCAAGGACAAGCAGCAGGACCCGGCGACCGCCGAGCCGCTGTACGGGCTGTTCAGCATTGACTTGAAGACCGGCAAGACGGAAACCACCGACTTCGGCCCCTTGACCGAGATCTACTTCAGCGGCATGCGCTCGCCCACGGACCCGAACCTGATGTACGGCGTGCTCAACCGCCTGGCCAAGTACGACATCAAGCAGAAGAAACTGCTCCAGGCCGCGACCCTGGAACACTCCTACTACTGCCTGTCGTTCAACAAGGCCGGGAGCAAGATCTACCTGACGGGGACCTTCAACGACGTGGCGATCTTCGACGCCGAGAGCCTGGCGCAGGTGGGCAAGATCACCTTGCCCGGTGGCGACATGGCGGCCACCACGACGCAGATCTTCGTGCGCTGACCTTGTCTGCAGCTACCGGCTCCTGCTGTAGGAGCCGGCTTGCCGGCGAACAGGCCCGCGCAAGCTGAGGGGGGCCTTACCGGTGCTTTCGCGGGCAAGCCCGCTCCTACTGGGCGGGTACCGGGCAGCTCAAGTCGCCTTCCTGGCACTTGAGGTAAGTCTTGAACGATGCCACCCGGGCTTTGGTCAAGGCCGTGGTGCAGTTGCTGTAGACCAGTGGATAAACACTGCCGCCTTCCACTCCTGACGCAGAGAAACTGCACTCGGCATCCCTGAATGCCACCCAGGCACGCTGGGCGCTGACCAGCAGTTTCTTGGTTTGCGGCTGGTCTTGCAGGCGTTGGTTGATCTGCTGGTACAGGCTGTTGAGCTCCTTGTCCGCGGCCTGGAACTGCCGGCCGGCGCACTGGTTCATATCGGTCTGGGTATTGGCGCTGTCGCACTCGTCGGCCTGGGCCAGCGGGGCGAGCAGCAGCGGCGCAAGGGCCAGGAACAGGATCGGACGCATAGGAAGTCTCGCTATTGGGCAATGAGCGTGGGAGGCAAGTCTAGCCGCGGCTTGGCGGCCACTCGGGCCAGCTGTCCAGGGTATCGTGGGCCAGCCACGGCACGTCGTGGGAGGTCCAGATATGCACCTGCGGGGTCAGCCCCGGATCATCATCCAGGGTGGCGACCCGCAGGATCACGTGGGGTTGCCCCGGCCGCTCCGCCAGCAGATGAGAACCGCAGACCGAGCAGAAGTGCCGCAGCTTGCCGGGTGATGATTCATAAGTGCTCAGCCGCTCCTGGCCCTGGGTCCACTGGAAGTGCTCGCGCATGACCCCGGCGGTGGAGGCGAAGGCTGCCGCGTGGGCTTTGCGGCAGGTCTGGCAGTGACAGTGGCCGATGGGCATGTCCAGGCACGCGACCCGATATTGCACGGCCTTGCACAGGCAACTGCCGTGCAGTCGCCGGGGTTGCCCGTGGCGTTGCGCGGCCAGCAGCAGGTCGTCGGCCATGGCTTGAATCTCCTCGCCCATGTGCAGTTTCGCCAGCCAGTGCGGCGGTATCCCTTGAACCCCGTAGAAGGCCCCGGCCAATTGGCCGACGATGGCGGCCGTGGTGTCCGCGTCGTCGCCCAGGTTGGCGGCGGCGAGCACCGCTTCGGCGTAGCTGTCGCTGTGCTGGAAGCACCACAACGCGGCTTCCAGGGAGTCGACGCAATAGCCGTTGCCACGAATCTGTTCGCGGGTCTTGTCCAGGTAGCGGCCCTGGGCCAGGGCGATGACCTTGGCTTCGCCAAAGCCCGGGTCAGCGAGCTGTTGCAGTTGGGTTTTATCCGCGCCGCTCAAGGCCTTGGCGATCAACCCGGCGAACAGCTGGCAGCACTCCACGGCTTCGGCCGCGCCATGGGTGGTGCGCGAGCTGGCGCCGGCAAATTCGCGGACCCGGGCCAGGTCGGGGTAGTGAAACAGCACCACCGGTGCCAGGCGCATCAGCGAGCCGTTGCCGGCGGTCTGCGGGTCGCTTGAGCCGGCAAAGGGCTGGCCATGTTCCTGGAAATCGCTGAGGGCCTGGCGCACGGTCATGCCAATGTCGAAGCACTCGCCGGTGGCGCTGAGGTAGCCCCATTGCCACCAGTTGAGGTAGCGGCCCATCTGGTCGGCGGCGTCGAAGCCGTCCTTGCGCAACAGGCTTTCAGCCAGGCACAGGGCCATGGAGGTGTCGTCGGTCCACTGTCCCGGCGCCAGGTTGAAGGGGCCGCCACCCTGCATGTCGGTCACCGCCGGGAACGAGCCCCGCGGCTTGAATTCCGCCGTGGTGCCCACGGCATCGCCACAGGCCAGGCCCAGCAGGCTGCCACGGTAGCGATCGGAAAGGGTTGGGGGCATGGCTCGTCCTTGAGAAGGAATTGACGGGCGACATTAGCATTTTTTTCTGTCCGCCCGGGCGTCCCTGGTGCTTGACGCAGAGCCCTGGTCGATCGTGCAACTTGCCGGTTGCGATAGCGCTCAAGCGGTCTAGTGTTGATCACTGGAGGTGTCCTATGAACTCATCAGATCGCATCGAAAGAAAGATTCTGCTCAAGGCCAGCCGGGCTCAGGTCTGGGCTGCGCTGAGCCAGGCCGAAGCCTTTGGCGAATGGTTCGGGGTGGCCCTGCAAGGCCAGCGTTTCACACCTGGCCAGCGGGTCCGCGGGGCCATTACCTATCCCGGGTATGAGCACCTGACCTGGGACGTCTTGGTCGAACAACTGCTGGTGGACGAATTGTTCTCCTTCAGCTGGCATCCCTACGCCATTGATCCACAACAGGACTACTCGACGGAGCCCACGACCCTGGTGCGATTCGAACTGGAGGAGCGCGGCGACAGCACCCTGCTGCGGGTGACCGAATCGGGGTTCGATGGCGTTCCCGCAGAGCGCCGGCTCAAGGCCTTTCGCATGAACAGCCGGGGCTGGGAAGAGCAGATGAGCCATATAGAAAACTACTTGCAGTTGCGCTGAGGGCGTCAGTGGCTAGCGCCAATCTACAAGCGGCAAGTGGCAGATAGAGCTTGAAGCCGCCAGCGTGTAGCTCGAAACTTGCCGCTTGCCGTCGCTTCTCACGAGCCTTTGAATGTTTGAACCCTATGTACAACGTTGGTGCCTGGTGCCCGATGGCGATGCCATTGTCACGCCGGGCAGTCGCTTGTTGCCGGTGCGCCTGGAAGATGGCGCGCCGGCGATGTTGAAGATCGCCCTGAATGAGGATGAACAGGCCGGCAACCGGCTGATGGCCTGGTGGGCCGGGGAGGGTGCTGCGCGAGTCTACGCCCAGGAGGATCGGGCTTTGTTGATGGAGCGTGCCCAGGGCCCGCGCTCGTTGATGCGCATGGCTCTGGCTGGCCAGCACGATGAGGTCAGCCATATCGTCTGCGCCACCCTGGAGCGCCTGCACGCCCCGCGTCCGCAACCCTTGCCACCGCTGGTGCCTCTGGATCATTGGTTCAAGGATCTGCATGAGGCCGCGCGGCAGCAGGGCGGCCTGTTCCTCGAGAGCCAGGCGGTGGCGGAGCAATTGCTGGCCGCGCCGCAGGATGAAGTGGTGCTGCACGGTGATGTGCACCACGACAACCTGTTGGACTTTGGCCCGCGCGGCTGGCAGGTGATCGACCCGAAGCGGGTGCGAGGCGAGCGCGGTTTTGATTTCGCCAACCTGATCTGCAACCCGCAACTGCCCAGTGCCACCGACCCGGCGCGTTTCACTCGGCAGGTGCAGATCATTGCCAAGGCCGCCGATCTGCAACCGCGACGCTTGGTGCAATGGGTGCTGGCCTTCAGCGGTTTGTCCGCCGCCTGGTTTCTCCAGGACCAGCACCCGCCTGGCGCTCGTCACCAGCTCAAGGTCGCGGCTTTGGCGGTTCAAGCGCTGCAGAGCTGAGATCAGGGTTTTCGGAAGTGATGCATGGCGAATGTCTTACACGCAGTGCTAGCTAATGCGTCTTTTTGTCCGATGACTTTGTGTTTAATCTTCTTTCCCACAACTGCAGCGCAGGAAGCGCTCAGGATCAAGGAAGGTCGACCATTAGCACGGATGCTGCAGACAGGAAGTCATAATGGTCTTGGAAAAAACCCGCTTCGGCGGGTTTTTTTTCGTCTGCTGTTTGCGCAGGCGGGTGGCGCTGCAGGGCATTGTTGCAGGTGCGGCCCGGCGGTGTGCCGCTGTCGGCAAAAGGGTGCGGACGATGGCCTTCACCGACAAGCCGGCGCCTGCACCAGGGCACTCAGCGGGTGACTTCGTTGCGTACCTTCTCCAGGGCCTGCTGCAGCAGCGTCAGGCTGATGGAGCCCAGGGCCACCCGCAGGGCCTGGGGCA
Source organism: Pseudomonas sp. Fl5BN2 (assembly GCF_009908205.1). Classification (NCBI taxonomy): domain Bacteria; kingdom Pseudomonadati; phylum Pseudomonadota; class Gammaproteobacteria; order Pseudomonadales; family Pseudomonadaceae; genus Pseudomonas; species Pseudomonas sp. Fl5BN2. The sequence continues at coordinate 88,323 of NZ_JAAARL010000023.1, read as the reverse complement.
CATGCACGGTGGTGGCAAAGGGTTCGGCAGAGGTGACGGTCACCCCTTGGCGCTCCAGGGCCGCGACCACCTCGTCGGCGCGCAGGCCTTCCGGCAGTTTCAGCCAGAGAAAATAGGACGAAGGGTGGGCGAGGAACTCGCAGCCTTGCAGTACCCGACGCGCTAGCGCCTGACGGGCCCGGGCATCGATGCGTTTCTGTTCCTCCAGGCTGTCCACCAGCCCCGACTCGATCCAGCGACAGCCCAGGGTCACGGTCAGCGACGGGGTGCTCCAGGTGGACACGCGAATCGCCCGTTCCAGGGCCGGAATCATTTCCAGGGGCGCGACGATAAACCCCAGGCGCAGCCCGGAAGCGACGCTTTTCGACAACCCGGAAATATACAGGGTGCGCTCCGGGGCCAAGGTCTGCAGTGGCTTGGGTGCAGGTTCGGCAAGAAAGGCGTAGGCACCGTCTTCGATCAGCAACAGGTCGTGATCACGGGCCAACTGCGCCAGGCGCTGGCGTTCGCCCAGGGGCATCACCGTGCCCAGCGGGTTGTGCAGGGTCGGCATGCAATACACCGCCCGCACCGGGCGCCGACGACACAGGGCCTGCAGCGCATCCAGGTCCATCTGGCCATGGCTTTGTGGCAGCGCTTCGAGGTCCAGGCGATGGACCTGGGCCAGGGTTTTCAGCCCCGGGTAGGTGAGGGCATCCACCGCCAGGATGTCCCCCGGTTGCAGCAGCGCCAGCAGGCTCACCGCCAAGCCTTGTTGGGCGCCGTTGACGATCAGCACCTGCTCGGCGCCGACCCGGATCTCGCGGTTGCGCAGGTGCCGGGCCGCGGTCTGGCGCTCATGGGGGCGGCCGCCTTGAGGCGCGGAGTGCAGCAGGGCATCGAGGTCGCCGGAGGCGGCTATCGCACGCAAGCCTTCGCGCAGGCTTTCTGCCTGGCCGGGCAGGGACGGGTAGTTGAACGCCAGGTCCACCGAGGAGGCACTGCCGGGGTGCTGTTCCAGGCCCATGCCCCGGGGCAGGCTGGTGTCGCGCACGAAGGTCCCGCGACCTGCTTCGCCCACCACCAGGCCGATGGCTTCCAGTTCGTGGTAGACCCGCAAAGCGGTGGCCAGGGCCACGTGCTCCTGGCTCATCAGGGCCCGCACCGTGGGCAATTGCGTGCCGGGCGCGAGCTGCCCGGCGCGGATGCGTTGGGCGAAGTGATCGACGATGGTCTTGTAGCGAGTCCGGCGCATGAGGGCAGCCCTGTGTATCTAGAACACTTTTTTGTTTGTATCAGGTCAGCGCCCTAATCTAGCGTCTTTCCTGCTGGAGCGCTGCCGCTATGTTGGACCTGGCCACCCTGACGATTTATATCGGTGCGGTACTGCTGTTGTTGCTGTCGCCGGGGCCGAACATGGCGTTCGTCATCAGCCACGGCGTGGCCTATGGCTGGCGCGGCGGCGTGGCCTCGGGGTTAGGCATCGGCGTGGCGGACATCTGCCTGACCCTGCTGACCGCCACCGGTGTCACCGCGCTGGTCGCCAGCTGGCCGCTGTCCTTCGAGCTGATCCGCTACGCCGGGGTTGTCTATCTGCTATGGCTGGCGTGGAAAGCCCTGCGCACTGGGGCAGGCCCGAGCCTCGCCGAGGCCGCGCGGGTGCCGCTGGCCACGGTATTCGTGCGGGCCCTGTGCAACAGCTTGCTGAACCCCAAGGCGCTGCTGTTCTTCATGGTGTTCCTGCCGCAGTTCGTCCAGCCCGCGCACGGCAGCATCGCCCTGCAATTGATTCTGCTGGGGCTGGTGCTGACCCTAGTCAGCGGCATCTTCCACACCACCCTCGGGGTGTTCGGTGCAGCCCTGAGCCGTGGCTTATCCACCACCTCTCGCTTTGCCCGGCTGCAATCCTGGCTGTTGGCGGCGGTATTGCTGTTGCTGGCCTTGCGCCTGGCGTTATTGACCCAGCCGGTCTGAATCCTTACCCCAACGGAGTTCGAGCATGTACATCGCCGCCTTTATCTATAAACCGGGCCAGCGCGACGAAGAGTTCCACCGTCTGAGCGCGATCATCGATGAAATCGCGATCAGCCTGCCAGGCTTTGTCGGCACGCAATCCTGGACCTCGGCCGATCAGCAGTTGATCAACGCCAGCTACTACTGGGAGGACGAGGCGTCGATCCAGGCGTTTGCCCGGCACCCGGCGCACCTTGAGGCCAAGCGCCAATACCAGCGCTGGTACGCCGGTTACCAGGTGGTGATTTCCAAGGTCGAGCGGGCTTATGGCGACGGGGCGATTACTCAATTGCTGGCGAACAACCGTCATGGCGAGGTGGCTCGGGCCTGATCGGTGTGGGCAAGAGGCGGCCACTGTGGTGCAATGGCCGACTTTTTTCAGGCTCTAGATCATGGACGAGACTCGTTTTTCCTCTGCCGCAAGCTTCGGCGCCGTTCCATGCTTGCTGCGGACCAGCAGGGCCAAGGCGAAGTCATTGAGTCGGCCAGCCAGCTTATGGTTCGTGGTGCTGGGCATGGCGTCGTTCCCTGCATGGGGACTGGGCGGCCACTCCTCCTGCCAGGGCCCCAACTGCCCAGGCCTGGTGGAGACCTTGGGCTTTTTGGTCGCGGCCTTTGTCCTGCTCAACGTGTTGGGCGCGCTGTGGATGATAGGGCGGAAAATCAACTCGATATGGCGGCGTTGGCGTTATCCACAGGCCAGCGTTGCTGCAGAGCAACCCACCCCGGACGACTCGCCGTCCCATTGAGCCGGACGGCGGTGCTCGTCTTGTCAGGTCTGTTGCAGGCGTTGCGCTGCACGCAAGGTAATCTCTCGGCGTTTTTGCAGTGACTGCGCGCTGCTCGCCCGGACTTGCTGGACCACGCTGGCGGGCGCGGTGTCGGGGCTGCCGGCGTTGAACGGTGGCGCCGGGGCGTACTCCAGTTGCAGTTGCACGCGCTGCGCGCTGGCGCTGTCGAACAGTTCGCCGGCCAGGGTCAGGGCGAAGTCGATCCCTGCGGTGATACCGCCGCCCGTCAGCAGATTGCCGTCACGCACCACACGCTCACGCACCGGGGTGGCTCCCAGCAGCCCGAGCAACTCGTGATAGGCCCAGTGCGTGGTGGCGCGCTTGCCCTGCAGCAGGCCGGCGGCACCGAGCACCAGGGCACCGGTGCAGACCGAGGTCACATAGCGCGCCTGGGCCGCATGCTGGCGGATGAAGTCCAGGGTCTGTGGATCCTCCATCAGCGCCCCGACCCCGGCACCGCCGGGGATGCAGATCACCTCCAGGGGCGGGCAGTCATCGAAGGTGGTGGTGGGTTGCAGGATCAGGCCGGAGCTGGCGCGGATGGGCGCAAGGTCCTTCCACACCAGGTGCACTTGCACCTCCGGCAACGCGGCCAGCACATCGTGGGGGCCGGTCAGGTCCAGTTGCTGAACCTCGGGAAACAATAGAAAACCGATCTGCAGTGCCATTGCCTGTTCCTTGTGTCGATGAGGTGGACGGCTTGACTCTAGCGTTCTAGGATTTGGCGCATACGCCAACCTGCCCTCGGTTTACGCCAATCATGCCCGGCACTGCAAAAAACCTGTTTGTCCTGGCCTTTGCCAATGCCCAGTTGCTCGATGTCACCGGGCCGCTGCAGGTGTTCGCCTCGGCCAATGATCGGGCCCGCGGCCTGGGCCTGCCCTTGCCCTACCAGCCGCGGGTGATTGCCAGCCCGGGCGGGGCAACGCTGACCTCATCGGGGTTGGCGTTGTTGGCCGATCCACTGCCGGCAGCGGAGGAGGCCTGCGACACCTTGATCATCTCCGGTGGCTGGGGGGTCTACAAAGCGGCCAAGGACCCAGAGCTGGTGGCCTGGATTGCCGCCCGGGCGAAGGCCTCGCGGCGCGTGGCGTCGGTGTGCACCGGGGCTTTTCTGCTGGCGGCCAGCGGTTGCCTGGACGGGCGCCGGGTGGCGACCCACTGGACCCGTTGCGAGCAACTGGCTGAGGCCTATCCGCAGCTGCGAGTGGAGGCCAATCCGATCTTCATCAACGATGGCCCGGTGTGGACTTCGGCCGGGGTCACCGCCGGCATCGACCTGGCCCTGGCCCTGGTGGAGGCTGACCTGGGTCGTGAAGCGGCGCTGGACGTGGCCCGGCAACTGGTGGTGTTTCTCAAGCGTCCGGGGGGCCAGTCACAGTTCAGCGTGACCTTGTCGCTGCAGAACAGCGGCGGGCGTTTCGATGCGCTGCACAGCTGGATCGCCGAGCACCTCAACCATGCACTGACGGTGCCGGTGCTCGCCCAGCAGGCGGCCATGAGCGAGCGCAGTTTCGTCCGTCATTATCGCGCTGACACCGGCCAGACCCCGGCCCGGGCGATTGAACTGATCCGCGTGGAAACCGCGCGACGGCTGTTGGCCGACACGGGTTTGCCGATCAAGCGCATCGCCGTGCAATGCGGTTTCGGCAGCGAGGAAACCTTGCGCCGCAGTGTGCTGCGGGCCCTGGGCGTAACCCCGCAGGCCTACCGCGAACGTTTCGCCACGGCCCCGCAACCTGGTTGATCCCGCGGGCCGCGTTCACTCTTCCAGCAGGCTCAGCCGGCCATCCTCATAGCGCACTTCACGGCCGAGCCAGGCCGGGTCCACCTGGGGCAAAACCGCCGACGGCTTGCGCAACTCGCGCAGCAGGGTCGAGCCGTGTGACAGGCGCCCGCCCATGCGGGCGATCACCGCCCGGGCCTGCTGGTAATGGGCGTAGCGCCCAGGATCGAGGGTGTCCTCCAGCAGAATGTCGACCCCCAATCGGCCTTGGGCCTGCCCCGGATAAATCATGAAACCGCTGGCCTGTTCACTGCCTTCGCGACCGTCCTGCCAGAAGCTGCCGCCACGGTTGCGCACATGCTCATGGGGGGCGAACCAGTAATCGCGATCAGCCTCGGGCAGTGCATGGTGCAGGCGAAAGAAAATCCGCATCAGGTTGTCCCGGTACCACTCGCGCACTTGCAGGTAGTAACCACGCAGGCCCGGCAAACCCAGGCGGTGGGCCAGGGCGATGCTCGGGCTCCAGCGGGGGAAGGCTTGCAATGGCAGGTCTGCGCAGTGCGGGCGCGGGGTGCCGGGGTCGGTTTCCCAAGGCAGGCGATGGGGGCTGTTTTCCAGGTTGTCGTAGGCCGTCGGCGGACGCCCCAGCAGCGCGCCACCGCTGCTGGCCAGGGCGGTGGCGATGCACAGGTTGCCCTGGACCACGAACACGTAGAAACGGCTGAACCAGTCCGCCAGTTGCTGGCCGTCGGCGCCTGCGTTGTGCAACTGCGCCAGTTCCTCATCGAAGCGCCGCAGGCCGCGCTCCAGAGTCAGCAGGTGGCCCCGGGCGATGTGCTGCATGCGTAAGAAACGCGGCAGTGAACGTAGCAGGCGCAGTGGGCGCAAGGGCAGTGCCGGGGTCGCTCCGCCGACTTCGCCGGCATAGCTGGAGGAGGGCAGGCCCCAGTCGGCGAGGCGCGCCAGGAACAGATCATTGTTGATGTAGGAGGCGCCGTCGAACACCGCGGTGAACGGCTCGTTGTCCTGCAGCACCCGGGCGTCCCAGCGTGCCATGATCGCCGGAATGCTCGCCGCCGCCCGGCGCTGGCCGTACTCGACAAAGCGGCTGGGCTGCGGCGGCAGGATCTCGGCGATGTTGGCTGCGGTCAGGTGCCGGCGCCAGCCGTAGTCGCTGATGGGGCGGTATTGCAGCAGCCACAATTGCTGGCCGTCCCAGGCCCATTCGATGTCCCCGGGGACGTAATGGAAGACCTTCAGCACCCCTTGCAGGAAGTCCCACAAGGCACTGGCGCTCAAGCCCTGGGTGGTGGCGAACGTACCGCTTTGCCAGGCTGCACCCAGGCGCGAAAGCACTGCCCGCTGCGGGCTGACCTGGCCGTCGGCGAGGCTTTCCAGATGGCCTTCGACCCACTCCAGCTCGACTGCCAGGTGACGTACGAAGGCGATCCCCGACAGGCTCGGCTGGATGAAGCGCTGCACCACCACTTCCTCGACCCCGGCGTCCCGCAGTTCAGTGATCCGCGCCGCGACATCAACGCTGGCGACCCGCAGATAGGTGGTGCTCAAGCCGGCATTGGCCGAGTCGGCCTGGTCTTCGCCGTAGCTCGACGAGCGCACGGCCCACAAGGCGTGCGGCTGGCTGCCGAGCAAGGCCGGCAGGCGCGAGTCGCTGGCGCTGTCCAGGGACAGGGCACTGGGCACCGGCTGGCCCGCCAGCTCGGCCAGGCGCAGGCGCCCGCCCTTGGTGTGGGCGACAAAACCGCTTGCAGCGGACTCCAGCCAGGCAACGAATTCGCCGGGCTCATCGATCCACGGGTAATGGCCCCAGCCCGGCTTGAGGCTGATTTTCAGGTCGGCGCGAGCGAGGATCGCCGACCAGGCGGCGGCCTGGGCAATCCCCAGCATCCGGTCCTGATCACCCCAGACCAGTTCCACCGGGTCCTTGATCCACTCCAGCAGCGGCAGCGCGGTGTCGGCCCGCAGCTGATCCCACAAAGGCACGAACGCCCGGCAGCGGGCATAACCCGAGCCCATGCGCTGGTAGTGCTCCTGGGTCCAGCGCTGACGGGAAAACTTGTGCGCGAACCACTTCGGCTTATGGCTGAGCAAGCCATGGATCAACAGGCGCGCCGGCAGCGGCGACATCAGCGCCGGCAAGCGCCGCTGCCAGAGAAAGGCCCCCACCGGCGCCAGCAATACACTGCGCGAGAAATGCCCGGGGCGGCGTTGCAAGGCGTGCAGCACGAGCAACGCGCTGACCCCTACCGCGACGATCGCGTTGCCCGGTTTGGTCATGCCCAGCAGTGCTTCGGCGTATTCGCCCAGATCGTTGCAGGGCGCTTGCGGATTGTCGCCAAACCCCGGCAGCTCCAGGGCTTGCACCTGGTAGCGGTGGAAATGCAACACGGCGTCGTCCCACCAGTCGGCGGCGCTGCCATTGCCCGCCAGCAGGTACAACAGGGGCTTGCTCATCGACAATCCTCAGGTCAGGTCGCGCAGGGCGGCGTCCAGGGTCGGGTAGCGGAAGCGGTAGCCGGATTGCAGCAGGCGCGCCGGCACCACGTGCTGGCCGTCGAAGAACAGCTCGGCCATTTCCCCCGCCAGGGCGCGCACCGGGGCGGCCGGCACATGCAGCCACACCGGGCGCTTGAGCACCTTGCCGGCGGTCTTGGCAAAGGTGCCCTGGCTCACCGCTTCCGGCGCCACCATGTTGTACGTGCCGGCCAGGGACGAGTCGTTCATGGCCCGGGCGATCACTTGCAGCACATCGTCGCGATGCACCCAGCTCATGATCTGCCGGCCGTCGCCCATGCGCCCGCCAAAGCCGAAGTGGAAGGGCATCAGCAGCGGCTTCAGGGCGCCGCCGGGACCGAACACGATGCCTAAGCGTAGGACCACCTGACGCACGCCGAAGCGGGTCGCCGGTTCCGCCGAGGACTCCCAGCGGGCACACAGGTCGGCCATGAAGCCTTCACCGCGCTCGGCGTTTTCATCCAGGGTCTGGCTGGCGTCGCGCACGCCGTAGAAGCCGATGGCCGAGGCTTGGATCCACAGTTCCGGCTTGTGCTGGGCGTGTTGCAGCCAATTGAGCAGGGCCTCGGTGGTCCCCACCCGGCTGGCCAGCAGTTGCGCCTGGCGCTTGGCCGACCAGCGCGGTCCGGCCACTGGCGCACCGGCCAGGTTGATGATCACGTCGAAGACCTCGCCGTGGCCGAGCTTGCTCAGGCTGCGCAGGCAGCGCGCGCGCCCATCGAACAGGTAGGCGGCGCGCAATGGGTCGCGGGCCAGCACGCTGACGGTGTGCCCGGCATCCAGCAGTTGGTTGACCAGGGTTTCACCGATGAAGCCGGTGCCGCCGGTGACCAGCACCCGCTTGCCGCTGCCACCGGTAAAGGGGTTGGCGCCCTGGCCCTGGCGTTGCAGGCGCAGGGCGGCCAGGCCGTCGCGAATCCCCGAAGCCGTCACGCCGACGGCGAACAGGCTCAGCGCCCAGCCTTGCCAGCCCAGGTCAAGCGGGTTCAAGGCGCTGGGCAGGCGTGACCATTCCAGCAGCTGCAAGCCGTACAGGGCGAAGAATGCCCCGGCGTTGATCGCCAGCACGGTGTGCATGATGCGCTCGATGGCCGGCAGCTTGCGGCTGCGATCCTCGACCACGAAGTCCCACAGGGTCAGGCCGATTTCCAGGGCGAACAGCACGGCGATCACCAGGGCCCAGATGCCCTGGAACGCCAGGTGGGCGATGCCCATGAACAGCACCCCGTAGAAGCACGAGCGCAGGGCATGGATGCTCAGTTCCTTGCGGGCGCTGTGGCGTTGCGGCAGGGCCACGGTGAGTTCGTGATGGTAGATGGTATCCAGGGCGCCGAGCACGCCCTGGGCGAGCAACAGGGCGATAGCCCACTGCAGGATTGGCAAATCAGCCACGATGGTGAAGTCCTTTTACGAGGGAAGGCGAGAAGTACGGCGGTCGTTGCGGTACAGCCACAGCAAGGGCGGCAGCAAGACCAGCAGGGCGAAACTGTCGACCCACAGGTGGGCGGTCATGTGCATCTGCCAGGACAGCCACATGTCCTGGGGAGCCCACAGCAGGATGCCGGCCATCAGCCAGGCCCAGGCTGCCGGGCTGCGCAGGCGGTCGCCCAGGTGCACCAGGGCCAGCAGATACAAGGCGTAGCTTTGCAGCGTGGCGCCGAACAAACCCAGCCACCAGATCTGCTGGGCCCGGGCCGGGGCAGGCGCGGCGGCGCCCCAGAAGGCCTGTTCGATGCTGCTGAGGTAGTCGTTGAACAGTGCGCTGTGGCCGGCCCAGGCCAGCAGCAGGCCGGCCAGCAAATGGCCGACGCCGGCGGCGTACAGCCAGAGCACCAGGGCTCGGCGCAGGCCGGGCCGGGAAGAAGGGGCGGCAGATAACATTCCATGTCCTGTGGGGGGTCGAGGCCGCGAAGTGTACCGATTTTTCCCTGCTTACAGTGCGCTTGTTGCTCGGTTTGTGGGCGGCCTCAGCCGTCTTGCAGCATCTCCAGCCGGTCCTGGACCAGGGCCGCCTGCTGCCCGGAGCGCATGACCTGCTCGCGGACAAAACACGTCGGCCCGTAGCCGCGCAGATAGGGCACGATCACCCGATAGCCGCGTGCGGCCAGGGGCGGATCGGACCGAGAAACCCTCGCTGCAACTCGCCGCCAGGGGGCAGCGAATCGTACTGGGTATCCTGATCGACATAGAACACCTCGCTGATGGCTGAACACCGGGCGGTAGTGATCGTCGGCGGCGAAACCCCGCACGGGATTGAGGGCGCGAGTCTTGGCCGGGGCGCCACCGGCAGGGGATGAAAACCGATGCTCAGGCTTGCTGCAGACCTTGAGCATCACGCCAGTAGAGGGTGCTCTCGTACTGGAAAGAGAGGATGAATCGCGCCTCGCAAGTGTCGGCGATCTGGCTCAGCAACCGCTGGATTTCATCCAGCGAAGAGTGCCCGTCAGGCTCCGGCCCCTTGATTCTCAGGTAGCAGCGCAGGCCCACGGCGAAGCTGCAGCCTTTACGGTCCTCAGCGTAGATTTGGTTGTCCCCGGAGCTGTCTTTGCAACTTAGGGTCATCCCCGAAGGGAAGCGTGCCTCGATGCCATTGGCTGGATCCGCTTCCAGGGTGCCGTTGCAGTGTTCGATGGCTTGCCTGAGAAGTGCGCTGTCCAGGTGCCTGTCGGCTTCAAGATGCAGATCCATTCCCATGATTTTTCCTGTGTGCGATCGGCTCTTCAGCGTCAAGATTCTATCTTTGGTTCTCGGCCGTGGCAGCGTGCATGTGCCCGCAAGCCGGCAGGGGCGCTAGCGCAGCAACTCGTCAGTGGTGGTCAGGTGCTTGAAATGATGGCGCCACAGATCGACCCCCAACTGGCCGCTGCGATCCAGGGACGAACCCACGGTCAGGTCGGTGATCAGGGTCGGCTGCAAGCCGGCATCGAACAGGGCAAAACCTGCCGCCAGGACGCAGGTGTCGGTCTGGATGCCGCACACCAGCACTCGCTCAGGACTCAGGCTTTTCAGGTAGTCGAGGATCTCCGGCGTCGGTCCATAGCCGTGCTTGATAAAGACTTGTTCGGCGGCCACCAGGCTGTGATCGTCTGCCGCCGGTTGCCAGCCCAGTTGGCGGGCGAACGGCGTGCGGCTTTCGTCATGGCGCTCCACGGTGGCCACTGAGGGCATGCGCCCGAGCAGTCGGTTGATGCCCTCCACCAGCCATTGCGGCGGGTTGAAGCACGGTTGCACATCAATGATCAGCAAGACCTGCTGCATGGTGTTCTCCTGGTAACGACAGCTTTGACCGCAGAGCGAAACGCGCGCCAGTTTGCCGGGGAAATCTACTTCAAGCGAGCGTTGCCGGTTGGCGCAGACCGATGCAGTTGCCCCACGGATCCTGCACCTGGCAGATCAACTCGCCGTCGCCAATAGCCATCGGTCCACGGTAGAGGCGCCCTCCTAGGGCCGTCAGGCGCTGCAACTGCGCCGGCAGGTCGGTTACCCGCCAATACACCACCGAGCCTGCCGGGCCCTGGCCGACCTTGGCATCGGCCGCGACGATCTCGATGGCGATGCCGTCGATCTGCAGATGGCCGAAGTCATCGGGCGCGTGGACGATGCGCCGCGCCTGGGGGAACGCTTGGGCGTACCAGTCGGTGGCGGCGCGCCAGTCGGAGGCGTGAATCATCACCGCGATAATTGGCGAGTCGGGCATGGCGGGAATTCCATTTCGGGCCGCAACGGGGGCCGGCGGCGCTCAAGGTTGCCAGACACTCTTGTCGCCGCTCAAGCGCCGGTCGAGAAAGCTCGCGGCGCTGATCAGCGCCACTTGTTGGGCGAAGGATAGCTGCATGGGGCGTTCCTTTATCAGGGCGCGTGTTCAGCCTTTCAGAGCAACGCAGGTGTCCATCGGCGAGCGCAGCTTCAGCGGCCTGATAAAAGCACAGGCCTGGTTGGTCAGGCCGGCGATGTGCATGTTCATCTGGTGGAAATGGTTGCTCAGGTCCTGTTCCTGGCGCTGTTCGATAAAATGCACCGATAGTAGGTCGGCGAACTGGCTGTGAATGATCACCGAGTCGGTGACCTCGACCAGCAGGTTGCAGCGGTCAAGATCCCCGGGGTGATCAGCTAGGCGGCTTGCTCACTCAGGGGCAGAACGCACTGGGCGAAATTGGAGACGATCAGCTGCGAACAGAAGAGCCGGTCCTCATCAATGGTCTGCCCCGGTCTTGATGGCCTCGATCAGCCCCCGCCATCATCCACCAACAGCGCCGCGTGGCTGTAGCCGGAGCCGGAGCCGGACTGGAGCAGGCTGTGCCGGGCAGCGTTGCGGCTGAGCAGAATGTCGCCCACCTGAAGTCTTGAACCATCGAGTGAAAAACAGGTGGCTGCCGGTTGGGGAGCGCGCCTGGCAAAGCGGTCCATGGAGTTTTCACGTTGAGGCAGGGGGTATTTCAGTGGTTGGCCCTGGCGTGTGGAGCGTCGTTACGGCGTAAACCGCGCAGGAGCAGTTGCAAGCCGACCAGGCTCTCTTCAAGTTTCTGTGCCGGTTGCGGTGCATTGGCAATCCACAGGGCGGCCTCCACCAGGGCGCCGTTGATCAGGCGCGCCATGGCCCGTGGCGCGACCGGTTCGATCACTTGGGCCTGGATCAGCTGGCTCAGGAGGGCGCCAAGGGTGTCGATGCACTGCTCCTCGCTCGCCTGGCTGGTATCACTCAGTAGCGCCCGTGCATCCTGCAACACGATGCGCTGGATTTCCGGTTCCAGGGCCATCTGCAGGTAGGCCTGACAACGCTGGCAGAACGCTTCCCATGGATCTTCAACCTGGCTGGAAATCGCCTCCAGGCGCTGATCCATCTCGGTATCGATCTGTTGCACCACGGCCGCCAACAACCCCAGCTTGTCACCGAAATGGTGATACAGCGCGCCCCGGGTCAGGCCGGCTTCGGCGGTCAGTTCGTCCATCGATGCCTTGGCGTACCCCTGTCGGGCAAACGCCTGGCGGGCGCTGGCAATCAACTTGGCGCGGGTTGCTTCGATCATTTCGGCGCGTGGGCGGCTGCTCATGAGGTTCGGATCTCCACTCGATGAAGGGTTGACATACGCTGCGTATGTTCGCATGATTTTTCACATACGAGGCGTATGTATTTTTACTGCAGGGCCACTTTGTGGCAAGTTGCAGCCCCCCAAGGAGTCGTTGTAAATGGCCAACCCCTATCGTGAATTGTTCAACGCCCCCGGCAGCCGGGCGTTTGTCCTGGCCGGGATGGTCGCGCGCATGCCGATCTCCATGACCGGTATCGGTCTGATCACCATGCTGGCGCAACTGCATGGCGGTTACGCCCTGGCCGGTGGCGTAGCGGCGACCTTTGCCCTGGCCACGGCCCTTTGCGCGCCCCAGGTCTCGCGGCTGGTGGACCGCTTCGGCCAGGGCCGGGTGCTGCCCCTGGCTGCCGGCCTGGGGGGCGGAGCGCTGCTGGCACTGCTGTTGTGCACGCGCTTGCAGGCGCCGTACTGGACGCTGTTCGTGTTTGCCGCCCTGGCCGGTTGCATGCCCAGCATGTCGGCCATGGTCCGGGCCCGCTGGACCGAGCTGTACCGTGGCCAGCCGCAGTTGCAGACCGCCTATGCCCTGGAATCGGTGCTCGACGAGGTTTGCTTCATCATCGGCCCGCCCTTGTCGGTGGGGCTGTGCGTGGTGCTGTTTCCCGAGGCCGGGCCGCTAGCGGCGCTGCTGATGCTGGCCATCGGGGTCAGTGTGTTCGTCCTGCAAAAGGCCACCGAGCCGCCGGTGCATCCCCACGCAGAGGGGCAGGGTGGCTCGATCATCCGTTCCGGGGAGATTCGCCTGCTGGTGCTGCTGATGTTGGCCATGGGCATCATTGTCGGGGTCGTCGATGTGGTCAGCGTGGCCTTTGCCCAGCAACAGGGACAGCCGGCGGCAGCGAGTATCGTGCTCTCGGTGTACGCCATCGGTTCGTGCCTGGCCGGCATCGTCTTCGGTGCGCTGAAACTCTCGATCCCGTTGCCACGGCTGTTCATGTACGGCGGCATCGCCACCGCGGTCACCACCCTGCCGTTGCTGCTGGCGAGCAACATCCTCGGCCTGGCCCTGGCGGTGTTCGTTGCCGGGCTGTTTTTTGCCCCGACGCTGATTGTCGCCATGGCCCTGGTAGAGCGCATCGTACCGGCGGCCAAGCTCACCGAGGGCCTGACCTGGCTGGTCACCGGCTTGAGCATCGGGGTGGCCCTGGGGGCCGCCGGGTCCGGGGTGCTGGTGGACCATTTTGGCGCACGCAGCGGGTTCTGGCTGGCCTTGGTCGGCGGTGTGGTGGTGCTCGGTGCGGCGTTGCAGAGCTATCGACACCTGAGCCGGGGTGAGCCGGCGGACTAATTTGTCCGGCCCGTGCCGCGTTTTCCTTAACAGATGATTTGTCGAGGGCAATACCGTGACCAAGTTGAGTTTGCTGTGCCTGCCGTATTCCGGCGCCAGCGCCATGGTGTACAGCCGCTGGCGGCGCAAGCTGCCGCAGTGGCTGCAACTGCAACCGTTGGAGTTGCCTGGGCGCGGTGCCCGTTACGCCGAGCCATTGCACACCGACATGCGCCAATTGGCCATGCAACTGGCCCGGGAAATCCAGGGCACGTTGCGTGCGCCGTATGCCTTGTTCGGGCACAGCCTGGGGGCGTTGCTGGCGTGTGAACTGGCCCATGCCCTGCGTGCCCTGGGTTGCCCGGAGCCGGTGGCGCTGTTCGCTTCGGGCACTGCGGCGCCGACCCTGCGTGCTGAGTACGACCGGGGTTTTGCCGAACCCAAGACCGATGAGCAACTGATCGATCAGTTGCGCACTCTCAATGGCACCAGCGAAGAGGTATTGGCCAATCGGGAACTGATGGACCTGACCTTGCCGATCCTGCGCGCCGACTTCCTCCTGTGCGGGCGCTTTCGCCCCATGCAGCGCGAACTGCTGAGCTGTCCGGTGCATGTGTTGGGTGGCAAGACCGATCGCGCCACCACCGAGCAACTGATTGGCTGGAGCAAGGAAACCTGCGGCAGTTTCTCGGTGGACATGCTGGCGGGCGGGCACTTTTTCATCCATGCACATGAAGCCCGGGTGCTGAGCCTGATCAAGGGGCACCTGGACGTGCATCGGCGGCGCCACCAGATACCGCTGGCTGCGGCAACCTGGTAGTCGCTGCCGCAGGTTCGGAGCGTGTTGCGTAGCCCTTTCAGCCCAGGGAGGTGCCCAGGCGCCAGTAGCCCATCAGGGTCAGGTTGCGGCGCTCCTGGCCGCGTTCGTTGATCAGGTAGCGGCGGATGCTCATCACCGTGGCGGATTCGCCGGCGACCCAGGCATAGAAGCTGTTGTCCGCAGGTTTGGCGGTTTCCCACGGGCGCTGTTCCTCATGGCGTTCGGAGACCTTGATCGGCCGGCGTTCGGTGTTGGCCGGCGGCAGTTCCGCCAGCTCCCGGGCGGCATGGATCAGGGTTTCGCCGTGGCGCGCATTGAGCACGTCACGTGGCAGCCAGTTGACCCGGGTCTGCGGGTGGCAGCGCAGGTCGATACAGTCGCTTTCGTGGGGCACTTCGATGAACACCTGCACATCCGGATGGTCCGGGTATTCCTGCAGGTCTTCGAGAATCCCGGCAATTGCCGGCAAGGCGGTTTCGTCGCCGATCAACAGCACTTTGCGAATCCCCGCCGGCGGCAGCCATTCATAACCGCCCGGGTCGCCGCTGAAGGCCTTGTTCGGCACCACTATCTGCAATCGATCGCCGGGTTGCGCGTGGGTGGCCCAGGACGAGGCGGGGCCATTGACCCCATGCAGCACGAAATCCACGTCCAGTTCCGCCGGCTGCATGCGCAGGGCGCGGATGGTGTAGGTACGCATCGGCGGTTGCTGCTGCGTCGGCAATTTGCGCCGGGCGGCGTGCCAGTCGCCTTCCACCGGCAGTTGCGGCGGTGTGCCGTCGGCGCCGGGGAACAACAATTTGATGCGCTGGTCCGGGGCCAGGGTGCGGGCCTGGGCGATGTCCTCGCCGCCGAACACCAAGCGCACCATGGACGGGCTGAGGTCGATGCGTTGCTTGAGTTCGACGTTGATCACCCGGTAGGCCCGCGGCTTGTCCGCGCCCACCAGCTTGCGTAGGCCGTTGGCCAGGGAGAGGGTCAGGGATGTGGCTGATGACATGATCGCGACCTTATAAAAAAGCAGGTTCTGATTTGACGAGTCGCCACCCCGGGAATTTACCGTTGCGGCCCTGATCCGCGGCGCTGCGCGCAGTTAATTTTTCTCCTGGCCCATCCGTTTCGTAGGGATAGCCGAGCCAAAGCTCGATACCCAACATGTACGGATGAACCCAGATGAACGCTGAAAAGTCCCTGAAACTTGCTCGTCGGTTTATCGAGCTGCCGCTGGAAAAACGGCGGCTGTTCCTCGATAGCCTGCGGGCGGAAAACATCGACTTTGGGTTATTTCCGATTCCTCTCGACGTGGCTGCCGATGACCGTCAGGCCCTGTCGTATGCCCAGCGCCGCATGTGGTTTCTCTGGCAGCTCGACCCCCAGAGCGGTGCCTACAACCTGCCGGGAGCGGTGCGCCTGACGGGGGCGCTGGACTGTGTTGCACTGGAACAGGCCTTCGCCGCCCTGGTGGCGCGCCATGAAACCCTGCGCACGGTGTTCAAGCGCCATGCCGACGACCGCCTCGAGCAGGCGGCGGCGCAGGCCGCGCTGGCGGTGGAACACCAGGATCTCAGCCAGCTGGCCGCACCGGCGCGCGAGCAAGCGGTGGCCGACGAGGCCCAGCGCCAGTCGTTGCTGCCATTCGACCTGGGCACGGGCCCACTGTTGCGGGTCAAGCTGCTCAAGCTCGATGCCCAGGAACACGTACTGCTGCTGACCCTGCACCACATCGTCTCCGATGGCTGGTCGATGAACGTGCTGATCGACGAATTCATTCGCTGCTACGACGCTTTCGAACGGGGCGAGGCGCCGCAGCTGGCGGCATTGCCGATCCAGTACAGCGACTACGCCTTGTGGCAGCGGCGCTGGCTGGAAGCCGGCGAGCAGGCGCGGCAGCTGGAGTACTGGCAGGCACGCCTGGGCGATGAGCACCCGGTGCTGGAGTTGCCCACCGATCATTCGCGCCCGGCTATGCCCAGCTACCGTGGCCGCCGTCATGAGTTCGCCGTAGAGCCGGCCCTGGCCGAACAACTGCGGAGCTTGGCGAAAGCCCACAACGTTACCCTGTTCATGCTCTTGCTCGGTGCTTTCAATGTGCTGCTGCATCGCTATACCGGGCAGGGCGATATCCGCGTCGGCGTGCCCATCGCCAACCGCAACCGCGCGGAAGTCGAAGGGCTGATCGGCTTCTTCGTCAACACCCAGGTGCTGCGTACCGAGCTCACCGGCCAGACCCGGATCAGCGAGTTGTTGCAGGCGGTCAAGGAGGCGGCCCTGGGCGCCCAGGCCCATCAGGACCTGCCGTTCGAGCAACTGGTGGAAGCCTTCAAGCTGGAACGCAGCCTGAGCCACACGCCACTGTTCCAGGTGATGTACAACCACCAGCCCCAGGTCGCCGACATCAGTTCGGTGAAGACCGCATCGGGGCTGGAGCTGGGCATGGTCGAGTGGCAGAGCCGCACCACCCAGTTCGACCTGACCCTGGACACCTACGAGAAGTCCGGCAAGCTGCATGCCGCGCTGACCTACGCGGTCGACTTGTTCGATGCCCAGACCATCGCCCGCATGGCCCGGCACTGGACTGCGCTGTTGCAGGGAATGATCAGTGACCCGCAGCAGCGTCTCGGCGAATTGCCGATGCTCGATGCCCAGGAGCAGCAGACCCTGGTTCACCGCTGGAACCAGACTCAGGTGCAGACCTACCCGACCCAGCAGTGCATGCATCAGTTGATCGAGGCCCAGGCCTTGCGTACGCCGCAAGCCAGTGCCCTGGTGTTCGGCGAGCAGGTCCTCAGCTACCGCGTGCTGGATGCCCGGGCCAACCAGCTGGCGCGCCTGCTGCGTGAGCAGGGTGTCGGGCCGGACGTGTTGGTGGGCATCTGCATCGAGCGCTCCGTCGAAATGGTGGTCGGCCTGTTGGCGATCCTCAAGGCCGGCGGTGCCTATGTGCCGCTGGACCCGGAATACCCCCTGGACCGCCTGGCTTACATGATCGAAGACAGCGGCATCGGGCTGCTGCTCAGCCAGCGTTCGCTGTTGCCATTGCTGCCGGCCGATGCGGTCAAGGTCATCACCCTGGATCAGCCGCCGGGCTGGCTCGACGCCTACAGCGACAGCCCGCTGGCGCTGTTGGGCGGGCCGTTGAACCTGGCCTATGTGATCTACACCTCGGGCTCCACTGGCAAGCCCAAGGGCGCCGGCAACAGTCATGCGGCGCTGGTCAACCGCCTGTGCTGGATGCAGGAGGCCTATGGCCTGGAGGCCAGCGACGCGGTGCTGCAGAAAACCCCCTTCAGCTTCGACGTCTCGGTCTGGGAGTTCTTCTGGCCGCTGATGACCGGTGCCCGCCTGGTGGTGGCCGCGCCCGGGGCACACCGTGAACCGGCACAACTGATCGCCACCATCACTGCGCAGCAGGTCAGTACCTTGCACTTCGTGCCGTCCATGCTCCAGGCGTTTATCCGCGACAGCGGCGTCGCTGCCTGCACCAGCCTCAAGCGCATTGTCTGCAGTGGCGAGGCCTTGCCGCTGGATGCACAGCAGCAGGTGTTCGCCCAACTGCCGGGCGCCGGCCTGTACAACCTCTACGGGCCGACCGAAGCGGCCATCGATGTCACTCACTGGACCTGCGTCGACGAAGGCGCCGACAGCGTGCCTATCGGCCGACCGATCGCCAACCTGCGCACCCATGTCCTGGATGCCCAGTTGCTGCCCGTGCCGGCCGGGGTCGCCGGCGAGCTGTACCTGGGCGGTGCCGGCCTGGCGCGCAGTTACCACCGCCGTCCGGCACTGACCGCCGAGCGTTTCGTGCCGTGCCCGTTTCATCATGGCGAACGCCTTTACCGCACCGGTGACCGTGTGCGCCAGCGTGCCGACGGGGTCATCGAATACCTCGGGCGCCTCGATCACCAGGTCAAGCTGCGCGGCCTGCGTATCGAGTTGGGCGAGATCGAGACGCGCCTGCTGGAGCATCCGCAGGTCCGCGAAGCCACGGTGCTGGTGATCGACGGCAAGCAACTGGTGGCGTACCTGGTGCTGCAGGACGCCGCCGATGACTGGTCGGACGTGCTGATGGCGCATCTGGGTCGCAGCCTGCCGGAGTACATGGTGCCGGCGCAGTGGGTGCCGCTGCAGCGCATGCCGCTGACGCCCAACGGCAAGCTCGACCGCAAGGCTCTGCTGAGCCAGGTCGGTGAAGTCCAGCAAGCGCCTTACAGCGCACCCCGTGAGGGCGTCGAGCAAACCCTGGCCGAGATCTGGCGCGGGGTGCTGACGGTGGAGCAGGTGGGGCTGGACGACAACTTCTTTGCCCTGGGCGGTGACTCGATCATTTCCATCCAGGTGGTCAGTCGCGCGCGGCAGGCCGGCCTGCTGCTGAACCCGCGGGACCTGTTCCAGCATCAGACCCTGCGCAGCCTGGCCCAGGTGGCCAAGGCAGTGGCCGCCGAGCGTGTGGACAGCGGCCCGGCCAGCGGTGAGGTGGCGCTGACTCCGGTGCAGCACTGGTTCATGGAGCAGCCGGTGCCCCAGCGTCACCACTGGAACCAGTCATTGTTGCTGCAGGCCCGCCAGCCTCTGGATGCTGAGCGCCTGGGCCTGGCCCTGAGCCGCCTGGCGGCCCATCACGATGCCCTGCGCTTGCGGGTCCGGCAGACCAGCGACGGTTGGCAGCAGGCTTACAGCGAGGACATCGGCGAGTTGCTGTGGTTGCGCAACGCCGAGAATGCACAGCAACTGGGCGAGCTCTGTGAAGCCGCGCAACGCAGCCTGGACCTGCAACACGGCCCATTGCTGCGCGGCCTGCTGGTCAACCTGGCGGATGGCAGCCAGCGCCTGCTGCTGGTGATCCATCACTGGGCGGTGGACGGCGTGTCCTGGCGCGTGCTGCTGGAGGACCTGCAACAGCTCTACACCCAGCCGCAAGCGCCATTGGCGCCGCGCACCAGTTCCTACCAGGCCTGGTCCGAGCACTTGCAACTGGTAGCGGGCGAACGTGCTGCCGAGCTGGAGTATTGGCTGGCACAGATTCCGGCCCAATTGGCCGACCTGCCGGCTGACCGTCCGGCGGGCGCCTTGGAAAACCGTCATGAGCAAAAGATCACCCTGACCCTGGATGCCCAGCGCACCGGGCAGTTGCTGCAGCAGGCCGCTGGTGCCTATCGCACGCAGATCAACGACCTGCTGCTCACCGCCCTGGCGCGCACCCTGGGCCGCTGGACCGGCACCGAAGGCACTCTGCTGCAGTTGGAAGGCCACGGCCGTGAAACCCTGGGCAGCGACCTTGACCTGAGCCGCAGCGTCGGCTGGTTCACCAGCCTGTTCCCGGTGTACCTGCGTCCGGCCGGCGAGCCCGGCGCGGCGATCAAGGCGATCAAGGAACAACTGCGCGCCGTACCGGACAAGGGCCTGGGCTATGGCCTGTTGCGCTACCTGGGCGCTGACGCCACGCGCCAGGCCCTGGCGCATCTGGCGCAGCCCCGGGTCACCTTCAACTACCTGGGCCAGTTCGATCGTCAGTTCGATGCCGAGGCCCTGCTGGTGCCGGCGACCGAGAAGGCCGGGCAGACCCAGGACCCGCTGGCGCCACTGGCCAACTGGCTGGTGATCGAAGGCCAGGTCTACGGCGGCGAGCTGAGCCTGAGCTGGGGCTTCAGCCGCGAGATGTTCGATAGCGCGACCATCCAGCGCCTGGTGGATGATTACCAACAGGAACTGCTGGCGCTGATCGAGCATTGCATCGATACGCAGCACGGTGGCTTCACGCCTTCCGATGTGACCCTGGCACGCCTGAGCCAACAGCAACTGGATGACCTGGCGCTGCCGTCCCGGCAGGTGCAGGACCTGTATCCACTGTCGCCGATGCAGCAGGGCATGCTGTTCCACAGCCTGTACCAGCAAGGCCAGGACGAGGTCTATGTCAGCCAGTTGCGCGCGGACGTGCAAGGCCTGGACGTGGTGCAGTTCCAGCGGGCCTGGGAGCAGGTGCTGGCGCGCCACGACATGCTGCGTACCGGGTTTGTCTGGCAGGACGAGCAGGGTCAGGCCCTGCAAGTGGTCTATCGCCAGGTCACGCTGCCGTTGATCGAACACGACTGGCGCGGTCGCCAAGATCTCGAGGCGGCGCTCGACAGCCTGGCCGAAGAACAGCATCGACAGGGCTTCGAACTGGCCCGGCCGCCGCTGCTGCGGGTGGCCCTGGTACGCACCGGCGAAGACCGTTGGCACTTGCTCTACACCAGCCACCACATCCTGATGGACGGCTGGAGCAATGCGCTGGTCCTCAACGAGGTCCTGCAAGCCAGCAAAGGCCAGCCTTTGGGGCCGGTGGGCGCCGGCTTCGCCCAGCACATCGCCTGGCTGCAACAGCAGGACCCGGTGGTTGGCGAACGCTTCTGGCGCGAGCGTCTGGGGCAGCTGGACGAGCCGTCGTACCTGGCTCGCAGCGTTGCCAAGGCGGCG
Organism: Pseudomonas sp. Fl5BN2; assembly: GCF_009908205.1. Classification (NCBI taxonomy): domain Bacteria; kingdom Pseudomonadati; phylum Pseudomonadota; class Gammaproteobacteria; order Pseudomonadales; family Pseudomonadaceae; genus Pseudomonas; species Pseudomonas sp. Fl5BN2. Next base: position 67,649 of record NZ_JAAARL010000023.1, on the reverse strand, counting down.
CAGTCCGTGGGGCAGGGCGAATACGGCGAGCTGCTGTGCCAGCTTGATGAAGCCCAGACCCGGGACTTGAGTGCCTTCGCCCGGGCCCATCAGGTGACTCTCAACACCCTGGTGCAATCGGCATGGCTGTTGCTGTTGCAGCGCTACACCGGGCAAGCCGCAGTCGCCTGCGGGGTGACTGTTTCCGGGCGGCCGGCGGAGTTGGCGGACGTCGAGCAGCAGGTCGGTCTGTTCATCAACACCTTGCCGCTGATTGTCGGCGCTGAACCGGCACAAAGTGTCAGCGACTGGGTCCGCACGGTGCAGGCGCTGAACCTGGAAATGCGCGAGCATGAACACACCCCGCTGTTCGATATCCAGCGCTGGGCCGGTTCGGCTGGCGAGGCATTGTTCGACACCCTGGTGGTGTTCGAGAACTTCCCGGTGGCGCAGAGCCTGGAGCAGGCCGGCGGTGCCGGGCTGCAGTTCAGCAACGTGCGCAGCCAGGAACGCACCAACTACCCGCTGACCCTGACCGTCCACGGCGGGCAGCGCTTGAGCCTGAACCTGGAATACCTGCAGGCGGATTTCGATGCCGTCACGGTGCAGCGCCTGGGTGCCTACCTGCAGGCGCTGCTGCAGCGTTTCGTCGAGTCCCCCGAGTCGGCGCTGGGCGCCTTGCCGTTGCTCCTGGAGCCAGAACAGCAACGCTTGCTCAGCGATTGGAATCCGGCCCATGCCACGCAACCGGCCAAGGCCAGTGTGCTGAGCCGCTTCGAGCAGCAGGTGCTGGCGCAGCCGGACCAGGTGGCGCTGATTCTCGATCAGCGGCGCATGAGTTATGCCGAACTCAACCGCCGGGCCAACCGCCTGGCCCATCACCTGATGGAGCAGGGCGTTACTGCCGACACCCTGGTGGGGGTCGCGGTGGACCGCTCGCTGGAAATGATTGTTGGCCTGTTGGCGGTGCTCAAGGCCGGGGGCGCCTATGTGCCGCTGGACCCGCAATACCCTCAGGACCGCCTGCAATGCATGATTGAAGACAGCGGGCTGCAGCTGTTGCTGACCCAGCATGCGCTGCTGGAGCGCCTGTCGATCGCGCCCGGGTTGCCGCGCATCTGCCTGGACGACGATCCACAGTGGCTGGCCGGATACTCGGCGCAGAACCCCGTAGCCCGTGCGCAACCGGGCAACCTGGCCTATGTGATGTTTACCTCCGGTTCCACCGGCCGGCCCAAGGGCGTGGGCATCGACCACGCCGCGCTGGCCCGTCACGTCGAGGTGTTCACCGAGCTGTTCGAACTGACCGCCAGTGACCGGGTGCTGCAGTTCGGCACCTTCAACTTCGACGGTTTCGTCGAGCAGCTGTACCCGGCCCTGTGCTGCGGTGCCGGGGTGGTGGTGCGCGGTGGCGAGCTGTGGGACAGCGACACCTTCTATGAGCAACTGATCGAGCACCAGATCTCGGTGGTGGACCTGACCACCGCCTACTGGTACCTGCTGGTGCGCGACTTTGCCGACCGTGGCCCGCGTGACTACGGGCGCCTGCGCCAGGTGCATGCCGGTGGCGAGGCGATGCCGCCCGAGGGCTTGAGTGCCTGGCGTGAAGCCGGCCTGGCGCATGTGCGCCTGCTCAATACCTATGGCCCCACCGAAGCCACGGTGACCGCCACGGCATTGGACTGCGGCGGCTACGTCGACGGCAGCGAGGCGGTGCCGGCGATCATGCCGATTGGCCGGGTCCTCGATGGCCGTGCCATCTACCTGCTGGACGCCAGCCTCAACCCGGTACCGGTCGGTGTCGCCGGTGAGCTGGTGATCGGTGGGCCGCTGCTGGCCCGGGGTTACTTCAACCGTCCCGAACTGACCGCCGAGCGTTTCATTCCCGATCCGTTCGCGGTGGCTGGCCCGGGCCGCCTGTACCGCACCGGTGACCTGGCGCGCTACCGCGCCGATGGGGTGATCGAGTACATCGGGCGCATCGACCATCAGGTCAAGGTCCGTGGTTTCCGCATCGAGCTGGGGGAAATCGAAGCCCGCCTGCTGGCCCAGGCCAGCCTGCGCGAAGCCTTGGTGATTGCCGCCGACAACCAGTTGCTCAGCTACGTGGTGGCCAACGAGCCGCTGACGCCAGCCGGGCAGCTGGCATTGCGCGAGCAAATCAAGTCGGCCCTGCGCGACGCGCTGCCGGACTACATGGTGCCGGCGCATATCCTGTTCCTTGAACACCTGCCGCTGAGCCCCAACGGCAAGCTGGACCGCTCGGCGCTGCCCAAGCCCGATGCCAGCCAGTCCCTGGACAGCTGGATCGCCCCGGTCACCGAGCGTGAGCAGCAGATCGCGGACATCTGGTCCCAGGTGCTGGGGGCTGAACGCGTGGGCCTCAGCGACCAGTTCTTCGAGATGGGCGGGCATTCGCTGCTGGCCACCCAGATGGTCTCCCGGGTGCGCCACAAGCTGGGCATCGACGTGAGCCTCAGGACCCTGTTCGAGCACCCGGTGCTGGGCGATTTCGTCCAGGCCCTGGGCCAGTCCGGGATACCGGCCCCGGTGATCCAGCCGGTCGATCGGCAACAGCCGTTGAGCCTGTCCTACGCCCAGGAGCGGCAGTGGTTCCTCTGGCAACTGGACCCTGAAAGCGCCGCCTACCATGTGCCCAGCGCCCTGCGCCTGAAGGGCCGGTTGGATGTGACGGCGCTGCAACGCAGCTTCGACACCCTGGTGGCGCGCCACGAAAGCCTGCGCACGCACCTGCTGCAGGACGGTGAGCGCACGCTGCAAGTGATCAGTGCCCAGGCGCGGATCGAGGTGGTCCTGGCCGAGGCCGACGAGGCGCGGCTCAAGACCCTTGTGGAAGCCGAAATCGCCCAGCCGTTCGATCTCAAGCAAGGGCCGCTGTTGCGGGTCAAGCTGCTGCGCCTGTCGGAGGATGAGCACGTGCTGGTGCTGGTGCAGCACCACATTGTTTCCGATGGCTGGTCGATGCAGGTGATGGTCGATGAGCTGGTGCAACTCTATGCCGCCTACAGCCAGGGCCAGACGCTGCAACTGCCGGCCATGCCGATCCAGTACGCCGACTATGCCCTGTGGCAGCGTGACTGGATGGAGGCCGGGGAGAAGGTGCGTCAGCTGCACTATTGGTGCGGCCTGCTGGGCGGCGAACAGCCCGTACTGGAGCTGCCGTTCGACCATCAACGCCCGGCCCTGCAAAGTCACCGCGGTGCTCGCCTGAACATCGATCTGGCACCGTCCCTGGTGGCAGACCTCAAGGCCTTGGCCCAGCGCCAGGGCGTGACCCTGTTCATGCTGTTGCTGGCCTCCTACCAGACCCTGTTGCACCGCTACAGCGGCCAGCAGGACATCCGCGTCGGGGTGCCGATCGCCAACCGCAACCGGGTCGAGACCGAGCGCCTGATCGGCTTCTTCGTCAACACCCAGGTGCTCAAGGCCGACATCGACGGGCAGATGAACGTGGCCCAGCTGTTGCAACAGGTCAAGCAGCGGGCCCTGGAGGCCCAGGCTCATCAGGACCTGCCGTTCGAACAGTTGGTCGAGGCCTTGCAGCCCGAGCGCAGCCTGAGCCTGAGCCCGTTGTTCCAAGTGGTGTTCAACCACCACATCACCTTGGCCGACAGCCATCTGCAGCGCTTGGCGCAGTTGGACATGGCGCTGGTGACCTGGGATGAAGGGGTGGCGCAGTTCGACCTGACCCTGGATATCGAGGAGTCGGCCGCCGCAGTGCGTGCGTCCCTGAGCTATGCCACCGATCTGTTCCAGGCCTCGACCATCGAGCGCATGGCCCGGCATTGGCAGAACTTGCTGCGCGGCATGGTTGCCGACCCGCAGCAGAGCATCGGCCAGCTGAACCTGCTGGATGTCGACGAACAGCAGCACATCCGCCAGCTGTGGAACCGTACGGATTCGGGTTTTTCTGCCCAGCGCCTGGTACATGAGCGGGTGGCCGACCGTGCAAGGGAAACCCCCGAGGCCGTGGCGGTGATCTTCGACGATCAGCAGCTGACCTATGGCGAGCTGGAGCGCAGTGCCAATCGCCTGGCCCGGGCCTTGATCGCCCGTGGCGTGGGCCCGGAAGTGCGGGTGGCGATTGCCATGCCGCGCAGCGCCGAAATCATGGTGGCGTTCCTGGCGGTGCTCAAGGCCGGCGGCGTGTATGTGCCGCTGGACGTGGAGTATCCACAGGACCGCCTGCTGTACATGATGCAGGACAGCCGCGCCAAGCTGCTGCTGACCCACAGTGCGGTCCAGCAACAACTGCCGATCCCCGCTGGCCTGGATAGCCTGGCAGTCGACCAGGCCCAGGAGTGGGCCGGCTACGCAGAGACGGCGCCACCGGTGACCCTGGACGGCGACAACCTGGCCTACGTGATCTACACCTCGGGTTCCACGGGCATGCCCAAGGGCGTGGCGGTGTCCCACGGGCCGTTGGTGGCGCACATCATCGCCACCGGCGAGCGCTATGAAATGACCGCGGCCGATTGCGAACTGCACTTCATGTCCTTCGCTTTCGACGGCTCTCACGAAGGCTGGATGCACCCGCTGATCAACGGCGCCCGAGTGCTGATCCGCGACGACAACCTGTGGTTGCCGGAATACACCTACGCACAGATGCACCGCCATGGCGTAACCGTCGGGGTGTTCCCGCCGGTGTACCTGCAACAGTTGGCCGAGCATGCCGAGCGCGACGGCAATCCGCCGCCGGTGCGGGTGTATTGCTTCGGCGGCGATGCGGTGGCCCAGTCCAGCTACGATCTGGCCTGGCGTGCGTTGCGTCCGACCTATCTGTTCAACGGTTATGGCCCGACCGAAACCGTGGTCACGCCATTGTTGTGGAAAGCCGCTAAAGGCACTCCGTGTGGCGCGGCGTATATGCCCATCGGCACCTTGCTGGGCAACCGCAGCGGCTACGTGCTGGACGCCGAACTCAACCTGCAACCAATTGGCGTGGCCGGTGAGCTGTACCTGGGCGGCGAGGGCGTGGCCCGCGGTTATCTGGAGCGTCCGGCGCTGACTGCCGAACGTTTTGTGCCCGATCCTTACGGCGCCCCGGGCAGCCGTGCCTACCGCAGTGGCGACCTGACCCGTGGCCGCCCCGACGGCGTGGTGGATTACCTGGGGCGGGTTGACCATCAGGTGAAGATCCGTGGTTTCCGCATCGAACTGGGCGAGATCGAAGCCCGCCTGCGTGAGCAGGATTCGGTGCGCGAAGCGGTGGTGGTGGCCCAGGAAGGGCCGACCGGCAAACAGCTGGTGGGTTACCTGGTGATGCTCGATCCGAGCGTGGCCGGCGACCTGGCGCAGCAAGCGAGCTACCGCGACACCCTGCGCCGTGCCCTGCGCAGCCACCTGCCGGATTACATGGTGCCGGCGCACGTGCTGTTCCTCGAACAGATGCCGCTGACTCCCAACGGCAAGCTCGATCGCAAGGGCTTGCCGCAACCGGACGCGAGCCAGATGCAGCAAGCCTATGTGGCGCCCGAGAGCGAGCTGGAGCAACAGATCGCGGCCATCTGGGCCGAGGTGCTGCGCCTGCCGCGGGTGGGTTTGAACGACAACTTCTTCGAGGTGGGCGGCCATTCCCTGCTGGCGATCCAGATCACTTCCCGGGTTCAGGCCGAACTGGGGCTGGAAGTACCGCTGGCGGAGCTGTTCCAGACCGATTCGCTGCAGACCTATGCCCAGGCCGCAAGCGCTTGCCATGTCGGCACGGCGGCTGATTTTGATGATCTTCGTGAATTCATGAGCGAACTAGAGGCGATTTGAATAATGCTTTCCAACCCTAATATCGATCTGGTCTCGCGCTTTCTCCGACTGCCTCTGGAGCAGCGCCAGCAGTTCTATCAGCGCCTGCAAGCGCGGGGCATGAGTTTCGCTCAACTGCCCATCGCCCCGACCCGGCAAGACGCGCCAAGCCTGCCGTTGTCCTACGCCCAGGAGCGTCAGTGGTTTCTCTGGCAACTGGATCCGGACAGTGCTGCCTACCACGTGCCGGCGGCGCTGCGCCTGAGCGGGCGCCTGGACAAGGGCGCCCTGCAGCGCAGTTTCGACACCCTGGTGGCCCGCCATGAAAGCCTGCGCACCCACCTGCATCTGGATGGCGAGCGCATGTCCCAGGTGGTGCTGGCCGAGACCGAGACCCGGATCAGCGAAGCGCAGATCGATGAGCCACAGCTGATGGCCCGGGTGGAGGAAGAAATTGCCCGGCCTTTCGATCTGCAGCGCGGTCCGCTGCTACGGGTCAGCCTGTTGCAACTCGATGCCGACGAGCACGTGCTGGTGCTGGTTCAGCACCACATCGTGTCTGACGGCTGGTCGATGCAAGTGATGGTCGAAGAGTTGGTGCAACTGTATGGCGCCTATAGCCAGGGGCAGGCGTTGCAACTGCCGGCCCTGCCGATCCAGTACGCCGACTACGCCCTCTGGCAGCGCAGCTGGATGGAAGCCGGAGAGAAGGCGCGTCAGCTGGGGTATTGGCGTGAACTGCTGGCCGGTGAGCAGCCGGTGCTGGAGTTGCCGCTCGATCATCCACGCCCGGCAGTCCAGAGCTTTCGCGGGGCGCGCCTGGACATGGCCCTGGAGCCGGCCCTGGTGTCGGGGCTCAAGGCTCTGGCCCAGCGCGAAGGCGCGACCCTGTTCATGGTGCTGCTGGCGTCTTTCCAGGCCTTTGTGTATCGCTACAGTGGCCAGCAGGACCTGCGGATCGGAGTGCCGATTGCCAACCGCAACCGGGTCGAGACCGAGCGCCTGATCGGCTTCTTCGTCAACACTCAGGTGTTCAAGGCCGATCTCGACGGGCAGATGACCTTCGCCCAGCTGTTGCAACAAGCCAAGCGCCGTTCCCTGGAAGCCCAGGCTCACCAGGACTTGCCCTTCGAGCAATTGGTGGAGGCCTTGCAGCCCGAGCGCAGCCTGAGCCACAACCCGTTGTTCCAGGTGATGTTCAACCACCAGGCCAATGCCTCGCCAGGTGGCGCAGAGAAGCAGTTGCCCGGCCTGCGGGTCGCCGGCCTGGAATGGGAGAACCAAACCGCCCAGTTCGACTTGAGCCTGGATACCCAGGAAGCCGGCGAAGGGATCTGGGCGTCCCTGACCTACGCCACCGACTTGTTCAGTGCCGCGACTGCGCAGCGCATGACCCGTCACTGGCTGAACCTGTTGCGGGTGGCGGTCGGGGACAGCGCCCTGGCACTGGATGACCTGCCGCTGCTGGATGCCCAGGAGCGGCAGCAGATCGTCTATCAATGGAACGCCACCGAACGCGATTACCCACTGCACGCCAGCGTGCAGCAGTTGATCGAAGCGCAGGTGATACGGGCTCCGGATGCACCGGCCCTGGTCTTTGCCGGGCAGTGCCTGAGCTATGCCGAGCTGAACCGTCGGGCCAACCGCCTGGCCCATCGCCTGATCGCGGCCGGAGTCGGCCCGGATGTGCTGGTGGGGCTGGCAGTTGAGCGCTCCATCGAAATGGTCGTGGGCCTGCTGGCGGTGCTCAAGGCCGGCGGCGCTTATGTACCGCTGGACCCTGAGTACCCTCGCGAACGCCTGGCCTACATGCTTGAGGACAGCGGCGTGAAACTGTTGCTGACCCAGGCGCACTTGCTGGAGCAACTGCCGATTCCCCAAGGGCTGCAAAGCCTGGTGCTGGAGCCGGGCGAGTCCTGGCTGCAAGGCCATGGCGAGCACAACCCTGGGGTCGAGGTGGTCGGCGAGAACCTGGCTTATGTGATCTACACCTCAGGTTCCACCGGGCAACCCAAGGGTGCCGGTAACCGCCATTCGGCCCTGAGCAACCGCCTGTGCTGGATGCAGGAGGCTTACCGGTTGGATGCCAGCGACACCGTATTGCAGAAGACCCCGTTCAGTTTCGACGTATCGGTGTGGGAATTCTTCTGGCCGCTGATGACCGGCTCGCGCCTGGTAGTCGCGGCGCCGGGGGATCATCGTGAGCCGGCCAAACTGGTGAGCCTGATCAATGCCGAGCAGGTCACCACGCTGCACTTTGTGCCATCGATGCTGCAGGTGTTCCTGCAGGATTCGAACGTGTCTTCCTGCCAGAGCCTGAAGCGAATCGTCTGCAGTGGCGAGGCGTTGCCGGTGGATGCCCAGCAGCAAGTGTTCGCCAAGCTGCCCCAGGCGGGTTTGTACAATCTCTACGGACCCACTGAGGCGGCCATCGACGTCACCCATTGGACCTGTATCGACGAAGGGCGCGATGCGGTGCCGATCGGCGAACCGATCGCCAACCTGGGCTGCTACATCCTCGACCGCAACTTCGAGCCGGTACCGGTAGGTGTGCTGGGCGAGCTGTATCTGGGGGGCGAGGGCCTGGCCCGTGGTTATCACCGTCGCCCGGCCCTCACGGCCGAGCGTTTCGTGGCCCATCCATTCGTGGCCGGGGAGCGCCTGTACCGTACCGGCGACCTGGCGCGCTATCGCGAAAACGGCGTGATCGAGTACGCCGGGCGTATCGACCATCAGGTCAAGCTGCGCGGCCTGCGGGTCGAGCTGGGAGAAATCGAGGCTCGTCTGCTGGAGCATGACTGGGTATGCGAGACCGCGGTCCTGGCCGTGGATGGCCAATACCTGGTGGGCTACCTGGTGCTGCAAGGCCAGGGCGATGACTGGCGCGATGTGCTGAGTGCACACCTGGCGGCTCATTTGCCGGACTACATGGTCCCGGCGCTGTGGCGGGTGCTGGAGCAGATGCCCTTGAGCCCCAATGGCAAGCTGGACCGCAGGGCCCTGCCCAAACCGGATGCCAGCCAGTTGCAGGCGCAGTGGGTGGCGCCGGTCAGTGCCATCGAGCAACAGGTGGCGGCTATCTGGGCTGACATTCTCGGGGTCGAGCGGATCGGCCTGACGGATCATTTCTTTGAATTGGGTGGCCACTCGCTGTTGGCCATGCAGGTGGTCTCACGCCTGCGCCAGGGCCTGGAGCTGGAGGTGCCGTTACGCGTCCTCTTCGAGCAACCGCGACTGGGCGGTTTCGCTGCGGCCTTGCAGGCGCTGGACGCCAGTGCCGGCCAAGCGGTGCCGGAGATTGTCGCGGTGTCCCGGGACCAGCCCCTGGCCTTGTCCTACGCCCAGGAGCGGCAATGGTTTCTCTGGCAACTGGAGCCCGAAAGCACGGCCTATCACGTACCGGGTGCCTTGCGCTTGAAGGGAAACCTGGACCAGGCGGCCCTGCAGCGCAGTTTCGACACCCTGGTGGCGCGCCACGAAAGCCTGCGCACCCATCTGCGGCAGGACGCCGAGCGCGCGGTCCAGGTGATCTGTGGGCCTCAGGCATTGCCGATCCCGTGTGTCGACATTACCGAGGACCGGCTCAAGGCCGAGGTGCAAGCGCAGATCGGCCGTCCTTTCAACCTGGAGCAAGGGCCGTTGTTGCGGGTCCAACTGCTGCGCCTGGCGGCCGATGATCACGTGTTGGTGCTGGTGCAGCACCACATCGTTTCCGATGGCTGGTCGATGCGGGTGATGGTCGATGAGCTGGTGCAGTTGTATGTCGCCTACAGCCAGGGCCAGGACCTGCAATTGCCGGCCCTGGCGATTCAGTATGCCGACTACGCCTTGTGGCAGCGCAACTGGATGGAGGCTGGGGAAAAACAGCGTCAGCTCGATTATTGGGTGCAACTGCTGGGCGGTGAACAGCCGGTGCTGGAGTTGCCCCTGGACCACTTGCGTCCGGCCGCGCAAAGCCATCGCGGGGCGCGTTTGAATGTGCCACTGCCAGCGCCGCTGACCGAGGATCTCAAGGCCCTGGCCCAGGCTCAGGGCATGACTCTGTTCATGCTGTTGCTGGCTTCGTTCCAGACCCTGTTGCACCGCTACAGTGGCCAGCAGGACGTGCGGGTCGGGGTGCCGGTGGCCAACCGCAACCGCATGGAAACCGAGCGTCTGATCGGCTTCTTCGTCAATACCCAGGTGTTCAAGGCCGATATCGACGGGCAGATGACCGTGGCCCAGTTGCTGGCCCAGGTGAAGCAGCGGGCCCTGGAGGCCCAGGCGCACCAGGACCTGCCTTTCGAACAACTGGTGGAGGCCCTGCAGCCGGAGCGCAGCCTGAGCCTCAACCCGCTGTTCCAGGTGATGTTCAACCACCAGACCGACAACCAGCGCAAGGAGTCCGGGCAACCGCTCAGCGACCTGCGGGTGGAAGGCCTGGAATGGGACAGCCAGACCGTGCACTTCGATCTGGACCTGGATGTACATGAGTCGGCCGATGGTCTCTTGGCTTCGCTGGGCTATGCCACCGATCTGTTCGAGGCCTCGACCATCCAGCGCATGGCCCGTCACTGGCAGAATCTGTTGCAGGCCATGGTGGCCGATCAGCAGCAGAGCATTGGCCAGTTGAACCTGTTGGATGTCGATGAGCAGCAGCACATCCGTCAACTCTGGGACCGCAGCCAGTCGGGCTTCCCGGCCGGGCGCCTGGTGCACCAGCTGGTGGAAGACAGTGCCCGGCGTACCCCGGACGCGGTGGCGGTGATCTTCGATGACCAGCACCTGACCTACGATCAGCTCAACAGCAGCGCCAACCGCCTGGCCCGGGCCCTGATCGCCCGTGGCGTGGGACCGGAAGTGCGGGTGGCGATCGCCATGCCGCGCAGCGCCGAGATCATGGTGGCGTTCCTGGCGGTGCTCAAGGCTGGCGGCGTGTATGTGCCGCTGGACGTGGAATACCCCGAGGACCGCCTGCTGTACATGATGCAGGACAGCCGTGCCCGGCTGCTGCTGACCCATACCGCCGTGGCGCACAAACTGCCGATCCCCGAGGGACTGGCGAGCCTGGCGGTGGATCGCCGCGAGGACTGGGACGGTTACAGCGACACGACCCCGGCAGTGGCCCTGGACGGCGACAACCTGGCCTACGTGATCTACACCTCCGGCTCCACTGGCATGCCCAAGGGCGTGGCGGTGTCCCACGGGCCGCTGGTGGCGCACATCATCGCCACTGGCGAACGCTATGAAATGACCCCGGCGGACTGCGAGCTGCACTTCATGTCCTTCGCCTTCGACGGTTCCCACGAAGGCTGGATGCACCCGCTGATCAACGGTGCGCGGGTGCTGATCCGCGATGACAGCCTGTGGCTGCCGGAATACACCTACGCGCAGATGCACCGTCACGGGGTGACCGTGGGCGTGTTCCCGCCGGTGTACCTGCAACAGCTGGCCGAGCATGCCGAGCGCGACGGCAACCCGCCGGCGGTGCGGGTGTACTGCTTCGGTGGTGATGCGGTGGCGCAATCGAGCTATGACCTGGCTTGGCGCGCCTTGCGTCCGACCTACCTGTTCAACGGCTACGGCCCCACCGAAACCGTGGTCACGCCGCTGTTGTGGAAAGCCCGTGCCGGCGATCGCTGTGGCGCGGTCTACATGCCGATCGGCACCTTGCTGGGCAACCGCAGCGGCTATGTGCTGGACGCCGAACTCAACCTGCAGCCGATTGGCGTGGCCGGCGAGCTGTACCTGGGGGGCGAGGGTGTGGCCCGCGGTTACCTGGAGCGTCCGGCGCTGACTGCCGAGCGTTTTGTGCCCGATCCGCATGGCGCACCGGGCAGCCGCGCCTATCGCAGCGGCGACCTGACCCGTGGCCGTGCCGACGGTGTAGTGGATTACCTGGGCCGGGTCGACCACCAGGTGAAGATCCGCGGTTTCCGCATCGAACTGGGCGAAATCGAAGCCCGTCTGCGTGAGCAGGAATCGGTGCGCGAAGCGGTGGTAGTGGCCCAGGAAGGGCCGAGCGGTAAACAGTTGGTGGCTTACCTGGTGCCCCTGGACCCCACTCAGGTCGATGACCTGCAGGCCCAGGCCGATTGCCGTGAAGTGGTACGCCAGGCATTGAGAGCGCGGCTGCCGGATTACATGGTGCCGGTGCACTTGCTGTTCCTGGCGCAGATGCCGCTGACGCCTAACGGCAAGCTGGACCGCAAGGGCCTGCCGCAGCCGGATGCAAGCCTGATGCAGCAAGCCTATGTGGCGCCGCAGAGCGAGTTGGAGCAGCAGATCGCGGCGATTTGGGCCGAAGTCCTGCGCTTGCCCCAAGTGGGCTTGAACGACAACTTCTTCGAGCTGGGCGGGGACTCGATCATTTCCATCCAGGCGGTCAGCCGGGCTCGTCAGGCGGGTATCCGCTTCAGCCCCAAGGACCTGTTCCAGCACCAGACCGTGCACAGCCTGGCGGCTGTGGCCCGCCAGGGCGAGGAGGGGCTGGTGATCGATCAGTCGCCGTTGAACGGCGAATTGCTGTTGTTGCCGATTCAGCAAGCGTTCTTCGAGGACGATATCGTCGAGCGTCATCACTGGAACCAGTCGGTGGTGCTGCGGGCCCATGAGCGCCTGGACCCGCTGTTGCTGGCGCAGGCACTGCAGGCGTTGATCGTGCACCACGACGCCTTGCGTTCGCAGTACATCCAGCAAGACGGCACCTGGCAGGCCAGTTATCGTCCGGCCCAGCAGCACCAGGCCGAGCAGGTGCTGTGGTGCCGGACATTGGGCGGTGCCGAGGAACTCGCGGTGCTGGGCGAGGCCGCCCAGCGCAGCCTTGATCTTGGCCAGGGCCCGTTGCTGCGGGCGGTCCTGGTGGACCTGGCGGACGGTTCCCAGCGCTTGCTGTTGGCGATTCACCACTTGGTGGTGGATGGCGTGTCCTGGCGGATTCTGCTGGAAGACTTGCAGAGCGCTTATCGCCAACTGGCCCAGAGCCGCCCGGCGGTGTTGCCGGCCAAGACCAGCTCGACCCGGGCCTGGGCCCAGCGCTTGCAGAGCCATGCCCAGGGCGAGGCCCTGCAACGGCAACTGGGGTGGTGGCAAACGCAGCTGCACGGGGCCGAGGCCGATCTGCCGGGAGTCAATCCGGCGGCCAGCCTGAGCAACCGCTACGCCTTGAACGTCACCACGCACCTGGATCAGGCCTATACCCGCAAGTTGCTGCAAGAGGTGCCGGCGGCGTATCGCACGCAGATCAACGATGTGCTGCTGACCGCCCTGGCGCGGGTCATGGGGCGCTGGACCGGCCACGCCTCGACCCTGATTCGCCTGGAAGGCCACGGCCGTGAAGACCTGTTCGATGACGTCGACCTGACTCGCACCGTGGGCTGGTTCACCAGCATCTATCCGGTGCAACTGGTGCCCGCCTCGACGCTGGCGGACTCGCTCAAGGGCATCAAGGAACAGCTGCGCAGGATTCCCGATAAAGGCATCGGCTTTGGCGCCCTGCGCTACCTGGGCAGCGCCGAGATCCGTGAGGCCCTGAGTCGGTTGCCACGTCCGCGTATCACCTTCAACTACCTGGGGCAGTTCGACGGCAGTTTCGACGATGGGCAAAGCGCAGGCTTGTTTGCGCCCTCTGGTGACTACAGCGGGGCGGACCAGAGTCCTGATGCGGACTTGGGCAACTGGCTGGAAATCAACGGCCAGATCTACGCCGGCGAATTGAACCTGAACTGGAGCTTCAGCCAGCAGATGTTCGACGAGGCAAGCATCCAGCACCTGGCCGATGACTACGCCCGGGAACTCAAGTTGCTGATCGAGCACTGCTGCCAACCGCAGCACCACGGTGCGACCCCGTCCGACTTCGCCCTGGCCGGATTGCCTCAGGAACAACTGGATGCCTTGCCGCTGGCGCTGGAGCAGGTCGAGGATCTGTACCCGCTGGCGCCGATGCAGCGGAGCATGCTCAATCAGGTGGTGCACAAACCGCGCGCCGGTGACTACATCAACCAGATGCGCATCGATGTCCAGGGCCTGGACGTCGAGCGTTTTTGCGCGGCCTGGCAGGCCGCCATGGACCAGCATGCAATTCTGCGTACGGGGTTCCTCTGGCAGACCGGCCAGCAGCCGCTGCAAGTGGTCTACAAACATCGGCAACTGCCTTGGGTCGAGCATGACTGGCAGGATCGGGCCGATCAGGTACAAGCCCTGGAAACCCTGGCCCAGGCCACCCGCATCCAGGGCTTCGCGCTCGACCAGGCGCCGCTGTTGAGTCTGGTGGCGGTGCGTACCGGTGCCAACCGCCATCATCTGATCTACACCAGCCACCACTTGCTGCTGGATGGCTGGAGCGGTTCGCAACTGTTTGGCGAGGTGCTGCAGCACTACGCGGGTGAGAGCTTGCCGGCGCGCATCAGCAGCTATCGCGATTACATCGCCTGGCTGCAACGCCAGGACCGTGACGCCAACCAGGCCTTCTGGACCGAGCACCTGGCGCCATTGCACGAGCCGACGCGCTTGCCGGGCAGCGCCGTGGTCGTGCCCGGGCAAGCGCGTGCGGCCAATGCTGATCACCGCTTGACGTTCGACCTCAAGCAGACGGCCTGGCTCAAGGCTTCGGCGCAGCGCCACAAGGTCACCCTCAACACCCTGGTACAGAGTGCCTGGCTGTTGCTGCTGCAGCGCCACAGCGGGCAGGACAGCGTGGCCTTTGGGGCCACTGTGTCGGGTCGCCCGGTGGAGTTGCCAGGGATCGAACAGCAGGTCGGGCTGTTCATCAACACCCTGCCGGTGGTGGCTTCACCCCGTGGGCACATGGCCGTGGGCGACTGGCTGCAGCAGGTACAGGAACAGAACGTACGCTTGCGCGAGCAGGAACAGACTGCGCTCTCGGACATCCAGCGTTGGGCCGGCCGGGCCGGCCAGGAACTGTTCGACAGCGTGCTGGTGTTCGAGAACTACCCGGTGTCCGAAGCGCTGGAGCAAGGGGCACCTTCGGGCCTGCAGTTCGTTGACGTGCAGAGTCTGGAGCAGACCCACTATCCATTGACCGTCATGCTCTGGTCTGCGGACACCCTGCGGCTGGAGTTCAACTATGACCGCGAGGTCTTCACGGCGGCGGACATGGGCTACCTGGCTGGGGATTTCCAGCAGTTGCTGCTGGCCCTGGCCGACGAGACGCTGCAACGCCTTGGCGATCTGCCTGCAGCGGAGAGCGTCGAGCCTGAGCCGCTGCTGCAGGTGTAAGGTCGCAAGCGGCGCCGGCGGATGTTCGCCCGGCGTCGGCTGCGGCGATGATGCACAAGCCCCCGGTCACGGACAGTGACCGGGGGCATAACGAGCAACTGTCTTGCCAGTCAAGCCGTGTGGATGGATTCATCCCACGGCTTTCCTGTTTTGCGACGGCGTTGAGAATGGTCACCAGCTTTCGCATACAGGCAACCAGAACAACTTTGTTCGGCTTACCTGTGGCGACGAGTCGTTGATAGAAGGCCCCGATTACTGGGTTGAAGCGAACAGCCGCTAACGTCGCCATATGCAGCATGCGCCTGACCGCTGCATATCTACCGAAGATCATTCGCTTGCCGCGAAACGTTCCTGAGTCGCGGTTAAAGGGGCTACCCCGATCAACGCATTGACCTTCCGTCGTATCAGTTTGCCAAGCTGCGGCAAGTCGGCGATCTCCGGGCACTTGACACTGTGCACCGGGTTGCCACCGGCGATGGCATTGTTCTCCAGGAGGTGATCGAACACGCTGGCCAGTGCCGCCAGTTTGCGGCGGATGGTGGCCCCGGCCAGGCTGGGGTTTTCGAGCTGGGCGCACCAAGCCAAGACGTGGGCCCGGGTCACGGCACGAAACTCATCGGCGCCGGTGAGCCCGACAAAACCGCAAAAGTCCTCCAGGTCGTTTGGATAGGCGCGCCGAGTGCGCGGGTTGTCGATATTTGCTAACCACTCCACCGCTGCCGGCACGACGGCCAGTTGCTGAAACTGGGCTGCGGTTAGACGGTGCTCAGCGGCGTCGCCTGCGGTATTAGCTGATTCATGATTGCTCCCGGGCAGCCCACGCGCTCTGGATGGCTGGCCATTCGGGTGATGCCTCGATTTCCCGAATCTTGGCCAGGTGTTCGGGCTCGGGAATCAGGTGCCTCCAGCGGTCTTGCTCGGCGTCCTGATCGCCGGTACGGATATCGCGCGTGAGCTCGACGCCGGCGCCGGCGAAGCGCCTGCGGACCTTGTCCCAAAAATCGACCGAGGTAGCAACTTCGTGCATGGGCGTCAGCGGTACCTGGTACAGACACCAGATCCGCCACAGCGCGGCCTGGCCACTGCCCTGCCGGCGCTGTGTGTCGCTGATCTTGAAGTCGCTGATGTAGACCCGATCCTGGAGCGGGCTTTGGCCGTAGCGGATGGAGCCGACAGGTTGGCCATCACGCAGGATCGAAGCGGTAATGGTGGGCCCGGGGAAAAAGAAATTGTCCCGCACTACTGCGTTGTGCTCGATCTGGATCTGCAGGCCCAGGGCGGACTGATCGAGCTTGGCCGCCTTGCGGCGCTGGAAGAAGTCGCGGAGGGGGTCGAACAGGGGCATGGGGCTATCCGTTGGCTGGGTCACGGTGTTAGGGCACGCGGTTGAAATAGCGATCGGGCTCGACGGTCATACTGCCGAAGCCCTGCAGACCCAGGTACCACTTGTTGCCTTTGCCCATGGCTTTGTTGGAGCCCATTACCCGCAGGACGCCGCCGTCCAGGTCATGCTCTTGGTAGATGTAGTCGCCGGGTTCCAGGTGTTGGGCCTGGTAACGCACCACCAGGGCGGTATTGCCGGCGTCGTCGGCCAGAGCGATCAGCACGGGGTGGCCGCAGGCAGAGCACGTCCAGTCGCGTTCGTTGAGGTCCTGGTCGAAATCGAGGTTTTCGGTGTCGCAGGTGCTGCAGGCGTAGGACTGGTCGAATCCGGTGGTGATACGGTGGGGGCGGGGGGCCATCAGTCATCCTTGATAGAACGTGTTGATAACCTATTTTATCGTCACTTTGCTAACAGAGTGAGCAGTGCGTAGCGTTTTGTCATTTAGTGACTAAGAATTCTGATTTGCTCGCAGAGTGAATCAAGGTTGGTGAATACAGGGTTCTAATCATGAACCGCCGAAATTTCCCTCGGCTGACCTGACGATCATCCGGCAGATGGCAGAAAGTCTCGTTTACGGGGCTGAGGTCCAACGGAATGAAAACGTACGTCAAGGTCAGCCTTAACCCCTTTACGCAGCCTGAGTCGCTGCGACTGTTGTCCAAAAAAGTCGCCATTAATAGCAATGTCATATCATCACTGTATGTCGCATTTTATGCATAAATGCATATTTTCTGTTCCTTTTTACACTGGGTTTATATACAGTGTCTGTGCACCTTGATTTCTTTGCTAGGGACTCAGGGACTCAGGGGATCTGGAGGGCTGTTATAGGCACCGAAGCTAGAAGGCCTAGGTACGAGCCTCTGAAGCACAAATATTCACACCTATCATTTGGGTGTGGGCACTATCGAAATTAAAGGATTATTTATATGTCAACTGACTATGCAGGGCCTGGTGATATACAGACGGGGCCCGGCTCTTACGTATTACCGCCATCTACAGTTACGGGTTATCGGCCACAAGAGTTTGGAGCTGGCTCCGGAACGAGTAGCCCGTTTAATCCTGGTATGGCTCAGGAAACGATTAAGTTCATGCAACGACGCAGAGAGTATATTTACCGTTATTATCCTGCTGTTCTGGATCAAGCCGTAAAAACTCAAGAGTTGGCATACTCGGAAAAACGTCAGTCTATACCCGAGAATGTTGGAATAGTTACCATAACTATATTAGGTTCTGGTGCTCCTGATAGTAAAGGCTCGAACCTGGATTCGATAAAGCAAGAGATTTCCAATAAAGAAAATAAAGTGGCGCAAAAAACAATCGAATTGCAGTCGCAAAAAGTTATTGCTAATCGTTTTTATAATGGCGATTTTTTTAGTCGTAAAGTCTATGTCTTTATGTCGTGGGCAGTTGCTTTGGAGGCTGGCAATGATTCTTCTGCCGAAGAAGCTTATGAAAAATGGCAGGAATCGCTACAGGCGGCCTATAAAGCTAAACTCATCAATGATGAAATCCAATTCTTAAATGAACAAATTATTTGGATGAGGGGGCAAGCTACGGCTGCCGCCGAAGCAGAGACCAAACGCATCGCTGCTGAAGTCGAGGCTAAAAGAGTGGCTGAAGCTAAGCGTGTTGCGGAAGAGCAAGTCCGTTTGGCGATGGAGGCTCAAAAAGCGGCCAATACCTTTCGAGCTCAAGGATCAGTCGCAGCAACACAACCTCTGTTTATCGTCTCTTCTGGTGTAATTGCTGTAGCGGAAGCCACTGCAACACTGCTTGCAGCAGCGATCCGTTCGGCGATTGTTGGTCTGGCGAGTGTCGTTGTAGGCTCGGCATCAGCCGTTGCTGTGGGTGTATTCGCGCTTCTGGTTCCATCAAAAATGGGCAATGGTGAACTGCCAAAGCGCTATACCTTTAGCACGCCGCTTTCCGATTTGGCACCGAACCTTAGCTCGCAGGAGCTGCAAGCAGCGGCAGCAGCCGGCAGCACTGTCGATATGCCGTTCCGTTTCAGCTCGAAAGCAGCTGAAGATGGCCAATCCGAGGTTTTTGTTGTTAAAACCGATGGTGTAGCTATTCCTTCCAAGGTCAAGGTGATTGCCGCAACCTACAACGCTGGACAGAACGTCTATACGGCCACCACCGCAGACGTGCCGCCTAGGACCTTGACCTGGACACCTATTGTTTCGCCAGGGAACAGCTCTACGACCTCTCCTGCTGAACAGCCGCAACCACCCATCTACACTGGAGCAACGATTACACCCGTTGAAGGTCGGATCGATACATTCCCTGCTGTAGTCGGAGCCAGTTTTGACGATTGCATTTTGATCTATCCGGTAGGTTCAGGATTTGTTCCTATCTATGTGATGTTCAGGGATCGTCGAGAGGATCCTGGTATTGCAACTGGTGTTGGGCAACCTGTATCGGGGCTCTGGCTGGGGGCCGCTTCGCAAGGCCAAGGGGCGCCCATTCCGTCGCAGATTGCGGACCAGTTGAGAGGGCGGCAGTTCAAGAACTGGCGTGAGTTTCGAGAGGCACTATGGAAGGCTGTAGGTAATGACCCTGAACTCTCTATTCAGTTCATCCCATCAAATCTTACATTAATTAAATCGGGGAACGCTCCGTATGCAGTCCCAAGTGAACATGTAGGTGGGCGAGAAGTATTTGAAATTCATCACGTCATACCTCTCAAAAGCAACGGTGGATTATATGATATTGAAAATATGCGAATCATGACACCTAAGCTGCACATTAAAACTCACGCCAATAAATAGGAAAAAAAATGAAACTGAAAAATAAATATGAGGAATATACTGAGGCCGAATTCTTGGACTTTCTTGATGAGTTCTTTAACAATAAGACAAATCTTGATGGTGAGGCGTTTGGTAAATATCTACGAAAACTTGCTAAGCATTTTGAGGAGATTACGGAACATCCAGAAAAAAAAGGACTCATTTATTATCCTAGTGAAGGAGTAGAGAATAGTCCGGAGGGAGTTTTAAAAGCTGTCAAGGCGTGGCGAGCCGCCAACGGTAAGCCAGGCTTCAAAACAGCGTAATCACGGCCAAAAGGCTCAGTCACCGAAGAACATCGATGGCTGAGTTTTTCGATTTTTGAAGCCCTTGAATACGTCATGATAGATCCCTGTTTTTATGCATAAGTGCATGGTATAGACTTTGTTGGAACGTACGACCGAGACGCACCAGTTGCAACATGACGGTGTCTTTTCAAGGTGGTTGTCGCATCAACCGTCCAACTATGCTGCTCTTTTATCGACCTGTTGCTCTCGATCCGGGTTCAACTGCACGGTGCCCATCGGTCACCTGTTACGTGTTCGACCCGACCACCGTTCTGGCTTTTTCTTTTTGGCTCGTTCGTACAGCTCATGTCGCTGGGCCAAAACCTGGCGGTCCAGTTCTTGATGCCGCTCAGCCGGTGTGACGAAGCGGATCCGGCTATGCCGATGTTCGTTGTTGTACCGGCGCATGAAACCCCTCACCCAAGCCCGTGCGGTGTCCAAACTGGCAAAGCCATCCTGCGGCCATTGTGGGCAGTATTTCAGTGTTCTAAACAGCGACTCCGAGTAGGGATTGTCGTTGCTGATCCGTGGTCGGCCCCGCGAGGGCGTGATGCACAGTTCGTACATCTTGCTCAACAACATTACTGATTTCACCGGCGCTCCGTTGTCCGAGTGCAGCACAGTGGTTCGTGTAAACACTGCTCGCCGATCACGCGGCGTTGCAGCAGCGCGCGGCGGCATTCTCACCGCTTTCCGTGCCGTAGACCTCCCAGCCCACGGCCTTGTAGCCGCCGCACGCCATGGCGAGGCGATGAAAGGGCCCATTCGGATTTGTTTGAGGATGTTGTGCCCGGCTGCAAGGCGCCGGTATCGAGGGGCAGAGAGGAGGGGGGAAACGAGATGCGCCGCTGCACAAGAGCCTTGTCCAGCGGCGCGGGGAGAATCCGGGATCAGAAGTCCCAGCGGGTGGTGACCATGAAGCTGCGGGGTTCGCCGTAATAGGCGGAGTTGAAGAAGCCGGTGTTGGAGTAGTAGGTCTTGTCGAACACGTTGTTGACGTTGAGCGTGGTCGAGACGTTATCGGTGACCTGGTAACGGGCCATCAGGTCCACCACCGAGTAGGGGTCCTGGCTGACCTTGACGTCGTTGCCGTTGACTTTGAGGATGTTCCACGCCGTACCCTGCCAGCGCAGCCCGCCACCCAGGGTCAGGCGGTCCAGATCGCCGGTCAGCTTGTAGCTGGTGTAGAGGCTGACCAGGTCCTGGGGTTCCCAGGTAGAGACCTTGGTTCCGGTTTCGTCACGGATCACCTTGTGGGTGTAGCCGGCCTTCAACTGCCAGCCGGGAGTCAGCTCGCCGGAGATTTCCGCCTCGTAGCCCTTGGTCTTGGCGGTGATGGCCTTGGATGCATAGGCAAACGGATGGATAGCGTTGTAGTCGACATCGTCTACGGCACGGTTTTCCTGGTGCAGTTCGAAGTAGGCCAGGCTGGAGTTCAGGCGGCCTTCAAAGAACTCGCCCTTGATCCCCAGTTCGTAGCTCTTGCCTACATCGGGCTCCAGCACCTTCTTGTCGGCGTCACGAGCGCTCTGTGGATTGAAGATCTCGCTGTAGTTGGCGTAGGCAGAGAAGTGCTCGTCGATGTCGTAGATCAGGCCGGCATAAGGCACGACCTTGCCGGTGTCCTTGAGGTCGCTGGTGCCGGTCAGGCTGTAGTAGACCACACGGCTGCCGAGCAACAGCTTGAGGTCATCCATCAGGCTGAATTGCGCGGTGATATAGCCAGCGTTCTGGCGGGTTGTTTGATCGGTCTTTTCGTCCAGTGGACCCCAGTCCGACGGCTTGCCCGCTTTACCGTCCCAGTTGTAGAAGTCGTAGCGGTTGGTTTCGACGAGGGTCGGCCTCCAGTAGTCGTAGCCCTTTTTGTGGGCGTTGGAGCTAGCCGCACCGATCACCAACTGGTGCTCGCGCCCTAGCAGGCTGAAGGGGCCGCTGACATACATGTCGAGGCTGTCGCTCTTGGTCTCGCCATCGAAGCTGTTGATGTTGATGGTGGTCATGCCGTCCGCGGTCGGCTGCTTGAGGGTGTTCACGTGGGCGTCATAGCCGCTGATCATGTGGCTGTACTGGCCCTTGGCAACCCAGCCGTTGGCAAAGCTGTGCTCCAGGGTGGCGAACACGTTGCGCGTGTACTGCTCCCAGGAAGCCCAGCGGGCGCCGCTGTTGAAGGAGCGCGGAAGATCCATGCGATTGCCGGCCTTGTCGAACAGCGGCGCGGCACCGGCCCAGCTGGAACCCTTGGGAATGCTGTCCTGGTAGTCGACGCCGACGCTCAACTGGGTGTCCGGCGACAGGTCGAAGTCGAGAATGCCGTAGTAGACATTGGTCTTGTTCGAGAAGTTGTCCATGAACGAGTCTTTGTCCTGGTACACCGCCACCGCTCGACCGCGGATGTTGCCGGTTTCGTTCAGGGGACCGCTGACATCGACCTCGGTACGGTAGTTGTTCCAGGAGCCGAACCCCTGGCTGGCATGGCCCTGGAATTGGCTGGTGGGTTTCTTGCGGATCAGGTTGATGGTGCCGCCGGGGTCGCCGGCGCCGGTCAACAGGCCGCTGGCGCCCTTGAGCACTTCCACCCGGTCATAGATCGCCATGTCGCTCAGGGTCTGGCCGCTGGCATAGACCGCGTCGCGGATGGTCGGGATGCCATCGATCTGGAAGTTCTGCACCGAGAAACCACGCGAGTAGTAGTCACTGCGCTGGGTGTCGTAGGCGTTCACGGTGATGCCCGGGGTGTGGCGCATCACGTCGTTGATCGAGGTGAGGTTGAAGTCGTCCATCGCCTGGCGGGTGGTCACCGAGATCGACTGCGGGGTTTCCCGCGGGCTCAGCACCAGGCGCGTGGCGGTGGCGATGGTGCCCGGGGTATAGGAGCCCGAGCCTTCGGTGATGGTGCCCAACTGGTCAGCGCTGACTTTGGTGACACCCAGCTCCACGCCATTGGCGGTCGCGGCATTGATGGTCAGCGAATTGCCGTTGAGGCTGTAGGTGGTGCGGGTGCCATTGAGCAGGGTCTTGATTGCCTGCTGCGGCTCCATCTTGCCCTTCACCGAGGTGCTGCGCTGGCTCTGGATGTCTGTCGGGTTGTAGAGAACCTGCAGGTTGGCCTGGCGACCAAACTCCTGCAAGGCGCTGCCCAAAGGCTGCGCAGGAATGTCCAGCTCGATCTCCTGGGCCTGGACGTAGCCCGCCACCGGTAGCGATACCGCAAGGGCGAGGGCGCTCGGCAGGAGGTTGATGTGCAGGGCCCGTCGCATGGATAGCGCTTTACTCAGGGGACTGAGACCGAGTAGTGCTGACATGGATGCTTTCTCTTCTATGTATTAGGTTGGCTGTTATGGGTATCTATTGCGTTTAATTCTCATTACCACTAGTGAGACGTTCTTCCTTGAACAAACCGGAAAAAAAACTCAGGCCGATTCCAATGCGTGTTCGTGCACGACCTTGCCGGCGCGCAGGCGCACCAGTTGGTCGGCAATGTCGAAATAGCGATCGTCGTGACTGATCACGATGATGGTCTTGCCCAGGCGCTTGAGGTCCGGCAGCAGCTCGGTGTAGAAAATCCGCCGGAAGGCCGGATCCTGGTCCGCGGCCCATTCGTCGAACACCAGCACTGGGCGTCCTTCGAGCCAGGCGTTGACCAGGGCCAGGCGCTTGCGTTGCCCGGTGGACAGGTCGGTGGTGCTGAAGGCGCCGTCCTTGATGCTGACCTTGTGGGCGATTTCCAGGCGGTCCAGGTATTGCGCGGCGTTGTCCAGCGAGCCCTGGCCGCTGCCCTGGACCATATCGTCGAACAGGAAGTAGTCGGAGAACACGGTGGTGAACAGCTGGCGGTAATCGTCCCGGGTGCGCGCGACCACAGCCTCGCCATTGAGGTGGATGTCTCCTGACTGGGGTTGGTAGAGGCCCAGCAGCAGTTTGATCAGGGTGGTCTTGCCGCAGCCGTTTTCACCGACGATGAACACGATGTCGCCCTGCTTGATGCTCAGGTTGATCGGCCCCAGGTGGAACGGTTCGCTACCTTCCACTGGCGGCGGACTGTAGCTCACGCCGCGCAGTTCAAGGCTGTTGACCACCGGAGTCGGGGCCTCGGCGTCGTCCATCAGCAGATGCGGTTCCGGGGAAGAGAAGCGCTCGGACAGTTCACGGATGCGGTCGAAGGCGATCTTTGCCCGGCCGATGATCGGCAGGTAGCCGACCACGTGTTCCAGGGGGCCTTTCATGTACAGCAGCACCAGGACGAAGCCGGTGATCACCGCAGGATCGGGATTCGGGTTGTAGGCCTGCATGGCCAGGGCCAGGCCGATGACCACGAAGAACAGCATCGAGCCGAAGGTCTTGGCCATGATGTAGATGTTCACCGAGCGCACCTGGATGTCACTGATGCGATCCGCGGTTTCCTGGATGCGGTGGGTGTTCATCCGATAGCGTCGAGGCCGGTGCATGCGCAACTCCTTGGCCCCCGAGGCGATGGCCGAGTAGTAGCGCTGCAATTCGTCTTCCTGGTCGCGGGCCTCATCGAAGCCCCTGATGCCCTTGGCGCCGGCGATGAACTGCACACTGCTGCCGATGATGATGGCCACGATCATCAGTACGAACATCGGCACCGACAGGTAGGCCAGATAGCCCAGGCAGCCCAGGGTGACCGTGAACGCGATGGCCAGTGGGGTGAAGGCAAAGGAAAACTCGCTGATGGTGTCGACATCGTGGGTCAGCACGGGAATCAGTCGATGGCTGCGATAGCGCTCGATCTGTTCGATCGGTGCGCACAGGACCCTTTCGCCCAGGTCTTTGCGCAGCGCGGCAATGATCCTTTGACCGACGTAGTTGGTGCCGATGTCGGAGACGATCGAGCTGGTCAAGGCCAACAGGCACAGGCCGGCGAAGGTCAGGATCACCGCCTGGTTCATGCCTGTGGGCGAGTGCAGGGCATTGTTGATGGTGGCCAGCAATAGGGTAATAGCCAGGCCGCCGGCCATCCCTAAGGCAACGGAGATCACCACGGTGGTGCGAAACGGCCTGAGCAATGCGAGCAGCCCGCGAGATGCGCCGCGCTTAGGGTCGGTCATAAGTACTTCCCAAAATTGTGGATAGAGGGTCGAGGCATGCAGACCCTTACCCATGACAAACGAAACATTGGCGCGAGTATTTAGCTCGGCATGCAGGCATTGCCGGGGGAGGCCCGGGAAGCGGCGCGGGGACTGATAAATTGCCCGCTGCCTGGTTCGTTCTTGTTCTGTGGGCGCACGTGTATCGACGCAGTGCCTGATCCATTCAGCGAGAGCGAGCAAATGACGAAGAAGAATCTGGTGTATGTCTGGTCCCTGAGAAATGCCGCTGCCGACAAGGCCGGGCAGCCAGTGGCCTACAAGGACCACGAGCGCTACATGAAATCGGTGCTGGAGTTCCTGGCGGAGTCGTTGAACCAGACGCCGCTGGGCGATCTGTACAACCTGGTGGGCGTGGTCTATGACGACGATCCGCAGTCGCCACGGGACCAGCAGTTGGTGGCCGACTATGGCTTCGCCTATCAGCCCGGCCGCCAGTGGCTGTACCCGGCGGACCTTGCGGTGCAGGGGCGCAAGGTCAATGACCTGCTGCTGAGCGTGCCTTCCACCTATCGCCGTCACCCGCGGGGCACGGCCGAGCACATTGCCGGCAAGCAGGATTTCGAACGCCGCCTGCATGACACGCTGGTGGAACTCAAGGCCGATATCGTGGTGCTCGATGGCCTGCTGGTGATCCTCGACGAGCTGGTGCGTCCTGGTGCGCCATTCGCCCGGCGGATCATGAATATTCACCCGGGCATCACCCGGATCGAATCGCCTTACGAGCGTCGCGGTGCCTACGCCACCTGGAATGCCTTGTACGGTGCCCGCGGGCAGAAGGTGGTGGACTGGGCGACCAAGGCAACCGTGGCGGTGGAGCCGCTGTATCTCACCGGTGCGTCCTTCCACTACGTGGACAATGGCATCGACTCCGGTGAAGTGTTCCACGACGTGCTCAAGACCGAGATCGGCCCTGAAGACAGCATCCTCGAACTGCGTTGGAACAACTTCAACAACAGCCTGTTCCCGGCCCTGCACGAAGGCCTGGAGTTGCTCGCCAAGCAAGGCTGAATCAGCGTCAGCCGGGGCTTCGGGCCCCGGCTGTCGGAGGGCTTACAGGCTGCGCACTACGCGAAAACCGATCCAGTCGCCGCGCGTCTCCGGGTAGATGTTGTTGCGGTTGCCGGAACGCGAGAACACCGGTGCTTCGCCCCAGTCATTGCCGCGGATCTGCAGTGATTTGCAACCAGGCTCGACCCAGGCGCTGCCGTCAGTGGGGGCGCCGACGTAGTTGGGGTGTTCGCAGTCGGCGAGCCATTCATAGACGTTGCCGTGCATGTCGTACATGCCGAAGGCGTTGGCCGGGTAGCTGCCCGCCGGGGAGCTGTAGCTGTAGCCGTCGGCCGGCCCGTAGGTGTTGGCGTGCTTGGCGATGCTGTATCCCTTGCCTTCATCGAAAGGAAAGGGGAATGGCCCGCTGGAGCCGGCGCGGGCGGCGTATTCACGCTGCGACTCGCTGACCATCCGGTAGTCGTGGCCGGTCTTGTGTGACAGCCAGGCGACATAGGCCTGCACTTCCGGGAAGTTCATGCACACCGCCGGCTGGCGCGGGCCTTGTGCATAGCGCGGTTTGCTGGCCACGCACTCACGGCCGGGGCGGGTGTCGCCGTTGGGAATCTTGACCCCGGTCTGGCGAATGTAGCTGTCCCATTGCGCCGCGGTGATCTGGAAGCGGCTCATGGCAAAGGGCTTGGCAAAGGTCACGTCGTGCATCGGGCCTTCATCGGGCTCGCGGCCGACTTCATCGTCCGGGGTGCCCATGGTGAACGTGCCGGCCGGCAGCACGACCATTTCCGGGCAGTCCTTGCAGTCTTTGAAAACCTTGCCCGGTTGCGGTTCGCCAGCCTGTGCGAGATTGGGCAGCAGGCCGCCGAGCAGCGCCACCAGGGCAACGCTGGCCAGGGGTTTGAAGGGGAAGCCAGCGGGGGGAAGAGCCTGGTTCATGAATGATCTCGTTCAAGGGGTTTGGGCGCAGGCGGCTGCCTGCGCGGTCAGAGTCTTTTGCTCAGCAGGGCCATGAAGCGTTCGATTTCGTCTTCGTTGTTCAGCAGGCCCGGCGCGGTGCGCACCACCGGGCCGACATCGCGGTCCACGGCATCGGCCACCACCCGGTTGTGCATCAGGTAGGCCGCCACCTGGTCGCAGTTCTGCCCCTTGACCCGGAAGAAGGTGAAGCCCGCCGACAGCTCGGGGCTGGGCGGAGTCACCAGCTCGATGTTCGAGTGCGCCTGCAGGCGTTGCTTGAGTTCGCTGTTGAGCTGGTGGATGCGCGCCTGGACCTTGGCCTTGCCCAGTTGCAGGTGCAGCTTGAAGGCTTCGTCCAGGGCCCAGCGGTGCTCGAAGGCGTGATAGCCGCCAGGGGTCATGGAGGTGGCGAAGCTGTGGTCTTCGGAGAAGGTCGGGATGGTCGGCGTCAGGTCCTTGAGCTGTTCGGAGCGAGCGCAGATGATCCCGGTGCCGCGCGGGCCGAACATCCATTTGTGGGTGCCGGCAATGAAGTAGTCGCAGTGCATGTCGGGGAAGTCCAGGTTGTCCACGCCGAAGCCGTGCACACCGTCGACCACGTAGAGGATCCGGTCCTTCTCGTCACGGTTGCGGTTGAGTTCCGCCACCAGCTTGCCGATCTCGCCGATGGGCAGTTTCACTCCGCTGCCGGACTGCACCCAGGTCATGCCCAGCACCCGGGTGTTGGGGCGAATGCTGCGCTTGATCGCCCCCAGCACTTCGTCTACCGAGACCCGGTTGGGGTTCTCGAACAGCTTGATCTTGCGCACCTGGGTGCCTTGCTTCGCGACGCGGAAGTTCAGGCTGTATTCGGTGGCGTAGTGTTCATGCTCGGTGGTGAGGATTTCCTGATCCGGGCGCACGTGCAAGCCGCCGTAGATCATCGCCAGGCCCTCGCTGGTGCTGCCGGTGAGGGCAATCTGCCCGGGCTTGGCCTGCAGGTAGCGGCCCGCCCAGTCGCGCACTTGCGCCTCGCGCTTCCAGGTTTCCTGCAGGTCCCAGTCCATGGCCAGGCCCGGGTTGCGATCGATGCGCGCGCGGTGCATTTCAATGGCATCGCGCACCGGCTTGGGGTGCGAGGTCACCAGGAAATTGGAGAAGTGGATGTAGTCCGGGTCCTGGTTGAACAATTGGCGAAACGCCGGCCAGGAGTCCGTGGCAGCAGCCTGCGGCGCTGCGCCGTTGGCTGCCAGTGCCTGGCTGTTGAGGGCGGCGGCGCCCAGGGGCAGGCCTGCAACGAGGATGCCGGCCTGCTTGAGAAAACTACGACGATCAGTCATGAATGCATTGCGCTCCTGGGCAGTGAAGGAAGGTCAGCGCTGGGTCACGGGCTTGGAGGATTTTTGCACCTGCTCCCAGACCCGCAGGAAGTTGCCACCCCAGAGCTTGGCGATATCGGCTTCGCTGTAGCCGCGGGTCAGCAGTTCGGCGGTGACGTTGCGGCCCTCGCTGACATCCTTCCAGCCATCGATGCCGCCACCGTCGTTGAAGTCCGAGCTGATGCCGACGTGGTCGATGCCGATCTTCTTCACCGCGTAGTCGATGGCGTCGCCGTAGTCCTTGAGGGTGGCCTTGGGCTCTTTCTCGACGATGCCGTACAACGCACCGGCGTACTCGCCGAAGCGCTGCTCGGGCCACACGGTGATGATCGCGTCGCCGGGCATCAGGGCCATTTCCAGGCCGGTCAGCGGTTGCAGGTCAAAGCGCGTGCGCAGGGCGTTGAGCTTGTCGCGGCTGGTCTGGCTCAAGGGGCGGATATAGGTGGCGAAGCCGACGATCTGCACCACGCCGCCGCTGTCCTTGATCAGCTGCATTTCCTTGTCGCTGAGATTGCGCGGGATATCCACCAGGGCCCGGGGCGCCGAGTGCGAGGCCACGAAGGGCGCCCGGCTGAGCTGGCTGACCTGCTCCAGGGCCTTGGTCGACATCTGCGACACGTCGATGATGACCCCCAGGTCATTGAGGCGGTGTACCGCCTGCTTGCCGAGGTCGGACAGGCCGCCGAGGGCGTCCGGGGTGTCGTTGAAAAATGGCAGCGGACGCGACGAGTCGGACCAGGCGTTGTTGCCCACATAGCTGAAGCCGAACATGCGCATGCCGCGGTTTGCCCAGAAGTCCAGCTGGTTGAGGTCGGTGCCCAGGGGGTAGGCGTTGAGCATGCTGAGGAATACCGCGAACTTGCCTTCGCCATTCAGGCGCCTGAAATCGTCCGGGGTGTAGGCGATGGCCACCTGGTTGGGGAAGTCGCGGACCATGCCGGTGATGATCTTGTAGCGCGCTTCCTGTTCGTTGCGGGCGGCGTCGACAAAACCCGCCGTGGGGCGGTGCGGAGCGTTCGGGCCGTTCCAGATTTCCGGCCAGCCGAAAATCGTCAGTGCGGCACCGGACAGGCGTCCGCGGCCGGCCTTGGCCAGGTCGAACTGGCCCGAGCCGTCCTTGTCGGCTTCGTTGCCGGCGCTGCCAAAGTCCAGGGGCACGGTGACGTGGCTGTCGAAGGAGAGGAGGCGCTCTTGCAGTTCTTCGGCCTGCTTCATCACCTTGATCGGGTAGCCGGGGTTGTTCCTGAAGCCGTAGTCCCAGGCCAGAAAGCCCGCGCCGGCGGTCAGCACCAGGGCCAGCGGCAGGCCGATGTAAAGAGCCTTTTTCGAACGTGGTTTGGTCATTGCCATCTCAGTCGCAGTTGCGGTCAAAGTGCAGGCACAGGGGGCCTTTGCTATCTGGGAAGAACGAGCGACGCAGCGGAAAATTTAAGCGTGCTGCGGCAACGGTAAATTTCTTCCTGCAACGTACGTTCTAGCTTGGATAAAGCCTGCTTCAGGGCTGACACAGGTAGGGCAATGACGATTTCTCGACGAGGGTTCATGGCGGGCTTGGCGCTGACCGGCGCTGCAGTGCCAGCAGCGTTTTATGTGCATCGCAAGTTGACGCGTGAGGAAGAGTTTCCGATCACTCCGGGCGAGGCCACGGTGGATCTGGCGGACACCGCCGGGCAGCAGCTGGCGGACCAGTTGCGGGGCATCTGGAGTATTCGTTTCCTGGGGCGTGATGCCGGCCTGGAGGGCCTGCCCCGGCAAGGCCTGGAGCTGTTCATCGACATCGCCCAGCGTGGCCGTGGCCTGCGTGGTTATCTGGACACCCCCCAGGGGTTGCGCGCCGCAGCAGCCCCGCGTTATCAGATCATCGGCGACCTGGTCAGCCCGAAACCGGCGCAGATGTACTGGCGGCTGATCAGCAGCGCCGCGCCGGACGGGGTTGCCGCCTATGAGTTCAAACTGACCCTGGACGAGGTCTGGGCCGATTTTGGCAACGCCGGCAGCGGTACCCTGAGCGGCAGTGTGCAACGCCTGGACCGGCCTTTGGGGCTGGCGGAACTGGACAATCGGTTTGTCGCCACCAAGCAGCGCTTTCCTGAAGCACGGGAGCGGATCGGCCTCAATCCGACCCTGCAGGCCTGGCTGATTTCCCCCGAGCACCGGTTGTTCCACCAGCTCTGGCACGCCACCCGGGACAAGTGGCACCGGCTCTCCGAAGAGAAGCGCGATGCCTTGCGCGGTATTGGCTGGCAACCCGGCCCGCGCGGTCAGGAGCGTGATGCTCGTGGGCTGAAGAAAGACCGCAACGGTTCCGGTATCGACTTCTTCTTCATGCACCGGCACATGCTGGGTACGGCGCGCTCCATGCAAGACCTGCCGTCCTGGGCGCATTTCCCCATGCCTGCACCTGAGCTGCAGCGCGACCGCCTGGGTTTTGCCCGTTACTTCGATAACCACGACGGCGGCTCGCTGCCGCCAACCTGGCTGGCCCACGGCGATGACGAATACAGCCAGTGGGTCAGCGATATCAAGGCGGGCGAGACCTACCACAGCAACTTTGAAGTCTGGGAGTCCCAGTACCGTGACCCGCGCTACCTGGCGAAGCTGACCCTGGGGCAATTCGGTTCGGAAATCGAACTGGGCCTGCACGACTGGCTGCACATGCGCTGGGCTTCGGTGCCCCGTGATCCTTCCAGCGGCGCGCCGGTGCCCCTGGCCCGGGATCCGGCGGATTTCGCTGCGCGCTGGTACCAGCCGGAAAACGATTTTCTCGGTGATCCGTTCTCGTCCCATGTGAGCCCGGTGTTCTGGCGTTTCCATGGCTGGATCGACGATCGTCTGGAAGACTGGTTCCGCGCCCACGAGCGCTTTCATCCCGGTGAACTCAAGCGCCAGGAAGTCAACGGCGTGCCCTGGTTCGCCCCGGGGCGTTGGGTCGAGGCGGGCGACCCCTGGCTGGGCCCGCTGACCCATGGTTGCAGCACCATTCCCGGTTTGCAGATGGGCAAGACGGTGGAGATGGACCCGGAAACCATGAAGCTGGCGCTGCGCATCACCTTTATCGATGACGAGAAGCAGCTGGCCGATCTGTTCCGCAAAGTGCCGCGTCGGCCCTGGTATGCGCGGCATTTGAAGCTCAGGGAGCGGCTGCTGTAGCCACGTCGGACCTGCCACTGCCTGTGGGGCTGAAGACCGCGGGCAGGACCTTCAGTTGGACAGGGCAACCTCGGCTAGAAAGCTCAACAGGTTGCGGTATCCGGTTTCCTGCCACTCTGCGCTCGCGTGATCGAAACAGAAGATCTCTGCCCGGCATTGGTGGTTTTCTATCTTGAAACCGTAGAAATCGCCGCAGCCGTTTTCCGAAAACAACAGATGGTCCTGGGCAATCACCGGGTGTGCCCGATTGATGCGGGGCAGATTCAAGTCGCTGGCTTCATCCAGCGAATAGACGATTCCCAGTGCAAAGTAGCCGCCGCCAAATGCCTTGAGAAACTGCCTGTAGTCGCCAGGAAGTTGCAGCCCCCACGCTTGTTCAAATCCACTGATGTCGTCTTCGCTGGCGCAGCGGTCCGCAGGCAATGCAAACCAGATTGGCTGGTCGCATTTGCGCTTGGCCAGCAGTTGTTTGAAGTCGCTGTCGTTCATGGCTCGGTGCTCTTGAGGCGTTGGATAATCAGCAGTGTCAGGATTTCACTGGCAGCGTGCCGCTTCAGCAGTGCTTGCGCGCATCCACTGCGGTAGCTTGCGGCTTGTTGTTGGTCACGGCTTCAGGGGGCGCTCAGAGTACCCGAAGGTCGGTCATTTGCAGCCTTGATCCGCGCGGATCCACGAGCAGTTCCAGAGACAGGGTCAGATCGCTGATTCCTTCCTCTTCGGTCCACAAGGGGATATCCAATGCCCAGCCGGAGCCGTCGCGGTATTCATGGAGGTCGACATTTTGCAGAAAGGGGGTAGGTGGCAGGACCAGTCTTTTCCCATACTCGTCAATTCGCTGCGCGACATCCTGCACGGCCAGTCTGCCAAGCCACTGGTTCGCTGAAAGCTTGTCGAAGTCGGCGCAGGACAATGCCTCGATCAGTTCAAGAATTTCCAGTTCGAAGCGCTCGCTGATGGGCAATTCGGTCTTCCAGGTTTAGGGGTGAGTGCTCGGCATAGTACGGGGTGGCGCCAGGAAGACCTATCGGCCATGAGCCTATAGCGGCCTGTGTGCCGGAGTATTATCGGGTTCCTGCCAGCCACCCCCCAGGGCTTTGTACAGGGCAATGCTCGACTGCAATCGCGACAACCGCAGTTGCACGTTCTGGTCCTGGGCCGCGTACAGGGTGCGCTGGGTTTCCAGCACGCTCAGCAGGTCTTCGGCGCCGGCCTGGTAGCGGCTCTGGGCGATCTCGAAGGCCCGTTGCGCCTGGTTCAGCTCTTCACCCTGCCACTGCCGTTGCAGGTCCAGCCCGCGAATGCTGGTGAGGGCTTTCTCCACATCGGCAAAACCGTTGATGATCGCCCCGCGATAAGTTTCCAGCAGTTCCTCCTGGCGCGCCGTGGCCTGGTCGCGCTGGGCGCCCAGGCGGCCGTTGTTGAAGATCGGCGCCACCAGGCCGGAGGTGAGGCTGTAGAAGGGGTTGCGTAACACGTCCCCCAGCTTGTCCGCACCCGAGCCGAGGTTGGCGGTCAGGGTCAGGGTTGGCAGCATCGCCGCTCGCGCTACGCTGACATCGGCCTGGGCTGCGGCCAGCCGGGCCTCGGCGCTGGCGATGTCGGGACGCCGAAGCAGCAGGTCGCTGGGCACCCCGGCGTCGATGCTCGGCCAGTTCAACTGGGCGAAGGGTTGGTCGTTCAGGGGCAGGCTTTGTACTGGCCGTCCCAGCAGTGCGGCGAGGGTAATCAGGGTCTCCTCGGCCTGTTGCCGCACCTGTGGTACTTGGCGCTGCTGGGCGGCGACCAGGCTTTTTTGCTGGGCCAGTTCCAAGGCCGTGGCCGAGCCCGAGTCGTAGCGGGTCTGTACCAGTTGCAGGACATGCTGCGCATTGGCCAGGTTGAGTTCGGCGATCCGGCTCTGCTCTCGCAGCGACAGGACCTGGGCATAACTGTTGGCCACGCCGCTGAGCAGGGTCAGCTCCACCGTCGACTGGTCGAATGCGCTGGCCTGGAGCCCTAGCACGGCGCTGTCGCGGGCGGCGCGGCGGCCGCCCCAGAAGTCCACTTCATAGGTGGCGCTGAGGCCGACATTGAAGTAGTCCACGGTCTTGTTGTTGCTGTTGGCGTCCAGTTGGCTGTAGCCGTTGCTGCGCAGGAGCTTTTGGCGGCTGGCGTTGAAGGTGCCGCTGACTTCCGGCAGCAGCGGCGCACCGGCAATAATCGCCGTGGCCTGGGCCTGGCGCACCCGGGCCGTGGCGGCTGCCAGGTCGTGGCTGCCGTTGCGGGCTTCGGCGATCAGGCGGTCCAGCTCCGGGCTGCCGAACCGGGCCCACCAGCGCGGGTCCTGTTGCCGGTCGCTGTGGCTGGCGGGTGAATGCCAGGCTGGCGGTGCTTGCAGGCCGCTGTCCGGGCGCGGCTGGGGGCTGCTGCAGGCCGCTAGCATGACGCCGGCGGCCAGGAGGGTCAGGTGCACTTTCATAGATCGATCATTCACTGGTAAGGGCCGTGACCGGGTCGAGCCGGGCAGCCTTGCGGGCG
Source organism: Pseudomonas sp. Fl5BN2 (assembly GCF_009908205.1). Taxonomy (NCBI): domain Bacteria; kingdom Pseudomonadati; phylum Pseudomonadota; class Gammaproteobacteria; order Pseudomonadales; family Pseudomonadaceae; genus Pseudomonas; species Pseudomonas sp. Fl5BN2. The sequence goes on along the minus strand of NZ_JAAARL010000023.1, from coordinate 34,136 downwards.
GGCATGAAGCCGAAGATGACGCCGGTGACCAGGGCACAGGCAAAGGCCCCGGCCACTGCGATCAGGGAGAAGGCCACGGCTACTTCGCTGAGGATCAGCACGCCACCGATGAGCAGCGCCAGGGCGATGCCGGTCAGGCCGCCGACCACCGAGAGCATCACCGCTTCGGTGAGGAACTGGCGCAGGATGTCGCGCTGGCGGGCACCGGTGGCCATACGGATACCGATCTCGCGGGTGCGTTCGCGGACGGTCATGAGCATGATGTTCATCACCCCGATACCGCCCACCAGCAGCGAGATCGCGGCAATCGCGCCGAGCATCAGTGACAGGGTGTTCTGGGTCCGGGCCTCGGCCTGGATCATTGCCGCATTGTTGGTCAGCTGGTAATCGCGCTTGCCGTTGTGCAAGTGCAGCATCAGCTCATCGATGGCCTGTTCGGCTTCCTTGACCTTGCTCGCGTCGGCGGCGGCTATGGCCACGTATTCGGGGTTGCGGCTGCCAAACAGGCGGGTGCTGGCGGCGGAGTAGGGCACGGCGATGCGGTCGTCGCTGTCCTGGTCACCGGAGCTGGCGCCCTTGCCAATCAGTACGCCCACCACCTGGAAGGGCACGTTCTCGATCAGGATGTATTGGCCGATGGGATTGGCGACGTCGTGCAGGAGCTTTTCCCGGACTTTGCGGCCGATCACCGCCACGGCCGCCGCCGAGTGTTCGTCGGCATCGCTGAAATAGCTGCCCTCGACCACTGGCCAGTTGAAAATGTGCGGAAAGTTGGTGTCGTTGCCGCCGACGTAGGCCATGTAGTCGCGGTTGCCGTAGCGCACACCGGCTTCGGCGCCATTGACCGGCATGATGCGCTTGACCTGGGGCAGGGCGGCCACGGCGGCGACCTCGTCCAGGGTAATGATGCCCATGGGCGCACGCGGGTTGGGCGAGTGTCCGCTCAGGTAAATGATGTTCGAGCCAAAGGCTCCCATCTGCGCCATCACCTGGCGCTTGCTGCCTTCGCCCACCGCCAGCATCACCACCACCGAGGCCACGCCGATGACGATCCCCAGCAGGGTCAGGGCGGTGCGGAAGCGGTTGATCCACATCACCCGCCAGGCGGCCTGTATCGCTTCCAGCAGTTCGCCTTTCCAGGCCCCGCTGGCTTCGCTGCCATCGACCAGGCGCTGACGCAGGTCCACGGCTTGCAGGGCGCCGCTGTTGGCGCTGGTTTGCACCGACGGATCGTGGTCGGCGGTGTCGCTGATGATCTCGCCGTCGCGGATCTCGATGATGCGCTTGGCCCGGGCCGCAACTTCGCGGTCGTGGGTGATCAGGATCACCACGTGGCCCTGGCTGGCCAACTCGTCCAGCAGGGTCATGACCTCGGCGCCGCTGTGGCTGTCGAGGGCACCGGTGGGTTCGTCGGCGAGGATGATATGGCCGCCGTTCATCAGCGCGCGGGCGATGGACACCCGCTGTTGCTGGCCACCGGACAGCTGGTGCGGGCGGTTGCCGGTTCGGTCGCTCAGGCCCAGGCGCTCCAGCAGAGCGGCGGCGCGGGCGTGGCGCTCGGCGGGTGGGGTGCCGGCGTAGATGGCCGGCATTTCGACGTTTTCCTGGGCCGAGGCCGAGGGAATCAGGTGGTAGCCCTGGAACACGAACCCGAAGGCCTCGCGGCGCAGCCAGGCCAGTTCGTCGCTGTCCAGTTGGGCGACGTTTTCCCCGGCGAACAGGTAGTCGCCGGAAGTGGGGCGGTCGAGGCAGCCGAGAATGTTCATCAGGGTCGACTTGCCGGAGCCCGAGGCGCCAACAATGGCGACGAATTCGCCGGCGTGGATCGACAGGTCGATACCGCGCAGCACATCGACTTGCGGGGTATCGCCACCACCGTAGGACTTACGGATGTTCCTGAGGTCGATCAGCGGAGTCTGCATTCAACCCCCGCTGCTGTTGGCCGGGCCGATCAACAGGTGATCGCCTTCGCTCAGCCCGTCCAGTACCTGGATGCGCAGGCGATCGCTGATGCCGACCCGCACTTCGCGTTCATCGATCGAGCCGTTCTTGGCCACTACCCGGGCGACCTGCCGGTCCGCCGTGGTGCTGCCCTGCAGGGCGGCGATGGGCGCGGTGAGGACGTTTTTCGCCTGGCTGGCAACGAAGAACACCTGGGTGGTCATTTGTGCCATCAGCGCGTTGTCGGCGTTGTCCACGTCCAGCAACACGGTGTAGAGCACCACCCGGCCGCTGCCGCTCTTGCTGGTGCTGGCGGGGCTGCCACCGCCCTGGCTGGTTTCATTCAGGGGCTTGGGCGGGATCGGCAGGATTTGCCGCACGGTGCTGGTCCAGCGCCGGCTGCCACCGCTCAAGGTGGTGAAATAGGCGCTCATGCCGGGTTTGACGTGGCCAATGTCGGCTTCGGAAACCTCGGCCCAGACGGTCATCGGCGAGAGCTTGGCGATGCGCAGGATCAGCGGCGTTTGTTGCTGGGCGTTGAGGGTCTGGCCTTCACGGGCGTCCACCGCCACCACGGTGCCGGACATCGGCGCGTAGATGCGCGTGTAGCCCAGTTCCGCCTGGTCGCTGCGCAGGCTGGCCTGGGCCTGGCGGATCTGGGCCTTGAACATGTCGATCCGCGCGTGGGTGGCCTTGAGCTCGGCCTGGGCGGCCTGTACGTCTTCTTCGCGGGTGGCGCCACCGGCGGCGAGGTTCTGCTGGCGCTGGTATTTTTGCCGCGCCAGCTGGTTCTGCGCGTTCTGCTCCTGCAGCTGGGCCTGCAGGTTCTCGATGGAGAAGCGGCTGGCGTCGAGTTTTGCCTGCTGGGTGGCCGGGTCGATTTCCACCAGTAACTGGCCTTCCTTCACCGTGTCGCCGGCTTCCACGTGGATCTTGCGGATCTGCCCGGAGGCCTGGGCACCCACATCCACATAGCGCCGCGGTTGCAGGGTGCCCAGGGCGGTGACGCTGCTTTCGATATCGCCTCGGCTGACTTGCACGGTGGCGAACTGATTGCGATCGGGAGGAATGAGTTTCCAGGCCGTAATGGCCACAACGGGGAGCAGACACAGTGCGACAAGCAGGGCGCGTCGGGTGGGTCGAGGACGTTTCATGCAGGGTTCCGGCCAGGGGATATCGGCCCGTCACCGCCGCCGGGTCACGTGAGGTACGCCAGGCTTGCGACTGCCGCGGGAGCGGCAGAGACGGGGAGCTGTCAGGTAAACGAGATGACGCGGGGTGAATTTAAGTGTCGACACATGGCGTTACAGCTGTCGAAACACTGAAAATAAACCCTGCGCGACACTGCGGTACTTTAAATCTATATGAGAATTACTATAAATTACGCTGCGGTTCTAAACTGCCATCATTGAATCATCGGGCGTAACCGGCCATCGCCGGTCTTGCTCAAGGACAGAATCGCCCTGTGGCGGTCGGGAGCCATGTTGGAAAGTTACTATCGCGAGCTGATGGGCTTCCTCAATGCCAAGCTGGGCAATCGCCAGGTGGCCGAGGATGTGGTGCACGACGCGTATGTGCGGGTGCTGGAGCGCTCCAGCGCTACGCCGATCGAGCAGCCGCGAGCGTTTCTTTATCGCACGGTCCTGAACCTGGTGATCGATGACCATCGGCGCAACGCCTTGCGCCAGTCCGAGCCCCTTGAGGTGCTGGACAACGAAGAACGCTATTTCAATCCGTCGCCGCACACCTCTCTTGATCAGGGCCAGCGCCTGGAAATGCTCCAGCGGGCATTGGCCGAGCTGCCTCGGCTGTGCCGCGAGAGTTTCCTGCTGCGCAAGCTCGAAGGCCTGTCCCATCCGCAGATTGCCGAGCAACTGGGGATTTCCCGCAGCCTAGTGGAAAAACACATCGTCAACGCGATGAAACACTGCCGGGTTCGACTCCGTCAGTGGGACAGCCACTGAGTCTTATTTCGTTAAATTTTTTTTCATTGTCCTCGTCCCTACTCAACAGACGATCTGCTGTGCTGCACGGGCCAGTCGGGTCACCGAGACACTTTATCCCCCGCGTTGAGGCGGTTTATCCAGAGGACACTGGAAATGACACAGGCAATTGCATCGGCCAACGTTCACGATTTGATCGGTATCGGTTTCGGCCCCTCGAACCTGGCGCTGGCCATTGCGCTGGAGGAGCGCGGGCAGGAGCACGGTCCGCTGGACGCGCTGTTCCTCGACAAGCAGGCCGACTATCGCTGGCACGGCAACACCCTGGTGACCCAGAGCGAACTGCAAATCTCCTTCCTCAAGGACTTGGTGACCCTGCGCAACCCCACCAGCCCCTATTCCTTCGTCAACTACCTGAAACACCACGGGCGCCTGGTGGACTTCATCAACCTGGGCACCTTCTATCCTTGCCGCATGGAGTTCAACGACTACCTGCGCTGGGTGGCCGGGCATTTCCAGGAACACAGCCGCTACGGTGAAGAAGTGCTGGGCATCGAGCCGGTGCTGCAGAATCAGCAGGTCGAAGCCCTGCGAGTGATTTCCCGCGACGCCCAGGGCACCGAGTTCGTGCGCACCGCCCGTTCGGTGGTGGTCAGCGCCGGCGGCACCGCACGGGTTCCGGAGACGTTCAAGGGGCTCAAGGACGATCCACGGGTATTCCACCACTCCCAGTACCTGGAGCGCATGGCCACCCAGCCGTGTGTCAACGGCAAGGCGATGAACATCGCGATCATCGGTGGCGGGCAAAGCGCTGCCGAGGCCTTCATCGACCTCAACGACAGTTTCCCTTCGGTACAGGCCGACATCATCATGCGCGGCTCGGCGCTCAAACCCGCCGATGACAGCCCGTTCGTCAACGAAGTGTTCTCCCCGGCCTTTACCGACCGGGTGTTCCAGCACAACGGCAGCGAGCGCGAGCGCCTGGTCAGCGAATACCAGAACACCAACTACTCGGTGGTGGACATCGACCTGATCGAGCGCATCTACGGGATCTTCTACCGGCAGAAGGTGTCGGGCATTCCACGTCACACCTTCCGTACCATGACCACGGTGGAAAAGGCCACGGCCACGGACCTGGGCATCGAGCTGATCCTGCGCAACAGCGCCAGCGGCGAGCGCGAAGTGCGTCACTACGACGCGGTGATCCTGGCCACCGGTTACGAGCGGCAGATGCATCGCCAGTTGCTGGCACCGCTGCAAGCCTACCTGGGTGATTTCGAAGTGGACCGCAACTACCGCCTGTTGACCGATGAACGCTGCAAGGCGGGGGTCTACCTGCAGGGCTTCAGTCAGGCCAGCCATGGCCTGAGCGATACCTTGCTGTCGGTGCTGGCGATCCGCGCGCAAGAGATCGCCGACTCGCTGTACGAGCACGGCAAGACCCGCGGCCAGAGCCGCTCGGTGCGTGACATGCTGCTGGCTACCGCCAGCTGATGCGCTGCTAGGCGCCGCTTGCCGGTGAAGGAGGCTCTTGCGGGCCGCTTCGCCGGCAGTCCAGTACCTGTACAAGGGGCTGCGGCGAGCATTCCTGAACCTCGGCTGAAGAAGTTTTCAATTCCCCCCGGCCGGGGTTTTTCAGCGGTTTACTCTGCAAATAGTGCGGCGTAAGCTGCGCGCGTTTTCAATCAGTGGAGACCCAGTGTGGGTACTTGTTCGAGTGACAGGAGTCAGCCGGTTTCCATAGCCGGCGCAGTCTCGGCAAGATAACGCGCAGCCTTTTCCTGCCGTTGTCTCGCCGTCCAGCGAGATGCGGCATCCCGATCGCGAGCTTTACGGTTCGCCTCCCGACGTCACTTCTTGATGACTCTCAATTGCCTGCGATCCGGCTTTGCGCCGCGTCGTGGCTGCACCGATGCGCGGCTCTTGCGACCCGCGTGCCAGGCTGGCCGGGAGGATTCATCGCCTTCAGCAGCCCCGGCCGTACCTGCCTGCGGATTTCCCAGCGCCGTCCATCCGGGGGAACAGCCATGGGTTACATCAGCCTGCGTCACCATCGCCAGCAACATCGTCCATCACTGACGGTGCGATTGCTTCGGGCGTAAGCCCAGCCCTGTCCTGCTGTCTCTCCACCCCGCCTGTTTCGTTGCAACGCTGGTGCCCCTTGAGCCATTGCTCGGGGCGCCAGTGCAGGAGTCATCACCATGAAGCTCAGCTTGTTGAAAGAGTTCTTTGCCGGCTTTCTGCGGACCCGGCATTTCGCCCGGCACTTCCGCCGCCTGGCCCTGTTGGAAAGTTTCAGTGATGCCAGTGTCAGCCGCGATGTGCCGCCCACCCTGGCACAGACCCTGGTGGCTGCGGCCAACAGCGACGCCGCGCACATGCTGGACCAGCTTGGCAGCCACACCGATGGCTTGAGCACCCAGGAAGCCGAAGCCCAGCGTGAGCGCTACGGCCTCAACGAAGTCGAGCATGAGCAGGCGCTGCCCTGGTGGACTCACCTGTGGCACTGCTACAAGAACCCCTTCAACCTGCTGCTGACCCTGTTGGCGCTGATCTCCTGGTTGACCGAGGACATGAAGGCCGCCACGGTGATTTTCTCCATGGTGGTGCTCTCGACCCTGCTGCGCTTCTGGCAGGAGGCCAAGTCGAACAAGGCCGCCGACGCGCTCAAGGCCATGGTCAGCAACACGGCCACGGTGATGCGCCGGGACACGCCGCCGCAGGAGGCACCGATGCTCGGGCGCCTGCTGGGCGCGGCTGCCGAGGCCAAGGGCGCGCAGCGCATCGAACTGCCGATCAAGGAACTGGTGCCCGGTGACCTGATCGTGCTCTCGGCCGGCGACATGATTCCCGCCGATTGCCGGGTGCTCAGCGCCAAGGACCTGTTCGTCAGCCAGGCGGCCATGACCGGTGAATCCATGCCGGTGGAGAAGTTTGCGCGCCAGCAGGACAGTGACACCAGCAACCCCCTGGACCTGGACAACATTCTGTTCATGGGCACCAACGTGGTTTCCGGTGCCGCCACGGCGGTGATCCTGACCACCGGCAACAGCACCTATTTTGGCACCCTGGCATTGCGTGTGAGCGCCACCGACCGCACGCCGACCTCATTCCAGAGCGGCGTCAACAAGGTCAGCTGGCTGCTCATCCGCTTCATGTTCGTCATGGCCCCGCTGGTGTTGTTCATCAACGGTTTCACCAAGGGCGACTGGATGGAGGCGCTGCTGTTCGCGCTGTCGGTCGCCGTCGGCCTGACCCCGGAAATGCTGCCGATGATCGTCACCTCGACCCTGGCCAAGGGCGCGGTGTTCCTGTCGCGCAAGAAGGTCATCGTCAAGCGCCTGGACGCGATCCAGAACTTTGGTGCCATGGACGTGCTGTGCACCGACAAGACCGGCACCCTGACCCAGGACAAGATCTTTCTCGCGCGGCACGTGGACGTCTGGGGCGAGGACTCCGATGACGTGTTGGAGATGGCCTACCTCAACAGCTACTACCAGACCGGGCTGAAGAACCTACTGGACGTGGCGGTACTGGAGCACGTGGAAGTGCACCGTGAGTTGAAGGTCGGCACGGCGTTCCAGAAGGTCGACGAGATCCCCTTCGACTTCAACCGCCGGCGCATGTCGGTGGTGGTGGCGGAACAGGAGCGTCCGCACCTGTTGATCTGCAAGGGCGCGGTGGAAGAAGTGCTGGCGGTGTGTCGCAACGTGCGCCACGGCGAAGCCGAAGAGGCCCTTACCGAAACCCTGCTGGCGCGGATTCGCCAGGTCACCGCCGACCTCAACGAAGAGGGCCTGCGGGTGGTGGCGGTGGCCGCGCGGCCGATGATCGAGGGCCGTGATACCTACAGCCTGGCGGACGAGCACGAGTTGACCCTGATCGGCTACGTGGCGTTCCTCGACCCTCCCAAGGAAAGTACCGCGCCGGCGCTCAAGGCCCTGGCCGAGCATGGCGTGGCGGTCAAGGTGCTGACCGGCGACAACGAGTTGGTCACCGCGAAGATCTGCCGTGAAGTGGGCCTGGAGCAGCAAGGGCTGCTGATGGGCAATGACATCGAGCGCATGAGCGATGAGCAACTGGCCAAGGCGGTGGAAACCACCAACGTCTTCGCCAAGCTGACCCCGACCCACAAGGAACGCATCGTCCGCTTGCTCAAGGCCAATGGCCACGTGGTGGGTTTCATGGGCGACGGGATCAACGACGCGCCGGCACTGCGCACCGCTGACATCGGCATTTCCGTGGACAGTGCGGTGGACATCGCCAAGGAAGCGGCGGACATCATCCTCCTGGAAAAAAGCCTGATGGTGCTGGAGGAGGGCGTGCTGGAAGGGCGCCGGACCTTCGCCAACATGCTCAAGTACATCAAGATGACCGCCAGTTCGAACTTCGGCAACGTGTTCTCGGTGCTGGTGGCCAGTGCCTTCATCCCGTTCCTGCCGATGCTGCCGATGCACCTGCTGGTGCAGAACCTGCTGTACGACATTTCGCAGATCGCCATTCCCTTCGACAACGTCGATGACGAGATGCTGAAGAAGCCCCAGCGCTGGCAGCCGGCGGATGTGGGGCGTTTCATGGTGTTCTTCGGGCCCATCAGCTCGATCTTCGACATCGCCACCTTTGCCTTGATGTGGTACGTGTTCGATGCCAATACCCCGGACCACCAGACCCTGTTCCAGTCCGGCTGGTTCGTGGTGGGGCTGCTGACCCAGACCCTGATCGTACACATGATCCGCACGCCGAAGATTCCGTTCCTGCAGAGCCGTGCGGCCACGCCGTTGCTGGTGATGACCGGGATCATCATGGCGGTGGGGATCTTCCTGCCGATGGGCCCGCTGGCGCACTACTTCAAGCTGCAGGCGCTGCCCTCGCTGTACTTCGTGTTCCTGCCGTTCATCCTGCTGGCCTACATGGCCCTGACCCAGGCAGTGAAGGGCTACTACGTGCGGCGTTTCGGCTGGCAGTAATGCTGCCCTGTAGGAGCCAGCTTGCTGGCGAATGCTGTCCTGTAGGAGCCAGCTTGCTGGCGAAGGCGTCCTGACGGGCCTCTTCGCTGGCAAGCCAGCTCCTACGCAAGCCGCCAGGTCACGCGTGGTTCGACAGACGTTCATAGACCGCTGCTAGAGTCCTCGGGTGCCATTTATGCCATCCCGCTCAAGGACTCGTGCCATGCAAGCCATCCACAACATCAACCTGGACTCGTTGGTCGACACCCTGGTCAGCCTCAGCGCGGCCTTTATCCTCGGCGGCCTGATCGGCTTCGAGCGCCAGTACCGGCAGCGCACCGCCGGCCTGCGCACCAACGTGCTGGTGGCAGTGGGGGCGGCGATCTTCGTCGACATGGCCAACCGCCTTGGCGGTGCCGACGGTGCGGTACGCGTGGTGGCCTATGTGGTCTCGGGCATCGGTTTTCTCGGTGCCGGGGTGATCATGCGCGAGGAGGGCAATGTCCGTGGCCTGAACACCGCCGCAACCCTCTGGGCTTCGGCGGCGGTGGGGGCCTGCGCCGGTGCCGACCTGATCCTCGAGGCACTGCTGGGGACCTTGTTCGTCCTGGCGGCCAATACCTTGCTGCGGCCCATCGTCAACAACATCAACCGCCAGCCCCTGGACGTGATCTCCGCCGAGGTCACCAACATCGTCTATGTGATTGCCCATCGCTCGAAACAGAAAGCCGTGTTTGCGTTGCTGGAAGCCGAACTGGAGCGCAGCAACTACCCGGCCAGCGACGTCGACGTGCATGCCTTTGGCAATGAGGACGTGGAGATCGAGGCGACCCTGGCCACCACCTCGGTGGACGGCGACGAGCTGGATGCGCTGGTGGCTCGGTTATCTGCTTCGGCGCTGGTGCAGCAGGCTTTCTGGAGCCCGAGCACCACCGAATGACGGCGTGTGCTGGCGAGGGAGTTGTTGCGGTATCGCCAACTTCGAGCGCTGCCGTCAGCACCTTGGCCCAGGCTCAGGGTAAAACAAGCCCTTTGTGCCCGCTCCTGTAGGACGTGATAAGCCTCGCGTGGGAAAGAGCTTGTGCTACGACGAGAGCTTTCTCGCCTGCTCCCCTCTGCTAAAAACCATGCGTGACAATTAAGATAGGGCAGTGTTTTGCGGCTGACTTAGAGACATTACTGAGAGCACTAGCTGATGAGTCCGAAAAATGGGCTGCCAGGCTTACCGTGTTTAGAATTTCAGAATAATCCTACAGAAAACCCATGAGCACTTCCCTAGCCTTCTACCGATCTAGGAGGATAAGACTGGTATTCACCGGTCCGTCTCATTTGCAGGATCAGGAACATGCCCAATAGAGCGCTGCGTATATTGATTGCCGATGATCAGCATTTTCACCGGATGCAGATTGAGAGAACGCTGAACCAACTGAGTTATTACCGAGTGGCTCCCGTGCATCGGCTGGAAGAGCTGCTGACCTTGGTGGAATACGCTTGCGACCCATTCGACCTGTTGATCATCAACGGCGGCTTGGCCACTCACAGCGGTTTTGACCTGCTGGCTTTCTGCTTGGACAACCCGCAGATCGATCACGCACTGATCTACGGCAACCAGCGTTTCCCAGAGATCCCCAGTAGCCGCCGGCACAAGGTCCAGTGCAGTCGCGCCGAGTCGCTGGACAGTGAGGCCGTCAAGCGCCTGATGCTGTTCATCGATCCACCGCAGTTCAAGGCCCCCAGGCCAGGTATCCAATGGCTACCCGACCTGCCGCAGGGCAACTGGAGTGCCAGCGCCAGTTGAACGTCCCGCGCACTCTTTAAAACGGCATCCCTCGAGGGTGCCGTTGTGCTTTCTGTCTCAGTCAATCACCACTCAGTCCCACTGCGGCGCAATACCCGCGGGGCTGGTCAGGCGCTGGCCGCGCTCCAGGCTGGCGATACGTTGCAGGTCGTCGGCCCCCAGGGTCAGGTTGCAGGCCAGCAGGTTGCCTTGCAGGTTGGCGCGGCGGGTCGAGGAGGGGATCACCGCGTAGCCCGATTGCATGGCCCAGGCCAGCACCACCTGGGCCGGCGTGGCCTGGTGGGCCTTGGCGATCTGGGCGATCAGCGGGTCCTTCAGCACTTCGCCGTAGGCCAGGGTCATGTAGGAAGTGATGTGGATGCCCTGGCTGCGGGCGAACTCCACCACCTTGCGGTTTTGCAGATAGGGATGCAGCTCGACCTGATGGCTGGCGATCTGCTCGGCGCCGACGGCATCGATCGCTTCCTGCAACAGCGCATTGGTGAAGTTGGACACCCCGATCTGCCGGGTCAGGCCCTGGGCCTTGGCCTCCAGCAAGGCTTGCATGAACTCCGCCACGGGCACCTGGTTGTCCGGCGACGGCCAGTGGATCAGGGTCAGGTCCAGGTAGTCGGTGCGCAGCTTGCGCAGACTGTCCTTGAGGCTGGGGATCAAGCGTTCGCGGGAAAAGTTGGCGACCCAGATCTTGCTGGTGATGAACAGTTCTTCACGGGGGATCGCGCTGTCGGCGATGGCCTGGCCGACATCGGCTTCGTTGTCGTAGATCTGCGCGGTGTCGATGGCGCGATAGCCCAGTTCAAGGGCCGTGCTCAACGAGTCGATGAGCACCTGGCCCTGCAGGCGAAAAGTGCCGAGGCCAAAGGCGGGTACAGACATGGATAACTCCGGACATTGCAGTGGGAATGGCCCGCAGTATCCGCGCCCGATCGTTGCAGAAAAACCGCCGTTGGCACAAAGGAATATTGCTTCCTGGTCACGAATCTTCCTGCCTGTTAAGCGCGCAGAGGCTAGTCGACTTCCGGGTTTGGCGAGGGCCTGGGTGAGCCCTCCAAGTCCTGGTATGTCGCGGCCCTCAAGCCATGTCGCTGTGATTGAATTCCTCGCCCAGGAAATCGATCAGGCTGCGTACCGAGGGCAGCAGGCCACGGCGCGAGGGGAAGATGGCATGCACGATCCCGCAGCGCGGCGCCCAGCCGGGCACCAGTTCTCGCAGGCGTCCCGCCTCCAGGTCTTCGCGCACCACCACTTTGGGCAGATGCGCGATGCCGATGCCTGCCAGCACCGCGTGGCGCAAGGCGAGCAGGTCGTCGGTGACCATGCGCGGGCGATGACGGATCTGCGCTTCGGCCCCGTCGGGGCCCAGCAGTTGCCACTGGTACTCGCGCTGCGCCGCTCCCCAGTGCAGGCTCGGCAGGCCGCTGAGATCGGCCGCCGAAGCGGGGCTCGACAGACGCTGCAGAAAGTCTGGATGCCCCACCAGGCACTGGGTGCTGTTGCCCAGCACTTTCATTACCAGGTCGGTGCTTTCCAGGGGCGGAAAACGCACCCGCAGGGCAATGTCGAAGCCTTCGTGGATCAGGTCGACCCGGCGGTTGGTGCTCTCGATGAACAGTTCCACCAAGGGGTACTTGAGCATGAAGCGGGTGAGCATCGGCCCGACCCAGGAGTTGAGCAGGGCCGTGGGGCAGGCCACCCGCACCAGGCCCTGGGGTTCGGAGCGGTTGCGCTCGATGACTTCCGCCGCGCCCTCGGCTTCCACCCGCATGGCCAGGCAGCGCTGGTAATACGCCTGGCCGATCTCGGTCAGCGAACAGTGCCGGCTGGTGCGCTGGATCAGGCGCACGCCGAGGCGTTCCTCGAGCTGGGAAATCCGTCGGCTGAGCTTGGACTTGGGCATGTCCAGGGCCCGCCCGGCAGCGGCAAACCCTCGGTGTTCCACCACCTGGGTGAAGTAGTAGAGGGTGTTCAGGTCTTCCAAGATCGTTCTCCAAATAGAACGCTAAGGGCGATTTTTGCAGTCTAGCGCAGCAAAGGTGTGAGATTTAAGGTGGTCCATCAGAAAGTTCTGGAGGACGACATGAAAAACATCATCGGCATCTACACCAGTCCACGGCCCCATTGGGTGGGCGACGGCTTCCCGGTACGCACCCTGTTTTCCTACGACAACCTGGGCCAGCACATCAGCCCGTTCTTGCTGCTGGATCACGCCGGCCCCGCACAGTTCAGCCCTACCAGTGCCCGTCGCGGGGTTGGCCAGCATCCGCACCGCGGTTTTGAAACCGTGACCATCGTCTACGACGGTGAAGTGGAACACCGTGACTCCACCGGCAGCGGCGGCAAGATTGGCCCCGGCGATGTGCAGTGGATGACTGCGGCCTCGGGGATTCTCCACGAGGAGTTTCATTCCGCCGACTTCGCCCGGCGTGGCGGCAACCTGGAAATGGTCCAGTTGTGGGTCAACCTGCCGGCCCGGGACAAGCTTGCGGCCCCCGGTTACCAGACGATTGTCGCGGCCGAGATTCCGCAGATCCCGTTGCCGGGCAATGCCGGCAACCTGCGCCTGATCGCCGGTGAGTTCGCCGGCCAGCAAGGACCGGCCCAGACCTTCACCCCGATCGACGTATGGGACATCCGCCTGCACGCCGGCAAGCACCTGGACCTGGAGCTGCACGCGGGTCGTAACACGGCGTTGGTAGTGTTGCGCGGCACCGTGCAGGTCAATGGTCTGGAGCCGGTGCGTGAAGGCCAGCTGGCGTTGCTGGCCAGGGACGGTGAGCGCATCAGCCTGGAAGCCAACAACGACGCGATTGTGCTGTTGCTCAGCGGCGAGCCTATCGACGAGCCCATCGTCGGCCATGGCCCGTTCGTGATGAACAGCGAAGAGGAGATTCATCAGGCTTTCGTCGATTTTCAATCGGGACGTTTTGGCCGGATGGACGCCGCCGATCACTGATCGGCAGCGCTGGCGCGACGCGTTTGGGCAACTAGGCTCTGCGAGTCGCGCGCTACACCTTGACGCCTGCCGTTACGGCGGCGGTGCGTGCAACGGATTTCACTCAAGCCGGGTTCCGGCATCGATCATTAGCGAGGACTTCACCATGACTAACGCCTACAAACGTCTCGACAAGGATAACGCTGCCGTTCTGCTGGTTGACCACCAGGCCGGCCTGCTGTCGCTGGTCCGCGATATCGAGCCCGACCGCTTCAAGAACAACGTGCTGGCGCTGGCCGACCTGGCCAAGTACTTCAAGCTGCCGACCATCCTCACCACCAGTTTTGAAACCGGCCCCAACGGCCCGTTGGTGCCGGAGCTCAAGGCCCTGTTCCCCGAGGCTCCGTACATCGCCCGCCCCGGCCAGATCAATGCCTGGGACAACGAAGACTTCGTCAAGGCGATCAAGGCCACCGGCAAGAAGCAGTTGATCATTGCCGGGGTGGTCACCGAAGTCTGCGTGGCGTTCCCGGCGTTGTCGGCCCTGGAAGAAGGTTTTGAAGTGTTCGTGGTCACCGATGCTTCCGGCACCTTCAACGCACTGACCCGCGACTCGGCCTGGAACCGCATGTCCAATGCCGGCGCCCAACTGATGACCTGGTTCGGCCTGGCGTGCGAGCTGCACCGCGACTGGCGCAACGACATCGAGGGCCTGGGCACGTTGTTCTCCAACCACATCCCTGACTATCGCAACCTGATGACCAGCTACAACACCCTGACCCAAGGCAAGTGAGTCCCCTGGCGGCGCCAATCGGCGCCGCCGCTTTGCTGTCGTTTGCCCTGGGTCCTGGCCACTCGGGTCCAAGGGCGTGCGGGCTGCTCGGGCGGCTGTGGCCTGACGCGGGGCTGGCCGAATCCGACCTGGATTTACGGCGACGACAAACACCCTGGCCAGGCTCCGGCGTTGGTCTTTTCCAGCTATACCTGCTCCTGCATCTTTTGTGCGATCTTGCCGTCTTCGTCCTGCCGGAGCTTCTTGATGTTCTCCCTGTTCGCCAATCACCCGCTGTTGGCCGCACTGTTCCTGTTGCTCCTGGATGTCGTGCTCTGGCGCCTGATCGGCGGTCGCGGCGAGCACTGGAAACTGGCGGTGCGGGTACTGATTTTTTCTCTCTACAGCCTGATGCTGTTCAACCAGGGCATGAACCCCATGCAGCCTGCGCCCTGGCCAGACGATGTGCCCCTGCATCTGGCGGCTACGGGATTGCAGATCGGCTGGTGGCTGTTTGGCGCGCGGACCCTGACGGTGCTCCTGGGCACCCTGATGATGCAGCGGGTCGGGCACACCGGGCGACTGCTGCAAGACTTGATGGGCGCGCTGATCTTCCTGATCGCGATCATTGCCGCCCTGGCCTATGTGCTGGACCTGCCGGTCAAGGGCGTGCTGGCCACCTCCGGAGCCCTGGCGATCATTGTCGGCCTGGCGCTGCAAAGCACCCTCAGCGACCTGTTCTCGGGCATCGTGCTCAATACCACCAAGCCGTATCAGATCGATGACTGGATCGCCATCGACGGCACCGAAGGCAAGGTGGTGGACATCGACTGGCGCGCGACCCGCTTGCAGACTTCACAGGGCAGCATGGTGGTGATCCCCAATTCCCTGGCGTCCAAGGCCAAGATCACCAATTTCAGCCGGCCCAGGGACCTGTACGGGATTGCCGTGAGCTTGCAGCTCAGCCCCCACGCGCGCCCGCAGAAAGTCATCGAGGCGCTGGAGCGGGCGATGCTCGGCTGTCGGTTCCTGTTGAGTGTCCCAGCCCCCAGCGTGGCCCTGAAAAGCTCCGGCAGCAGTGGCGTCGAGTATGAGATCAGCGGTTTCGTCGCGCAGATGGGGCACAAGCGCGAGGTGCGCAACCAGCTGTTCGACCTGGCGTTCCGGCATCTGCAGGCCAGCGGCATCAGCCTGCTGTCCACGGGCGAGGCGGCGCAGTCGACGAACCTGTCGCGACCCAGGGCGTTGCTGGACCGCTCGAGCATCTTTTCCACCTTGCGCCAGGAGGAGAAGGACACCTTCAGCCAGAACATGCAGCTGCAGACCTTCCGTGCTGGCGAAACCATCCTGCCCGCAGGCGAGGTCAGCGATCACCTGTTCATCATCGAGTCCGGCGTGGTGACGGTCAGCATGCAACGCGACGGCAAACCCTTCGAAGCCGGGCGCATGGGCCCGGGCGAAGTGATTGGCGAAGCGGGCCTGGTGGCCGAGCAGGCCACCGTGGCGGAGTTCTCGGCGAAGACGTTCTGCAGTCTGTACCGCATCGACAACGAGTTCCTCAAACCTTGCCTGGATGCCCGCCACGACATCGGCGACGCGATGAAGACCCTGCTGGATTTCCGCCAGCACATTGCCTTGAGCCTGGCCCAGTCCTCACCCAAGCCAGTGGCCAAGAAGGGCTTTATGCAATGGCTGCGCAGCCGCACCTGATCCGTGCCCTCGCCGCCGGCGGCAGCGGCTGCATTGGTCTATTGAAGTTCTGCGGGATTGGTCATTGGTCAGCGCACGGCCGGGACGTAAGGTGGCAGCATGTCGACTGATTCCGGAGCTTGAACCTTGCAACCTCGTCTCGATTTCTATACCGCCTCCCCAGAGGCCCTGAAAGCCATGATCGCCCTGGAAACTGCGGTATCCAGGCTGCCCCTGGAAAAATCCCTGGTCGAACTGGTCAAGCTGCGGGCGTCCCAGATCAATGGCTGCGCCTTCTGTGTCGACCTGCACAGCCGCGATGCCCTCAAGCACGGGGAAACCGAGCGCCGCCTGTTTGCTGTAGCGGTGTGGCGCGAGAGCCCGTTCTTCACCCCGCGCGAACGTGCGGCCCTGGCCTGGACCGAAGCCCTGACCCGGCTCAGCGAAACCCATGCGCCGGATGCCGATTATGAATGGTTGACCAGCCAGTTCAGCGCCAGTGAATGCGTCGACCTGAGCATGGCGATCTCCACCATCAACAGCTGGAACCGCCTGGCGGTGGGCTTTCGCAAACTGCCTCAGGACTGAAGCCGGCGCCCGTTACTTGAAGTAGGCGCGCGGCGTGGTGCCGGTCATGGCCTTGAAGAAGGCAATGAAGATGCTGTCGCTGGCAAAGCCCAGTGCGAAGGCGCTGTAGCCGATGCTGCGGCCGGTGGACAGCAACTCGATGGCGCGCATCAGTCGCCACTGTTGGCGCCACTGCTGATAGCCGAGGCCGGTTTCGCGCTGGAAAATCCGGCCGATGGTACGGCTGCTGGCGCCGACCCGGGTGGCCAGTACCTGCAATTCTGGCGGCAGCTGCTGCAGGTCTTCCAGCAGGGGTTGCAGACGTTTGTCCCGGGGCAGCGGCAGGGACAATGGCTGCTGCACGGCCTCGCGGATTTCTTCCAGGCACAGCCCCAGCAAATGGGGGTAGCGGCCCTGGCTCCAGTCGCTGTCGAATGGCGCCAGGGCCATGGGTTCCAGCACGGCGCGCAGCAGCGGGCTGACGTCGATCACCGCCACCTGCTGCGGCAGGCTCGCCGACAGTTCGGCGCTGAAGTACAACGAGCGGTAGTCCACGCTCTGTTGCATCTGCGCCCGATGCCGGACCTGGGAAGGTATCCACGCCGCGCGTGACGGCGGCAACAGGCACAGGCGATCGGCCAGGGTGATGCGGGTGCAGCCCTGGCGGGTATAGAGCAATTGCCCGCGTCGGTGCTGGTGTAGACCTGAGTCGTGGTCGCCCAGGGTCGCGGCGATACCGATCACCGGCACCTGGAAGCTGTCGGGATCAAAACGTGCCTGAGCGTCGAGCCATGCCATGCTTGTCCGATTTCCACTGTTAGTTGGCAAGGTTGCGATAATACGCCACGAGCAGGTGCCTAGAATCGCCGGCATCGTTTTTTTGCCGAGTGTGTAGCTGATGAAATCCCTTCCCCTATTGCTGTTGGCCATGGCCCTGCTGATGTTTCCGCAGCTCGCCCAGACCCTCTACAGCCCGGCCCTGGTGGATGTTGGCCGGGCGTTTGGGGTGACCCCGGAGCAGGCCGCCCAGAGCCTGTCGGTGCTGGTGTTTGGCTTCGCCCCCGGGGTCGTGCTCTGGGGCTGGCTGAGTGACCGCTGGGGCCGGCGCCCGGCGCTGCTGGGAGGGTTGGCGCTGTATGCCTTGGCGACGCTGCTGGCGTTGGGGGCGAATAGTTTTGCCGGTTTTTTGCTGGCTCAGGCCCTGGCGGCGCTCGGGGTCGCGGCGGCGTCGGTGGTGACCCAGACCCTGTTGCGGGACTTGTTCAAGGGGCAGGCGTTGATCCGGGTGTTTTCCCTGGTGGGCATGGTCCTGGCGGCCAGCCCGGCCATCGGCCTGTGCGCCGGGGCTGGCCTCAGCCGGGCCTGGGGCTATTCGGGCGCATTGGCGGGCTTGCTGGTGCTGGCCCTGTTGCTGCTGGGCTGGTGCGTCCGTGCGTTGCCGGAAACCCGCCCGGCGTTGCAGGTTCCGGCGCCTCTGGGGGCGACCCTGAAGCAGATGCTCGGGGATCGTGGGATCTGGTGTTCGGCGCTGTTGGTGGCGTTGTTCAATGTTGCCCTGCTCAGTTACTACAGCCTGGGCCCTTTCCTGTTCCGCAGCCTGGGGCAGGGCGAGGCCTGGTTCGGCTACAGCGGCGCCTTGCTGGCCCTGGGCTCCGGTTTCGGCGCCTGGCTCAACCGGCGTTTGCTCGGCCAGGGCTGGCGCAGCGAACGCTTGCTGGTGCTGGCGACCCTGGCGGTGC
This sequence comes from Pseudomonas sp. Fl5BN2, assembly GCF_009908205.1. Taxonomy (NCBI): domain Bacteria; kingdom Pseudomonadati; phylum Pseudomonadota; class Gammaproteobacteria; order Pseudomonadales; family Pseudomonadaceae; genus Pseudomonas; species Pseudomonas sp. Fl5BN2. Next base: position 15,809 of record NZ_JAAARL010000023.1, on the reverse strand, counting down.
TGATGGGTGGGGTGGGGGTTCTGGGGCTGCGCCACAGCCTGTGGCTGGTGGCGCCGATGTTCGCCGTGGTGCTGGGTTTTGGCCTGGCGATTCCGAACATCCTCGGCTCGGCGCTGGTGGCCTACAGCGACCGCCTGGGCAGTGCGGGGGCGTTGTTCGGCCTGTTCTATTACCTGCTGATTGGCGCGGGCTTGCTGCTGGTGGGCTGGGGCCAGGCCCTGGGGCCGAGCCTGATCCTGTGCGGCGCGGTGGCGCTGTTGTTGAGCCTGGTCCGGGCGCGCAATGCTGGCTAATGGCCGACCCAGAGCCTTGGGGCTTTCCGACCTACGGTCGGCCCATTGCCCCTGAAGGTTGCATTGTTTGACCATGATCAAGCCTTCCCCCGGGGTATCCGCGCAGCCTGTCAGCTGAGCTGTGCAGTGGCGCAGACCCCTTCCCGGCAATGGAGATCGGCAACATGGCCAAGATGAAAGCAGCGGTATTCGTGGAAAAGAACCGCATTGTGCTGGAAGACAAGGACATCCCCGAAATCGGTCCACAGGACGCCCTGGTACGCATTACCACCACCACCATCTGCGGCACCGATGTGCACATCCTCCGCGGTGAATACCCGGTGGCCAAGGGCCTGACCATCGGCCACGAGCCGGTAGGCATCATCGAGCGCCTGGGCTCCCAGGTCCGTGGTTTTCATGAAGGCCAGCGGGTAATCGCCGGGGCCATCACCCCCAGCGGCCAGAGCTATGCCTGCCTGTGTGGCTGCGGCTCCCAGGACGGCCCCGACACCCGCCACGGCTTCAAGGCCAGCGGCGGCTGGAAGTTCGGCAACACCATCGACGGCTGCCAGGCCGAGTACGTGCGCGTACCCGATGCCCTGGCCAACCTGTGCCCGATCCCCGACGGCCTTAGCGACGAAGAAGTGCTGATGTGCCCGGACATCATGTCCACCGGCTTCTCCGGTGCCGAGCGCGCCGAAGTGGCGATTGGCGACACCGTGGCGGTGTTTGCCCTGGGGCCGATTGGCCTGTGCGCGGTGGCCGGGGCCCGGCTCAAGGGCGCTACCACGATCATCGGCGTCGACACGGTCGCGGCGCGCATGAGCGTCGCTCGCGAACTGGGCGCTACCCATGTGGTGGACTTCAAGCAGGGCAACGTAGTGGAACAGATCATGGCCCTGACCGACGGCCGTGGGGTCGATGTGTCGATCGAGGCCCTGGGCACCCAGGGCACCTTCGAGTCGGCACTGCGGGTCCTGCGGCCGGGCGGCAAGCTGTCGAGCCTGGGGGTGTATTCCACTGATTTGCGTATCCCCCTGGATGCCTACGCTGCCGGCCTCGGCGACCTGAGCATCCTCAGCACCCTGTGCCCGGGCGGCAAGGAGCGCATGCGGCGCTTGATGGAAGTGGTCGCCAGCGGCCAGGTCGATCTCAAGCCGTTGGTGACCCACCGTTTCAAACTCGACGACATCGAGGCCGCCTACGAGTTGTTCGCCAGCCAGCGCGACGGGGTGATGAAGATTGCCGTGACGCCTTGATCCGCGAGCCGGGCGCCTTTGATGCATATCAAGGCGCCCGGGCCCGCTAGGCTCGACACTCAAGGTCAATCAACGTCCAAGGAGGTGCACCATGAGCCAGTACCAGCGTCTATTGCTGATCGCCGATCCCCAACAGCATCAGTCTCCTGCCGCGCGCCGCGCCGCTGCCCTGGCCCAGGCCAGCGGCGCGGCCCTGCATGCGCTGGTGTTCGTCGAGCCACCGGCCCGTACCTACCTGTGGGAAGAGCACCTGGAGGACAGCGAGCGCGAGGCCTACCTGAAGCGTCATGAACGCTGGCTGGAGGTAGAGGCGCAATGGATGCGCGAGCAGGGCGTGGAGGTCACCACCCAGGTGGTCTGGAGCACTCAGGTGCTCAAGGACATGCTGCAGTACATCGCGGAGTTCCAGCCTGACCTGCTAATCAAGGACGTGACCCTGGAATCGGCCCTCAAGCGGGTCTTTGTCACCCCGCTGGATTGCCACCTGCTGCGCGACGCGCCGGTGCCGGTGCATCTGGTCAACGACGCTCCGCACAAACTGCCACGGCGCATCGTCGCGGCAGTCGACCCGGCCCAGTCCGACACCCAGATCAGCGGCCTCAACGCGCTGATCATCCAGACCGCCAACGCCCTGGCCCTGCAATGTGATGCACAGCTGCACCTGCTGTACGCCTATGACCTGACGCCCATGCTCGACGGTGTGGCGCCGGTGGCGTCCACCGCCTGGAGCGTCAATTGCCTGGACGAGTTGCGCGATTCCTTGCACAAGGAGTTCGAGCGTTTGGGGGATGCGTACAACGTGCCCCAGGAGTTTCGTCACTTCATCATGGGGCCGCCGGTGCCAGGTATCGCCCAGTTCGTCGACGAGTACCTGGTGGATGTGGTGGTCATGGGCACCGTGCATCGCACCGGCTTTGGCCGGCTGATCGGCAGCACCACCGAGCGCGCCCTGTACTCGATGCCAGGCAGTATCCTGGCGGTCAAGTCAGGGGGCGAGGCCTGAAACCGGCGCCGGCCCGGGGGCTGATGCGGCGCCCGGGTCAGCGCCCGGGTTCGGCGATCGATACCGCCAGTTCGACCCCCGGCAGCAGCCGGGCCGCTTCACGCAGGCCGGAGCAATAGGCGCCATCGACATAACCGAAACGTTCGCTTGAGGTGGCTTCTCCCGCCAGCAGCACCCGGCCCCAGGGCGCAGCCAATTCGGCGATGTCCTGCACCGTAGCCTGTGGCGTCAGGTGCAGGTAGGCGCCACGGCTGTAGGGATCACTCAACCAGTTGGTACGGTGCACTGCGGTGGGTGTCGGCAGCGGACCGCCGCAGGCCGTGGCCAGCACTTCCAGAGCCAGGGCCAGGGCAGCCGGATCATCCAGCTTGGCCAATTCCCGGGCCGGAGGCCCCGACACGTGGGCGGCCAGGGTCGGGGTGCCAGTGAGGGGCGACAGGTCGATCCAGTAGGGGAAGACCGGCTGGTCCTTGATCAGCAGCCCGCTGCAAGCACCTTCTTCAGCGGACCAGAACGGCTGGTCGAAGCTCAGCAAGAGCTTTTCGAAGGCGCCGAACCCCAGGCGTTGAATGGCCGTCAATTTATCTGCAGGCAAGGCGGGTGAAAACTCGATGGCCTCGGCCTTGAGCACCCCCAGGGGCACGCTCAGCAGCACATGGGAGCCAGACTCGCGGCGCCCGTCGGCGCATTCCAGGGTCACCCCATGGGCGTCGCTGTTGATCTTTGCCACGGGCCAGTCGGTGCTGATGGGCAGGCCCTCGGCCAGGCCCGCGAGCAGGTTCAGGTAACCGCCGCTGATGCAGCGGTCCGCGCCCTCGTAGTCGCACTCCAGGCTGTAGTTGAGCAGGGCAATGTCCCGGGCGGGGGCCGCCAGATCGGCTTGCAATCCAGTCTTGATCACGAAGTGCACCCAGTCCCGCAGAACAGGATCGGCAATGTCCTGCAGGCGTTGCTCCAGCCATTGCTCCAGGGACAGGTCGGCCGGGTACTGAGCGGCATCCTCCATCAGTTCGGCCTCGATGCTGTCGGCCAATTCCAGGATCTGCGTGCGCCGCGCCGGGGGCAGGGGTTGCCCCTGCGGATCGATCAGGGCCATGCCGGCATACAGCTCGGCGATGGAGAATTCACGGGTGCCCAGGCCCATGAATCGGGCCAGCTCGCTCAGGGGATTGCCTTCAGGGTCGTGAATCCACGAGCCGCCGGCATCCACCCGGGTGTTGCCCAGGGCCAGGGTCTGGGTGCGGCCGCCGATGCGTGGGCGAGCCTCCACTACCAGCACTTCGATCCCGGCGGTCATCAAGGCGTTGGCGGCGGCGAGGCCGGCGAAACCGGCCCCTACGACCAGGACCCGGGTGACTGCGCCGGGCACTGCTTCCAAGGGTGCAGGGCAGGCCACCGGCAGCAAGCGGCGGGATGTTGCGAAAGGATCTGAAGACATCTGCGGTGCTCTTGTGGGTCAGGAGAGAATCAGCGGCAGGCGCCCAGAGTAGCGTCTGCCTCGAAGGCCTGTCATGGACAAGCCGTGGTTTTCAATCTGCAGCGAACAACGCGCGGGCCGCGGCCAGCAGGAACAGATCCTGGTAGTGCCCGGCAACCAGGGACAGGCCCACCGGCAGGCCCTCGACCTGGCCCAGCGGAATGGAAATCTCCGGCAGTCGGGCGACCCCGGCAAAACAACTGACGGCCATGCAGCGGTCGTAGAAGTCCATGATCGCCTGCGGATCCTGCAACTGGCCTTTGCCCGGTGGCAGCAGCGGCACCGTGGGAAAGCAGAACAGATCGCCGGGGCCGGTAAAGGCCCTGACCGCGGCAAACAACTGCTCGCAGTGTTGCAGTGCGAGGTTGATCCGACTGCGATCGAGCTGTTGGACATTGGCGAAGGCGGCCTGGAAACCAGGGCTGCATTGAGGCTGGAAAACGTTAAGCCAATGACCGATGGCGTTGCCGGTTTCGGCGCTCTGCAGCAGGCGCAGCGCCTGTTCATTGCAAGCCTTCAAGTCCCAGTCGCCCTTGACCAACTGCGCGAAAGTCAGCGGCTGGATATTGATGGGCAGACGGTGCTGCAGCGCCTGCAACTGTTCGCGCAGCAGCGCCTGGATTGCCGGGTCGGCCAGCGCCATGGCGTCCTCCAGCACATACAGCGTGCCGATGGCCTGGGGTTGCGCATCAGGACTGCTCAGCAGCACCGGCATGACCCGGCTCAGGCTATCGAGGCTATTGGCCAGGACTCCAACGGTGCTGACGCTGGGCACCGAGGGCAGTACGCCGGCGGCAGAGATGCGCTGCGCAGTCGGGCGCATGCCCCAGACCCCGCAGAAGCTTGCCGGCACTCGCACCGAGCCTGCGCAATCGGTGCCCAGGGCGAAATCCACCAGGCCGCAGGCCACTGCCGAGGCCGAGCCGCTGGACGAACCGCCGGGTATGTGTCCCGGGGCCTTGGGGTTGAGCGGCGTACCGAAGAAGGGGTTCTCCCCTTGCAGGCTGTAGGTGAATTCGTCGCTGACGGTACTGCCCAGGCAAGTGGCCCCGGCGCTGAGCAACTGCTCGACACACAAGGCGTGATGGCTCGCCGGCGGGTGTGCGGCGCCCCAGGCTGGGCTGCCATAGGAGCAGGTCAGGCCCTTGAGGTCGATGTTGTCCTTGACCGCGAACGTGAGTCCCGAGAGCGGGCCCTCGGTGTAAGGGGCAAAGGTCTGGCGAGTGACGAAGGCACCACTGTCAGTAAAGGTATCGGGCGTCATGTACTTGGCCATGGCTGGAGAGAAGGGCACCTGCACAGGCCTGGCGCAGCGCCGGGCATGCGCGGAATCTGCCGAGGATTCTCCGCCTCTGGCGCGAGGTTTCTATCAGGAAATTTCAGTCCGGCGGCTTTTGCGCCTGATTTGCCATGGGCAGGTACGGTAGCAGCCGCGCGGTTTCATTGCGCACCACCGCGTAGCACTCGCAGCTGTGCTGTTCCAGGCGCGGTCGGTCGAGTACGTTGATGCGCCCGCGGCTGTACTCGATGATGCCCTGGCGTTGCAGCTTGCCTGCGGCCTCGGTGACCCCCTCGCGGCGTACCCCTAGCATGTTGGCGATCAGCTCCTGGGTCATGATCAGCTGGTTGCCCGGCAGGCGGTCCAGGGACAGCAAGAGCCAGCGGCACAGTTGCTGGTCGATGGAGTGGTGACGGTTGCACACCGCAGTCTGGGCCATCTGGGTGATCAGCGACTGGGTGTAGCGCAGCATCAGCAAGAGCATTTCGCCGTGGCGGTTGAACTCCTCCTTGAGGCGCTGCCCGGGCAGGCGCAAGGCATGCCCGGCACTCTGCACGATGGCCCGGCTGGTGGTGCTTTCGCCGCCCATGACCAGGGCCACGCCCACCAGCCCCTCGTTGCCGACCACAGCGATTTCCGCCGAAGCGCCGTTCTCCATCAGGTACAGCAGCGACACCACTGCGTCCGTGGGGAAGTAGACGTGGCCTGGTACATCCCCGGATTCGTAGAGCACCTGGCCGAGGGTCAGGGCCACCGGCTTGAGGTGAGGCAGCAGGCGCTCCTGCACTTCGACCGGCAGTGCATTGAGCAGGTGATTGGGCCCGAGCCCAAGGTTTTCGAACATGTCATAACCACCGGATAGCAAGGCGTCAGCGCCCACTCAGGGTAGTCCAGGGCTGTGCCCGGAGTCCTTCATGGCGCTGACTCAGTGATGGCCGCGGCCTGGGAATGCCCGGTCCCGGCGGGCATGGCGGTCGCGGGCCAGGTGAGCAACACCCGGTGCGGGTTGCCGTCATCCAGCAGCGGCACCGCCAGCCCCACCAGGGGCCGGTCGTCCAGGCTCAGGCTGAGGGTTGCGCCGGGGTTCTGGCGGACTTCGATACCGTACAGCGTGGCACCGAAGCGATAGTCCAGGGTGTAACCCGGCCAGTGCGCCGGGATCACCGGCTCGATGTACAGGCTGTCGCCTTCACGGCGCAGCCCCAGCAGCGACTCGACGATCAGCCGGTACATCCAGCCCGCCGAGCCGGTGTACCAGCTCCAGCCGCCGCGCCCGGTGTGGGGGGGCACGCCATAGACGTCGGCGGCCATCACATAGGGTTCGACCCGGTAGGTGGCGACCTGTTCGGCGCTGCGCCGGTTTACCGGGTTGATCATGCGCAGCAGTTCCCAGGCCCGGGCACTGTCCCCCAAGCGGGCAAAGGCCATGCTGGCCCAGACCGCCGCGTGGGTGTACTGGCCGCCGTTCTCCCGTACCCCGGGCACGTAGCCCTTGATGTAGCCGGGGTCCAGGGGGCTGTGGGCGAACGGTGGGTCCAGCAGCAGCACCACGCCGCTGTCCCGGCGTACCAGGTACTGGTCCAGGGACTGCATGGCCTGGTGTTGGCGCGCGTCGCTGGCGGCAGCGGACAGCACCGACCAGCTCTGGGCGATGGCGTCGATGCGGCACTCCAGGTTGCTCGCGGTGCCCAGGGCCTGGCCGTCGTCGAACCAGGCGCGGCGGTACCACTGCCCGTCCCAGCCGTGGGTGTCGAGGGCGGCCCGCAGGGCCAGGGCCTGATCCCGACACTCCCGGGCAAAGTCCGGGTCGTTGTGCTGTTCGGCGGTGAGGGCAAAGCGTTGCAGTACCTCATGGCTGAAGAAGCCCAGCCACACGCTTTCGCCCTGGCCCCGTTCCCCGACCCGGTTCATGCCATCGTTCCAGTCCCCGGTGCCCATCAGCGGCAAGCCGTGGACGCCGCGCCGGCTGCCGTGCTCGATGGCGCGCCGGCAGTGCTGGTAGAGGCTTTCGCGCAGCGCGCAAGCCTGGGGCAGGTCGTAGTAGGACTCTTCCCCGGGGTTGAGCGGGCGGCCTTCCAGGTAATCCACCTCGACCGCCAGCACGCTGCGGTCGCCGGTGATCTGCACATAGCGGCTGGTGGCCAGGGGCAGCCAGAGGAAGTCGTCGGAGCAGCCGGTGCGCACCCCGCGATTCTGCGGCGGGTGCCACCAGTGCTGGACGTCGCCTTCGGGGTACTGATGGGCGGCGCAAAGCAACAGGTGCTCGCGGGCCAGGGCCGGCTCGGCGTGGATCATCGCCATGCTGTCCTGCAACTGGTCGCGAAAGCCGATGGCGCCACCGGACTGGTAGTAGCCGCTGCGGGCCCAGAAGCGACAGGCAATGGTCTGGTACATCAGCCAGCCGTTGGCCAGCACGTCGACGGCCGGCTCCGGCGTGCGTATCTGCACCGTGCCGAGGCTGCGCTGCCAATGCCGGTGCACCGCTTCAAGCTCGGTCTGCGCCATCTGCGTGCCACGGTATTGCAGGACCCGCCTCGTAGCGGCCTTGGCATCGACTTCGGCGCCCAGGCGAAACAGCACCTCCTGGCTCTGGCCGTCCGCCAGCTCCAGGCCGACCTGCATCGCCGCGCACGGGTCGAAACCGGCGCCGGAGCGTCCGGACAAGCGCCCTCGGGTCAGTGCTGCGGGGGCCGCAAGGCTGCCGTTGCGGCCGAGGAATTCGCTGCGGTCGCCGCTGAAGCTGCGCACCTGGGAATCGGTGTCGAGAAACGCCACGTGCCCGCAGAACTCCATGTTGTAGGGGTTGCGAGCGAACAGCGCACCGCTGACCGGATCGCTTTCGGTGACCACGTGCATGGCCGAGCGACTGCGCAACTCCCCCAGCACCCATTCCACGTAGCAGGTCACCGACAGCCGCCGCGGCCGGCCGCTGCGGTTGCAGATCTTCAGCCGCGAGAACTTGATCGGCGCTTCCAGCGCCACATACACCGTGAGTTCGCTGTGGATGCCGTTCTCCTCATGCTCAAAGACGCTGTAGCCGAAGCCGTGGCGCGTGCGGTAGCTGCCGCTGCCGGGGCAGGGCTGCGGAGTCGGCGACCAGACCTGGCCGCTGTCTTCGTCACGCAGGTACAGGGCCTCGCCGCTGGGGTCGCTGACCGGGTCGTCGTGCCATGGGCTGAGGCGGTATTCGTGGGCGTTTTCGCGCCAGGTGTAGGCGCTGCCGCTTTCCGAGATCACTGTGCCGAACAGCGGGTTGGCGAGGACGTTGGCCCAGGGGGCCGGGGTCGGCTGTCCGGGGTTGAGGGTGATCAGGTATTCGCGGCCGTCGCTGCTGAAACCGCCATAAGGCGTCTGCAGAATCAGCTCCGGCAGCGGTGCGGGCGCAGCGCTGATGGCGGGCTGCGGCAGACGCACCAGAGGCGCTTCCAGGCGCGGCAGCGACGGATCGGCACGACGCCGATGGACCTGCTCGGCGAGGCTGCCGCGACTGTCACTGATCACCAGCCGCGCCACCGCCAGCATCAGCGTGCGGTCTTCGCTGGACAGTTGCTGGGCCGGGCGCACGAAGATGCCGCCCGAACGATCGATCAGGCTCGCCTCGCTGCCGGAAGTCACCAGGCCCATGATCAGGTCCTGGAGTTGCTGGCGGTAGCCGATCTGATCCTCGTTCCAGATCACCAGGTCCACCGCCAGGCCTTTCTGCCGCCAGTAGGCGTGGGCCTTGATCAACTGCTGCACCAGCGTGATGTTGGCCAGGTCGCCGACTTGCAGCAGGACGATCGGCAGATCGCCGGAAATGCCCTGGCCCCAGAGCCCCGACTGGCTGCGCCGGTTGGCCAGCAGCAGGCTGCTATCGGCGCGCAGGGTGGCGTTGGCGTAGAGCAACGATGCGGCCATCTGTTGGAACAGCCGGGCTTCTGCCAGGGAGGCGTTGAGTTGGCGCAACAGCACCTGGCTGTGGGTCCAGGCCAGGTCGAAGACCCGGTCTGCCAAGTGTCGGTCGCGGTATTTGTGGATCAGTTGCAGGCACTGTTCGCGGCTGTCGCCGACCCCGGTGACCAGGTCGATGGTGGCGCTCTGGCCGGGATCGAGGGTGATCCGGCAACGGATCGCCACGATCGGATCCAGCACCGGTCCGGCCGTCCCCGAGAGCCGCTCGATCTGCGGGTCCAGGGCCAGGGGGGCGGCGAGATCGCGGCCACGGCCGATGAAGCGCGCACGGTCGGTTTCGTAGGAAATCGCGTCGATATCGACGCCGTGGGCCGCCAGCAAGTGGCACATCCAGGGCACCGGCTGTTCCTGGGCGCGGGGTCGGCGGCTGCAGACGATGGCCTGCAACGGCAGCAGCAGCTCGGTCTCGATGAACAGGTTGCTGAAGGCCGGGTGAGCGGCATCGCTCTGGGCCGGGGCCAGGACCACTTCGGCGTAGCTGGTGAGCTCGATGCTGCGGCGTACCCGGGCACGGTTGCTGATATGCAGGCGGCGCAGTTCGATCGGGTCTTCGGGGGACACGACAATTTCCGTGTGGCTGTCGAAGTCCCGCTCGCGCACCCGGAACTCGGCCCGGGCATCGGTGAAGATCGCTTCGAAGCTTTCCGGGCGGTGCCGGGTCGGCTGGTAGGCGGCGGACCAGAAGTCGCCGCTGGCGACGTCCCGCAGGTAGCAGAACTGGCCCCAGTGATCGCGGGTCGGGTCTTCGTGCCAGCGGGTCACCGCCAGCTCGTTGCAGCGGCTGTAGCCACCGCCGGCACTGCTGAGCATGACGTGGTAATGGCCGTTGGAAAGCAGTTGCACCGCCGGGCGCTTGCGGTCCGGGTCGGCGAACACCCGCAGTTTGTTTTCGTGGGCCCGGGCGGCCTCGTCGGCCGCTGGAGCACCGGCGGCGTGCAGGTACTGGGCCGCGGTTTTCGGCACCCGTTCTTGCAGCAGCAGGGCGATGGCCTGGAACTGCGGATCGGATTCGAAGCGCCGTTGCATCGGCTGGTCCAGCAGTAGCCAGGCCAGGGCCAGCAGGCTCATGCCCTGGTGATGGGCCATGAACGATTGCACCAGCACGTGGTTCTGGCCGCGAGGCAGGCGCGATTCGGTGTAGTCGACGGCTTCATAGAGGCCGAAGCGTCCAGCCAGGCCCAGTTGCGCCAGGCGTTGCAGGTTCTGGCAGGCGGCCTGTGGCGCCACCATCAGCGCCAGGACGCTGGCATAGGGCGCCACCACCCGTTCCGCACCGAGGCCACGCTTGAGCCCCAGGCCCGGCACGCCGAATGCCCGGTACTGGTAGTTGAACTGGCTGTCGAGGGTGTTGTAGCCCGACTCGGATACGCCCCAGGGTAGGCCCAACTGCTGGCCGTGCTCGATCTGCAAGGCCACGGCGGCGCGGCAGGTCTGGTCCAGCAGGGTGCCCTGGTAGCTGGGCATCACCAGCATCGGCATCAGGTACTCGAACATCGAGCCGGTCCAGGACAGCAGCACCGGGGTGCCGGCGCTGCTGGTGAGCAGGCGGCCGAGGGCGAACCAGCTTTCCTGGGGCAGTTGTCCCTGGGCGATGGCGACGTAGTGGGTCAGGCGCACTTCCGAGGCCAGCAGGTCGTAGTACCCGGCATCCAGGCGTCTTTCATCGGCGTTGTAGCCGATCACCAGCAGATGACGGCGGTTGTCGTAGAGAAAGCCGAAGTCCATCTGCGTCATGCCGACCAGGCCTTCGAGCAACTGGTTCACGCAGGCGATGCGCTCCAGTGCCAGTTCCTTCAGGGTTGCGATTCGTTGACGGTGCATCGCCAGCCAGTGCGCGGGGTCCAGTTGCGCCAACTGGCGCCAGCTGAGGACGCCGAGCCGGCGGCCATCGGCCATCGGCGGCAGGGTGCGCCATTGCAGCTCGTCGTGCAGGTCGCGGCATTGCGCGGCCAGGGCCTCGCGCCAGAAGGTGACATCATCGGTGGCCTCGGCCTGCGCCTCGGCGGTGCCCTCGGCGATCCGTTGCAGCAGCCCCAGCAAACCGCCGGCGCCGGCATCGGCATGCAGGCTCAGGTGTTCATGCACGGCTCGTGTTTCCAGGCGCCAGCGCAGCACTGGCGCGGTGTCCTGGGCGGCGGCCGTCAGGGCGTCCTGGTAGACATCGAGGCTGTCCAGCAGGCCGTTGGCGATTTGCAGCAGCGCTGGCGCTGTCTCCACCAGGGCCAGCAGCCCGGGACGCAGGGTCAGCAGCATGCCCGCCAGGTTGCCGCTGTCCACGGTGGACACATAGCGCGGCGGCAAAGGTTGCAGGCTCTGGGTGTCGTACCAGTTGTAGAAGTGCCCGCGATAGCGCTCCAGCCGGCCCATGCTGGCCAGCATCTGCTCCAGGCGCTGCAACAGCCGGCGGCTGCTCAGGTAGCCGAAGTCATGGGCTGCCAGATGCGCCAGCAGGGCCAGGCCGAGGTTGGTCGGCGAGGTGCGATGGGCCACCCGATGCTGGGGCTGCTCCTGCAGGTTGTCCGGGGCCAGCCAGTTGTCCTGGGGCCCGACGTACTGGTCGAAAAAGGCCCAGGTGCGTCGAGCCAGGCTCTGCAGGAAGCGCCGTTGGCTGCTGGACGGCACGAACTCGACCTGGGTCGCGGGCCGGCTCAGCCACCAGGCCAGGGCCGGGCCGGCCAGCCAGGCGAGAAGGAACGGTGCGGCCATCAGCAGTTGTGGGCGCGGCCCGAGCAGCCCCATCAGCAACAGGGCCAGGAGCGGGCCGATCGACATGCGCCGGTAAAGTTGGAGCAGGCTGTCATCAGGACCGCGTTCGGCTTCCCGGGACGGCTGCCATTGCAGCCGGTGCTGTTTGCTGATGCCCATGCGCCACAGGGCGCGGCCTATGGCGTCCAGGCTGTAGGCGGCTTCATAGGGCAGCCAGGCCAGGGGCAGCAGGGCCCGGGCCAAGTGCTGGCCGGCACTGCCCAGGGCCGCGGCCAGATGTTGTTGCAGCGGTACATCCGGGGTCTTGTGCAACAGCTCGCGAAAGGCCGCCGACAGTGGCAGCACCAACAGCAGGATCAACACCGCCAGGGTCCAGGCCAGGGGGTGGCTGGCTCCCAGCCAGCCCCACAACAGCATGCCCAGCAGGGCCATGGGTTCCAGGCTGCGGCGCAGGTTGTCGAGAATCTTCCAGCGCGCCAGGGGACTCAGGCGATTGCTTTCCAGGCCGCCCGCTGCCTTGGGCGACCAGGGCAGGAGCCAGGGCAGCAATTGCCAGTCGCCGCGGATCCAGCGCTGGCGACGCTTGACGTCGGCGCTGTAGCGGGCGGGGTATTCCTCGAACAGCTGCACATCGCTGAGCAGCCCGGAGCGGGCGTAGCAGCCCTCGATCAGGTCGTGGCTGAGAATCCGGTTGTCGGCGAAGCGTCCGCCCAGGGTCTGTTCGAAGGTGTCCACGACATAGATGCCCTTGCCGACGAAAGAGCCTTCCTGGAACAGGTCCTGATAGACGTCCGACACCGCGCGGGTATAGGGATCGATCCCGGCGTCGCTGGCGAACAGCCGGGCGTAGGCTGCGCGGGCGGTGCTCGACAGGCTGATGCCGACCCGCGGTTGGAGAATCCCGTAGCCACTGACGATGCGCCCGCTGACGGGGTCCGCCTGGGGCCGGTTCAGGGGGTGGTCCATGGCGCCCACGCATTGTTGGGCCACGTCCCGGGGCAACTGGGTGTCGCTGTCCAGGGTGATCACATAGGTGATGCTCGGCAGCGCCTGGATATCGCCGACGATCAGCGAAAAACGCTCCCGGCCGCGGCCGCGCAGCAGGGCGTTGAGGTCTTCGAGCTTGCCGCGTTTGCGCTCATGGCCCATCCAGCAGTGCTCAGCGCTGTTCCACTGGCGCGGGCGGTGCAGCAGGTAGAAGCGCTCAACGGCCTCTTCGGGGTATTTCAGGTTCAGCGCCTCGATCCGTTGTTGGGCCAGCACCAGCAGGCCGGCGTCGCTGTCCAGGGTTTCGCTGGGGGCGTCGAGAAAGTCGCTGAGCAGGGCGAAGTACAACTGGGCATCGCGGTTGGCCAGAAAGCGGACTTCCAGGCCTTCCACCAGCTCCTCGACATCCGCCGCGCAACCGATCAGGCAAGGTACCGCCACCAGGGTCCGGGCCCTGGGCGCAATGCCTTCGCTGTAGTCCAGGCGCGGCAAAATCCCCGGAGCCACGGTCAGGGTCACCAGGCCATTGATCAGGCCGATGGCCAGCCGACTGCTGAGCAGCAGGGCGGGTACGGCCAGCAGGGCCAGCCAGTAGCTGCCGGGCTCGGCCTCCTGGTACAGCGCGTCGAGAAAGTGCCAGGCGAACAGCGCTGAGAGCAGCATCACCGGCACCAGGAAAAAGCCCAGGGGGGCTTGGGTCAGCAGGCGCCGGCCGCGCTCTGCCAGGGGCACCCGGGCGCCGATCTGCTGCTCCAGGGTGCGGCGTCCGGCGCCGATCAGGTAGTGCCCGACGTGCCCGGCCACGGCTTCGGGGGTGTCGGCCCGGTAATGCGCACGGGCCAGTTCGATGCACTGGCGGGCCACCTGTTCCTCACTGTGGGGACAGTGCCGGGCCAGGCGTTCGAGCACATGCCGGTAATGGTCGCGGGTGGCGAAATCCATATCGGCATAGACCCCTGCCGGGTCCTCTTGCAGTACCTGTTCGACCCGGCTCATCAGCTCGACGAACTCGCGCCAGTTGCTCGCCGAGAGCAGGCGCAGGCTGGAAATGCTGTTGCTGATGGACACCTGATCGGCGGCCTGTTGCTGGGCGTCGAGCTGCACCAGGCGTTCGATGTTCAGGCCGGTCTCTCCCAGCAACTGCTCGATCCAGGCCAGGGGCAGCACCAGGGCCGCGTTCTGCCCTTGCAGGCGCCGCGCCAGTTCGGCGACGAAGGACGCACTCATCGGCGGTGCCGAGCGCGCCATGTCGGCCACTGCCAGCACCACGCTCTTGGCGTCCTGTTCGGCGGTTTCCATCAAGCGATCGGCCCAGTCGTTGGCCAGATTGCGTTCGGCCCAGTTGGCCATGACCCGAAAGGCCACCCGGCGCAGGTTCTCGATCAAGGCCAGGCGCAGCATGATCGGGATCGCCCACAGCTCGCCGAGCTTGAGTGGCGTGACGCTCTGGTAGCTGTCGACGAAGCGTCCCAGGCTGTCGCTGTCGACCCGGCCGTCGCCGTGGGAAATGGTTTCCAGGGCGATGTCATAGACCCGTGGCAGGCCCGCCGACTGCCCATTGGCCAGGCGCGGCAACTGCCGGCTGTAATCCCTTGGCAGGTGCGTGCGGGTGATGCGGATCTGTTCTTCCAAGAGGTAGTAGTTATCCAGCAGCCATTCGGCGGCGGGGGTGGCGCGGGGTGAAGTGCGGGTGGCGGCGGTCAGGCTCTTGCAGCAACTGGCCAGGGCGCTGGCGTTGTCCGCCAGGCGAGCCAGCAGCCAGTCCGGAGTACGGCTCTGGCTCAGGCGGTGCTGTTGCGCCAGCAGGGTACCGTGGCTGGCCATCTGTTCACTGCTGAACAATTCCGAGCGCAGCGGCGCCTCGTATTCGACGGTCTTGCGCGAGGCCTTCCATTGACCATATCTGGCGGCGGGCAGACGCCAGAACCTCAGGAATGCGTGGGTCCAATGACTGTCCATGTTTTCCTTGGCATAACAGAGCCATCCCTCGGCACAGGGTGCGAAGGAGGGCCGGGAGCGGGGCGTGCGGTCAAATCCATGCACCGTCGCGACGGGCGTGTCAGGCAAAAATGTTCAACCGTGAAGGTTGCGCGGCTGCGGGGGTGTTGTCTGTGCGTTGGGGCACATAGGGGGCACATATCCGTTGCTGCGGTCGCGGCGGCTGGCGGTTTCGCCCTTACGGCCAGCCCTTTCCAGGCCTTTGCTCAAGGCTGCTTCTCTGGTTTTGCAGCCTTGAGCACCCGGTTACTGCCGTCGCCTTAAGGCGTCGATACCGGACGCAGGCGAATTGAATCGATGATGGCGTCCCACAGTTCCAGTGCTGCTTTATCGGATTTGAAAGTCGGAGCCGGTGGGTTGCCATGTTCATCGGAGCTTCGTTCCTCTACGCTCAATTCCGCCTTGAGGTGGGGTTCGCTGACCGACTCGTCCTTGCCCTGGGCCTCCCAGAGGAAGGTATAGGCGCGCTGCCCCTTTGTGCTGCCTGCCAGCAGATACTCTTCGCCTGGAACTGCACCGTCACGCTCTCTTTTGCGCAGGGTCTCGATGCCTGCAACCAGCTTGGCCGCCCCCATCAGAAATCCCCCCACTCGGTCCAATAACCGATCTTGTTCGGCTCCGGTGCTGGATCTGAACGACAAGAAGGCCCCAGGGTGTTCCGGGAAGGTCACGCCAATCCCGAAGTCTTCACTTTGAAAACTATTTCCCGCGATATAGGCCCGGTCCATACAGAACCCCGGCTCGGTGGGGATCTCATTGGCTTCGCGAGAGCGTAGGTTGCGGGCTAGAGAGGTAGCGATTTCAATGCCCCGACGCTCTCTATCGACTGATATTTCTCCTTTTCGATAATATGCCCGACCCTCTGGTTTAGACACGA